>CAXUIG010000039.1:0-14867 GCA_964250845.1 uncultured bacterium | reverse complement strand
GCCAAAAATCCACAAAAACCACATATTCCCCAGCACATGCAAAAAACCGCCGTGGAGGAACTGCGACGTAATCAAGGTTGCCCACTCGGGCACAGGCTGATTTACAGGGATACCGGCAAAGCTAGCCGTTAACTCTAGTGGCACTACTGCCGCCAGGTGGAAAAAACCTTCTAATTGTTGCGGTGCCAGAGTCAGTTCATATAAAAAAATCAGGATATTGGTAGCTATCAGTCCATAAGTTACATACGGGGTGCGTTTCGTAGGGTTGTTATCTCGCAAGGGAACCACGGGTGTTTTGCCTCATCCTTTTAAATCCTGGCAACACGATAGCCAATTTCGATCACCATGTGTTCTAACCCGTAGATAGATTTGGCGCGTTGATGAATAATACACAAAAAACCCCTCTGCACAAGACAGAGGGGGTTTCATCAAGCAAGTGCGCCAGATGATTCAGCCGCGTTGCTAGCCTTCGACAGTGATTTTGCCGATCATGCCAGCACCACGGTGGGGTTCACAGTAGAAAGAGTAATCACCCGCTGGTGCGTCTTCTGGAAAGGTCGTTTTCGCCTCTTGACCGGGAGTCATCATCAACTGCTTATGAGACAGGGATTTAGCTAAATCCGCACTCTTTTCGGGGTTTTTTGCCGCATCGAACACTACATTGTGGGGAGGAACTTTGTTGTTCACCCACTCAACAGTGTCACCAGGTTTAATAGTCAACTTTTTCGGCTCAAACGCTAGCATTCCTTTATCAGACCCCAGCTTCACCTTGTAGGTTTCAGCAGCAGCGGGGGGAGTGAATAAGGCGAAGCTGGTAGCAACCAGCACCATCGTCAACACGGCTAACCCAAACCGCCGCACAGTTGCAGCAATGAATTTCATAGCTTGATCCTGAAAATTTTGTTTCCGTTCTTCAATTGTAAATAAAAACGAGGCGGAAATATGACAAGTTGTCGTAGATCAGGCAATCCGTTGTCAAAAATTTTCTGCTCCCCAACCAGGAGCCTTTTGCGCCGCCGTCAAAACGAAAGCTGCTAAGCTTTCTACCTGCTCTTTGGACAGCCAACTTTCAGGTACTTGGCGACACCAATAGCTTTCTTCACTGCCGTCGTAGGTCATGGGTTGCCGGAAGTAGGCAACCAGATTGTTGATGTTATCACGCGGGGGAGTGGCACCCTTTAGCTTTTTCAGGGATAGAGACACTAAAGGGTCCGGTAAAGTTGCACCGCCCACATGACAGTTCAAGCAGTGGGTCTCAAACAGCTGTTTACCATTAGATAGGTCTTGCGGTGAAAACTCGCGAGTTTCACCCTGCCCATCCAATTCGAGGGCTACTGGCTCAGTTACGTGTAAATACCGAACAACATAAGAATCTATCGAGGCAGCGAGTGCTGGTGAGCCGCCCAGCATCACGAGTAAGACTACTGGCAAAACGATGACCAGACGAAGGCGCAACAATCGACTTAGCATTTAAGGCGCAACCTTTTATGGTGTTAGCTCAAGGGCAGGTGATCGAACAGAGCAGGGGAGCAGGGGGCTCCCCCTGCCTGACTAAGGACTAGCCTTAATAATAGATTTTGCCACCTCCCCACTGTTGGCCCACAATATTCGGTTGCACGAGAATATGACCGGCGATCGCCACCAAGTCATCTTCCGTCAGATTTCTCATTACTGGGTAAATATCTGCGCTCTCGATGCTCGGGTGTAATTCCGCAATGTTATCTTCCCCATCGTAAGAGGTTGGATGTTTGATATAATCCACCAGCCCTTCAACGTTGTTACGAGGTGGTGTTGCCAGGGCGAGGGCTTCGGGGTCGAGTCCTATATTCTGGTTAGTCTTGGTGACGCCCCCAGCATGACACTGGGCACAGGCGTAGTTAAATAAGCGTTTCCCTTCTTGGATTTGTTTGAGGCTAATTACAACGGTGTTACCCTGATCATTTAATGGCACCGTGCGGGCGGCTTCGCTTAGTTCGACTGCTGTCGCACTGCCAACAACGAGTTGAAATGTGAACAACACAGTCGCCACAGCAAGCCCGATCAATTTTTTAAACATGGTTCCCCTTAACGATTTTAGACGCTCAACACAGCTATTTAGCGCTTGTTCAATCCACTCCACTACGGACTTTGCGTCCCGCTTGCATTCGTAGCATTAGATTTCAGGTGAGCTCGGCTCCGCCTGAAGAGCCGCCAGTGCCTGAACGATGTTTCTCAGACAAAATTTGGGAAATAATTGCCTTTGCATCCTCCAAAGCCAGACGGGTATTGCAGGTTTTATAGGCAATTCCCAACTGCTCGCACAGATGTAACACTTCCTCTACTCGAAGGCTGTAGTCCTCTGCTATCTCTGCAATGGACAGGTCTGCAAAACCCATAATGATTGTTTACTGACAGGTAGAGATTGAACCGCTCTAATGTCAACTACCTCCAGCACAAGGCTAGAAGGCTTGTCCCTAAGACAGTTGGTTAACCGCAACGCGAGTTTTGCTCAAAGTATTAGGGGCGACCCGGCGGATCGCCCCTACACCGCAAGCTTTGCTCACGAACCGATGAGTTGGGACATTAGGCTGATTGACCGCAGCCATGGGCGTAAGGGTTAGAAGTCCGCCAACAAACTCATCAGTTCCCACACTTGTGGAGGGCTAACCTATGCCAATTTTACAGGTAAGAGGTACACCCAACTTTGCTCCCCATGGCTTTAAAGTTCAACGTTCAATCAGAACTGGTGGCAGTTAAAGTCACTGTCTCCAAAGGTACATTCTTCAGGGCTGTACCTGGGAGGGGCGGGTGTAAGCGAATCAACTGAGCCAAAGTTTTCTTCAGCTGAGTGCGGGGTACGATCGCATCCACAAAACCGTGACGCATGAGATCCTCAGCAGTCTGAAACTCATCTGGTAGCTTTTCTCGCAGGGTTTGCTCAATGACTCGACGACCGGCAAAACCAATGGTTGCCTTTGGTTCGGCGATGATGATGTCGCCCAACATCGCAAAACTGGCGGTGACACCCCCGGTGGTCGGATCACTCAGAACCGGGATGTAGAGCAGTTTTGCTTCTCGATGGCGCTCCAAAGCGGCTGATATCTTCGCCATCTGCATCAGGCTCAGCATACCTTCTTGCATCCTGGCACCACCAGAGGCACAGACTATAATCACGGCATAGCGCTTTTGCGTGGCTCGCTCCACTAAGCGGGTGAGTTTTTCTCCCACCACCGAACCCATGCTACCGCCCATAAACCGGAATTCCATCACGCCGAGGGCAATTGGCAAGCCATCTAGTTGACCCAAGCCGGTTTGGACAGCATCTACTAGACCAGTTTTTTCTTGGGTTTCCACCAGGCGATCGCTATAGGCTTTGCGATCGCGAAATTGTAGCGGGTCAGATGGACGCAACTGCTCATCGAGCTGCATCCAGGTATTAGGATCAATCAGCTGGCGGATGCGCTCATCGCTATCCACCCGCCCATGATGTCCGCACTCCAGGCACACCATCTGATTAGCTCGTAGGTCTTTGGTATAAGCCAAAACGCCGCAAGCCACACACTTATTCCATAGCCCATCAGCAATTTCACGCTCTTGGCGCTCGCGGCTAATGGGACCGGATTTCCGTCGATTTGCAAACCAATCAAACAGAGACATCAAACCGCGTGATTCTTCGTTATTAGCCATTTTTATCTTAGACAACCGGGTGTAGTAGGGCAAAACAGGCCGAACCAAACTCTAAACACTTCTAGTGTGGCAATGCCGGTGTCAGTTGGTTGGGAAAAATAACCGCAGGTAGGCAGACAAAATCGTCTCGCCCTCAAATATAGTCATCACTGCTCCCAGAGCAAGAAAGGGACCAAAGGGCATCGGTTGCCGCCGGGGAAGCAAACCCAGAGCGATTGCACCCCCACCCACAAACGCCCCCACAGCACAGGCAAGGAACCCAGCCAGCAGCAGATACTTCCAGCCCAACCAAGCTCCCAGCATTGCTGCTAGTTTGGCGTCTCCCCCACCCATTGCAGCTTGCCCAAGGGTTATTGAACCCACCACATTGATTAGGTCAAATAACCATAAGCCCAGCACCGCACCAACGATACCAAACATTAACTGATATACCCCTCCAGCCCAGCTGGCTTTTGGTAGAAAACCGGCAACCAGCCCAAACACAACACCAGCAACTAATCCCGACTGGGTGAGCGGATTTGGCAGGGTCATCGTATCTAAATCAATCAGCGCCAGCGCTAGTAGCCAGCTGCAAAACGTCCAATAACCAAGGGTTTGAAGCGATACCCCAAACCTCCAGAACACTAGCAAAAATAGCATTCCTGTTGTCGCTTCCACCACTGGATAGCGGCGGGAAATTTTCCCTTTGCACTGACGACATCGTCCCCGTAACCATAGCCAGCCTAATACTGGCACATTCTCGCTTTTACCAAGCTGGTGCAAGCAATGAGGACAGCGAGAAGGAGGCCATAGGAGCGATAACCCAGCTGGCAGCCGGTATACCACTACATTGATAAAACTGCCAACAGATCCTCCTAAGGCGAAGACTATGACAGCGGCGCTTAACGCAATCAGGATCTCCATAAATATTTTAGATTTTGGATTTTAGCAAGACGATGAATCCAAGTCGCTCGGAGCGCGAGCGCAAACTCTCAACCCAAAATTGACTTAATTGTAGGTTACAGCTTAACTTACTAGATTTGAGACTCAAGCTGATTGAGCGGGACAAAACATTCTTGCAGTAAAATAATTGGTTTGCTAGAGAATACCAGCATACCCCGATACGTTAATTTATTTATTGCCACGCCGCTCGCACCCTGAACCCGGTTCGGACTCACTGCCCAGTAGAGCCGATAGATTTGTCGAGCGGCTCTGAGTAAATTGGGCTCAATCAATGCTGGGAGGTCTATCCGGTTGGTCTGATTTTCTGGTTGTTGCGCAAACGCGTATACCACTTATTGACCCCTGTTTCTTAACCTCGACTTGATTTTATTACGAAAGTTCTAGCAAGCCTTGCCGCCATTTGGCAACTCAAGATTAAGATTGAAGCTGTTGTGTGGTCTGAATCAAGGCATCTCCCATGGCGCGGCAACCCAGTTGGTTCATACCTTCAGACATGATGTCGCCAGTGCGATCGCCTCTGTCCAACACTTGCAACACCGCCTGCTCAATCCGCTCTGCCGCCGCTGGCTGGTTCAAACCATAGCGTAGCATTGTCGCCGCACTCAGAACCTGTGCCAGGGGATTTGCTTTATCCTGCCCGGCAATATCCGGGGCAGAACCGTGGACGGGTTCAAACACACCGACTTCTCCAGCAGCACCTAAACTGGCAGAGGGTAACATGCCAATACTGCCAGTGAGCATGGCAGCTGCATCAGAGAGAATGTCGCCGAAGAGATTGCCTGTGACAATGGTGTCGAACTGTTTGGGCCAACGCACCAGCTGCATAGCGGCGTTATCTACATACATATGAGATAGTTCTACGTCTGGATACTCAGTAGCCAGTTGGGTGATGCGATCGCGCCACAACTGAGATACCTCCAGCACATTTGCCTTATCTACCGAGCAGAGTTTACCTGTACGTTTGCGAGCCGTTTCAAACGCCACGCGCCCAATTCGGTCAATCTCCGCTTCGGTGTAAGCCATAGTATTGACGCCCCGCTTCTCACCAGTTTCTGTGGCAAAAATGCCTTTAGGTTGCCCAAAGTAAATCCCACCCGTGAGTTCGCGCACCACCATAATATCGACACCCTCTACCACCTCTCGTTTCAGGGGTGAGGCATCAATCAGCTGGGGCAATATCTTCGCTGGGCGTAGGTTGGCAAATAGTCCTAGTCCCGCCCTTAGTCCCAGCAGTCCGCTTTCTGGACGTAAATGGCGTGGTAGAGAGTCCCACTTGTACCCACCAATTGCCGCGAGTAAAACCGCATCACTGTTACGGCACATTTCTAGGGTTGTAGGTGGTAGTGGTTCTGAGGTGGCGTCAATCGCAGCACCCCCGATTAGCGCTTCCTGAAATTCAAAGCGTAAGGAAAGCTGCTCTCCCACTACCTTCAGCACGTCTACCGCCACTGCCATAATTTCCGGGCCAATTCCATCGCCTGGTAAAAGCGTGATGCGGTATTGCTGTGCCATAGTTGTTTTATTTCTTTGATTGAGGGTTTATTATTATAGCCTTGGAATACTCTTATTAGGAGTCTGGGCATCAGGAGAGGGCAAGAGTCAGCAGTGTTAACTCTTGCCTTCTGACTTGTGACTTTTATTAAGTGTCTTTTTCACCAGTTCTGGAATTTGAGAAGGGCGCTCAGCTATTGGGATTTTCGCTTCCTTAAAAGCAGCTAATTTGCTTTGTGCCGTGCCAACGTCAGCTCCCCGTCCGACAACAGCCGCTAAGGTGCCAGTATGGCCCCAATGTTTTCCTACCGGTGCATGGCAACCGGCGATATAGGCAATCACCGGCTTATCAATCGCCTCGGCAATGTAGCGGGCGGCGGCTTCTTCGCTGTTACCTCCAGGCTCCCCCACTAAAACGATCGCCTGTGTCGTTTCATCCTCATCTAGGATTTGCAGCCATTGGAGAAAGGAGGAGCCAGCGATCGCATCATTGCCAATGCTGACACCAATGGACTGTCCTAACCCTGACTTGGTAAGTTCCAGGGCAATTTCATATGTGAGTGTGCTGCTGCTGCTAACAATTCCCACCGGTCCAGGAGTATAAAACTCACTGGCATGAGTGCCTAAGAGAATTTTTCCCGGCACAATGATGCCCGGACTGTTCGGCCCCACCACCAAAGTTTCTGTTGCCTCCGCCTTACGGAGTAAGTTAACCATATCCAGGGGAGGCATCCCCGCTGAGATGATGATGATCTGCCGGATACCGACTGCGATCGCTTCCAATGCCGCATCTAGTGCCTGGTACGGTGGCACAAAGATGATCGTGGTCTCAACTGGGCCAACCACGTGCAGCGCCTGCTCTACCAGGTCGAACACTGGAATATCATACATTGTCTGCCCACCTTCACCGGGACTAACCCCAGCTACTACATTCGTGCCGTAGGCTTTCATCCGAGCCGCATGGGTTGAGGCTAGCGGTTCTGTGATCCCCTGGATCAAAACTTTGCTGTTTGGCGTTAATTTCATTACTTTTTAGCAGCAGCTGACTTGGCGAGACGGACTGCTTGAGCCACCGCTTCATCCAAATTCTCTACCAGTGGCACTGCAAGAGCTCCTAAAAGCTTTCTGGCTGAGTCCAACTCTGAACCGGCCATCCGCACAACCAGGCGAGGCTGCTGGGGGTGCGAGCGGGTTTTGCCAGCACTGGTGCGTTCGCGGCTTTGCACAAACTTGGCAATGACGCCAGCCACTTGCTCACAACTAGGAACGCTACCCAGGATGTTGACTAACACAACCTGAATGTTTTTGTCTTTGCTAAGGAACTCTAGACCTTGTTCCAGGCGATCGCAAAAGCTAGCCGGTGATGAATCCGAGTTACCCCCCTGCCCCACATTTACACAAGTTACTGGCTTACTACCGGCATGGGTGACCAGATCTAATGTTGCCATCACCAGACCAGCCCCATTGCCCAAAATCCCGATCTTGCCCAAACTTTCCACATCCTTTGTGTTACCAAACTCCCCGTTTGTCTGTCGACTGGTAGCACCGTTTGCTATTCTTGCCGCCATCAAAGTGATGTCTGGATGACGGGCGATCGCTGCATCGTTGACCGTCACCTTACCATCCAGAGCCATGACTTCACCAGTCGGACTGACACCCAGCGGATTAATTTCCACCAGATCTAAGTCTTTCTGCACAAACAGCTGGTACATTTTCTCCACAATCGCACTAACTGACTGAATTAAGGCACCCTGCAATCCCATTTTTACAGCCAGCCGCCGGGCATAGAACGGGGAGAAGTCCTGTTCGACCACAACATGCTGCATTTGCTCGAGTGCTAATTCCACATCAATGCCTCCTTGAGGGGAACCTAGAAGCACAGGTCTGCGGACGGCGGCATCTAAAACCACCGCCAGGTAAAATTCCCGGTCGGCATCGTACTTTGCCTCCGCCAGCAGCACTTCCGGAAACTCCCCTACTATGGGCAGGTTGAAGATTGTCTGGGCTGCTGCGATCGCATCAATCGTGTTTGCCACAAACTTGACCCCACCAGCTCTGCCCCTTCCACCAGTGCGAACCTGGGACTTTAGTACGACCGGATACGGAATCTTCAGCCCCTTGAGATCGGCGGGGCGGTCAATTCGTTGAGATCGCAAAACCGGAATGCCCATCTCACGAAACCATTCCTTAGCCTGGTACTCTAATAAGTCCATATTTATAAATTAAGGAGTCAGGGTTCAGGTAAACTTACCATCATAGCAGGGGATTCAATCAAGATGCCTTGCATCTTCGAGCTTAGCGTCTGTGCCCTATTTCGGTCATAATTCTATTCAGAATAAACGCTTTCATCCGGTACAATATGAGGTAGTTTTTCATCCTGGTTCTTTTGCCACTGCCAGTCTTTAGCAACCAGATCAATGCCGTAGAACCGCTGCCAAAAGGCGTCTACGAACCTAGTTGGCAACATTTTGGTCATGAAGAACAGTAAGAATTTGCCACCTGTGGCGGCTATGTAGCGGGGACGGGGGTGGCGATCCGTCAGAGCTTGTACAATTACCTCAGCCACACGGTAGGAGGTCCAGGCTCGGCTACTGGTTTGTTTCTCAAGTCCTTTTAGCTTCTCAAAGGCAGGGCGGTAGGGTGTATTTTCGGGCGTTGCTACGGTTTCTTCGACCGCTCGAGCAGCGACGACAAAAAAATCAGTGCTTACTGGGCCTGGTTGAATGACGCTGACTTTGATGTTGAATGGGGCCAGTTCCATGCGTAAAGCATCGCTGAGTCCTTCTAAGGCAAATTTAGAGGCGCTATATAAGCCCCCAAAAGGAAACGCCAACCGTCCTCCCAAGGAACTAATATTGATAATTCTTCCACCGCCAGAGTCACGCATCTGAGGCACCAAGGCCCGGATCAAGGCAAGTGGCCCCAGTAAGTTGACCTGAAACTGCCTTTGGGCGGCGACAGCTGGAATCAACTCCACTGGTCCCATTTGTCCGTAGCCAGCATTATTAACTAAGGCATCGACCCGACCAAACTGGGCGATCGCTGCTTGGGCAAGAGCTTCTACTTGCTCAATTTTCTCTAAGTTGGTGGGGACGGCTAGGACTTGGGCCCCAGCTTGGCGACAGGTGGCGGCGACAGTTTCTAGCTTTTCGACGCTACGCGCTGCCAGGACTAAGCGGATGCCGATGAATCTTTGGGCTAAAAGTTGTGCCAGAGCGGCACCAATCCCAGCCGAGGCACCGGTAATAAGTACGACTTGTTCAGATAAAGATGGCATATTCGTTCTGGAGATTGAGGGCTATCCCTATATTCAATATTGCCTAAACTCAATCTAACCCCGCCTTTCTAGGGCTGGGGTTCTGACTCTTTTCACAACTGCCATTTTCTGTTAGCGCTTAGTTAACTTGACAAGACGCTGAAGCTGGTTGTACAGAAACGATAATGAAAGCATGTCTAGAACACTATGCTCGCGCCGAGGTAGTTGACAATCTGGAATTTCAGTCACCTCTGGGCTAGGAGGTGAGAGAAAACCCGTAGAACTATCGCACTGGAAGAGTTGTATGCGGTAGCGGGGTGCCCGGATCTCCTTCAGCAGCCGCAGAGGATGGGTGGTAGCGAGGGTTTCGCCAATGAGGAGCGCTCCGAACGGGAGAAGCCAGTCGAACTTTGTGCGGTCAGCCTCTTCATCGACGAAAAGAGAGTGCATCGTGAGCAAGTAGCCGCCGGGATTGAGAGCGTCGACGAGCTTGCGGGCAACAGCTTGCAGCCCTCTCCGCCCTCTGACGTAGTAGAGTACCTCGCCACAAATGATCAGATCATTGCCGCCGGGGAGGGGGTCTAAAGTCAGATCAAGGCGCACACAGGAAACATTCTCTAATTTATGGACAGCGCAGCATTTAGCCGCCCGAGTGAGAGCAATCTGGGAAATATCGGCGGCAATCAGGCGGTCAACGCGAGCCGCGAGTGGTACCGTTAAGTAGCCTTCGGCACAGCCCAGATCGAGCGCTTGCGTGATTGGGGTAGACGGCAGCAGCTTGAGGGTGTGCTCATACTTAATCTGCTGGTATGGGCTGGTGTGCTGCCACGGGTCAGGCGCAAGCGCAAAGGTCATCTCGAAAATAAATCTTTGCCAAAGACTGGGTAGGTTGCGGTTAATTTGATTCATTTGCTGTTTGTGTTGCCAAAACTAGTTTATGCGTTGGGTGCTAGCCGCATAAACCTCATATTCGTCTGTGTCCTGGAGCGCAGCGCCAGCGGTTTCCTAACCGTATTCCTCCAGCAGCGCCTGTAAAGCCCCCTTCATTTCAGATGGCGTCGTGGTCGTAGTGCCAAACTGTCGCACCACAATACTTGCTGCCAAATTGCCCAATACCGCCGCTTCCCAAACAGATGCCCCAGCTGTTAAGCCTAAAGTCAGCGCCGTCACCACTGTATCCCCAGCACCTGTAACATCAAATACCTTGGTGCGGTTAAAGGCGGGAATGTGATGCTCGCTCCCATCGCGGTCAAATAGACTCATCCCCTCCTCACCACGGGTAATCAAGATTTGCTGTGCTTGGGTCAAGGCAAGTAGGTCTTGCCCCGCTTGACAGAGTGACTGGGGAGTGGTAATTGAATAGCCCACCTCTTGCTCTGCTTCTGGCAGGTTCGGCGTAAATAGCATCGCCCCCTGATACCGCTGAATCTGCTTTTGGGCATCTACTATCGTGCGCGGGTGGGATAAAGCAGCCGTTATCACCGCCGGAGTCAGAATGCCATCCCCATAATCCGAGCAGACCACTGCATCGACTGTACCCAGGTGTTGCTGGATATACTCAGCCAGCTCCAGCTGCAAGTCGGGGTTTGGCAACTGATCCGATTTCCGGTCTATCCGCACAATTTGCTGCGTCACGGATTGGCGCGAATGACCAGAAATCCGGGTTTTAGTCACGGTTGGGCGGTCTGGATCAATAAACATTCCACTGGTATCTATCCCAGCACACTCAAACATGTGACGCAGCGATCGCCCTTGGTCATCCTGACCCAATAGTCCCACAGCCTTCACTTGCGCCCCCAGCTTCGCCAGGTTGTACACTGCATTTGCCCCACCCCCAGGCAACTGCCGGGTTGTTTCATGGCGCAGAATCAACACCGGTGCTTCCCTGGAAATCCTTTCCACCTGACCAGTGACAAACTCGTCCAGGGTCAAATCCCCTACCACCAGCACCCGTGCTTGGCTAAAGCGCTCTAGCATCTGGAATAAGCGCTCAGCGCAGATGTGCAGTTGGGCAGCAAAAGAAGAGTCTAAGGCCATACAGGAGCGAACAATTTCCTTTGAGGAGTAACTTCAAAACATTTGGCGGTATCGTATTTGAACTCTAGGCGAAACGGTTGATCCGTGGGTTTATTACTTTTTGGGAACCGATATCTCCTGAGATAATCCCTAGCAGCCTGCTGGATGTTGGTAGGAGTGTTCTTTGGGATAAAATCAGGTCCAGAGAGAATCTTGCCTTCAGGGTTGACCACAACCCCAATCACAGCAATGTCACCATCAAGCTGCTTTTCGCACGTCTTGATATTAAGGCGGATTGTTGGTTTCGGTTCGACGTTCGAGTCAGCCTGATGGACTGTCTGGTATCGAGCCTTATAGTCGTTGATCTGTGCGATTGTTTGTGCAGTTCGCGCCGATGCAGAGCCAGTTGGGTTGCGCTCGGAGTCTCGCAGTCTCTGCTGCAGTGCTAGTAGCTCTTGTCGCCCACGTTCGGGGAGTTTTTCTGGTCGTGCGGACGTGGCTGTTGGGTTGCGCTCGGAGTCTCGCAGTCTCTGCTGCAGTGCTAGTAGCTCTTGTCGCCCACGTTCGGGGAGTTTTTCTGGTCGTGCGGATGTGGCTGTTGTGTTGGTCCCTAGATTAGCTCTAGCAGTCTCTTGATTCTGCGGTTGCTTCTGTGGTTGATTGGTGTTCTTGTGTTTCGGCGGAGTGGCTGGCGTGGGGGATAAAGCAAGGGCAGGTTTGACAGGGAGATCACTCAGGGTGGAATTGGGACGTGGTATAGAGGGCGGCGGCAAGATTGGGGCTGCGTTAGGCAGTTTACTAAAATTGAGCGGTGGAGTAAAGTTATTCCTTAACGGTGCCGGTAATGGCAGCACTGGTATCTGGGGTTGGGGCGAAGAAGCCCTGAGGGGATAGTTGTAGACGGGCGTTACGCTGGGGGGTACTAATAGGCTAGAGCTTGGGGGCGGTGGCAACGGTGGCAATACACTCCGCAACGGTGGCAATGGTGGCAATACACTCGCCGTCGGGAGCAGAGGTGGAAATACACTCGGCTGGGGAGCATTGGGCGGTAGGGTAACTTGCGGTCTGGTAACTTGCGGCAGACGATTTTGTTCAGTTGGGGTTAACTCGATCAGTCCGACTGGTCGTTGCAGCTCTACAGGTTTGAACCCAAGAGGCAACACCGGCAGCACGGCCCAGAGTAGCACGTGGATACCCAAAGAGGCTAGGGCAGCCAAGTAACTTGGCTGGCACAATGTTTCAGGCAGAGTTTTGATTAGGGAGGGGTAGGACATAGCAGCTACCGTAAGAGAGGAAGGATGAAGGCAAAAGGCGGAAGCCACAAAAAATTCATACTTCATTTCTCATACTTTTATCTGCACAAACCTGCACAATTAAGAGCGAGAAGTAGGGTAGTTTTAGGGTCAAGCGATCGCGTAAGTCAGAATAAATTACTTGCGACGGTAAAGTCGCCCGTTCTATTACCCAACTGTTTTCCAGTAAAGCACGCTGCTGCAACACCTTCCAAACCTGCTGATAAACCGAACTCACCTTGAGCAACACCACCACCTCTGCCCAGTCAAGAACTGTTTCCAATTCTCCCACTGTATAAAGCGCCGGTAACACCGCTAGGCGCTGTTGCCTCATTGTCAACGGCAGTCCTAGCGCCGCCGCCGCCGCCATTGGTGAACAGACTCCCGGCACTAGCTTTACCACCGTTTCAGGATGCAGCTGTTGCATTGTCTGAGCCAAATAAGTAAAGGTGCTGTAGAAACTTACATCCCCTTCACAGGCAAAAGCTACATCTTGACCCTGGCTCAGATATTGCCAAACCTGTTCGGCTGCTTGGTGCCATGCCTGGGTTAGCACTGCCATATCCTGCACGTAGGGAAAAGTCAAAGCCAGCTGCACTTGGTCTAGACGCAGCCATTCTGTCACAATCAACTGAGCCATTCCTGGTTTACCGTTTATGCCAGCCGGAAACGCCACCACCGGGGCTTGTTGGAGCGATCGCAGTCCCTTGATGGTGATCAATTCTGGATCACCTGGCCCCACACTAATGCCGTAGAGAGTACCGATTTTCACAATTTACTACGATGGAAGCTGAAAGCTAAATGTTACCGACGGTTATTTTGCCCGGATATTTGGAAAGTGCGATCGCTTACCGCGAACTGGAACAATCCTTACAGCAGCTAGGTTTTACAACGGTAACGGTACCCCTGCGCCGCCGTGATTGGTTTCCCACTTTGGGGGGAAGACCTGTTACACCAATTTTGCAGCAACTCGACCGCACAGTAAAGCAGGTATTACAGCAATACAATGCCTCTCAAATTAACCTGATTGGTCACTCAGCTGGGGGATGGATTTCCCGCATCTACCTGGGAGAAAAGCCCTACTTCGGTCGTGGTGACGCAGCACCCTTTAGCCCTTGGCAGGCTCACTCCTATGTTTCCACTCTAGTGACGCTGGGAACTCCCCATGTCAGTCAGGAGCGCTGGACACGGTGGACTCTCGATTTTGTCAATAACAACTACCCTGGAGCCTTCTATCCCAATGTTCGCTACGTTTGTGTAGCTGGGAAGACCATTTTCGGTGAGCGACGTCGAGGCAGGTGGCTAGCTTATAGCAGTTATAAACTGACCTGCGGACAAGGTAATTGCTGGGGAGACGGCATCACTCCCATTGCCGCCGCTCATTTAGAGGGAGCAGAGAATCTAGTTCTGGAAGGAGTGAAGCATTCTCCGAGGGCAACTGGGATTTGGTATGGCTCACCGGCACCCTTAAAAGACTGGGTGTCGTATTTGGCTTGAATCAGAGTTGCAACTAAGTAAATACCTCTATGGATTACCCCTGTTGTTGGTAACTTCGTTAAGATTGTAATAAAACTACACATTTGGCTAACTCAGGGACGAAAGAGCAATGAAAAACATGCCGTATGAGTTTATGTGCGACGTGAAAGTCGTGCAGTTTGAGTGAGGGTCAAAACTCTCCAAGGATTCCTTCTCCTTGTCCTCACGTAAAAGAGTCAATGACTCTGCCTACAGTGTTAG
Source organism: uncultured bacterium (assembly GCA_964250845.1). Classification (GTDB taxonomy): domain Bacteria; phylum Cyanobacteriota; class Cyanobacteriia; order Cyanobacteriales; family Chroococcidiopsidaceae; genus CAXUIG01. Next base: position 467 of record CAXUIG010000039.1, on the reverse strand, counting down.
TAAGTAATGAATTCACTGGAATGCAAGGCACGAAAGCACAAAGATACTAACAGCCTAAGTTGGTATCGGTGCAAGAGGAAGATTCAGAAGGGTTAACGAAAGTGAATCGTCGTAAGCTTCGTCATGGCGGAGAGAGTGAAATAAGGCTGTAACACTCTGACCAAAAGGTGAGTGGGTGACTATCAAACTGTAGACGTTGATAGTGAAGGACAACAATCCCACCGGAGTATAGACGGAACCCAACTGAAACGCATCTCATCTGTCCGAAACACGGTAAGCCCTACAGGTTCTCCATCAGGAGTAAGCCAACCGTAAGGAAAGCCGAATCACCTAGAGGGTAAAGGACGCTGGAGAAAGCGAAAGCCGGAGGTAACGCTTCGGATAGGGGTTCAGACTTTGCCCCACATCGAAAGATGTAAGGATTCAGGTCTGGGAGCAACAGATGGCATCATGTAGTAGTCTAGCTA
>CAXUIG010000038.1:0-34478 GCA_964250845.1 uncultured bacterium | reverse complement strand
CCTCTCCTTTTCTCCCCCTCTCCCCCTCTCCTCCTCATTCCTAGCTATTCTTCGACACAGAAGTCTGAGAACGCTTAATTAGGATCGGCTTGGTAGCTGTAACTCTGTCTTCTTCCGTGTTGCTGGAGTCTGATTGCATCCAGGAGGGGCGGGTTTGGTCGTATGCTATTTGCAGGGCAGCTGCGGCGATCGCATGAGGATCGTACTCTTCACCCAGCTCGCGTACAATTGGCAAAAATGAAGCCATCCGCTCCCCAGCTAAAGCTTCGCGCACCTGAAATTGTAGTTTTTCCAGTTGACGTGCCTCAATCTGAGCTTTGGTTGGAATCGAATTAACTTTCCAGTTTTGCCGCACATGGCGCTCAATTTGCTGCTGCTTACGCCGCTCGAAGGGCTGAACCAGAGTAATCGCCGTTCCTTCCTTACCCGCCCGACCGGTGCGGCCAATTCGGTGGACATAGTTTTCCACGCTATCTGGCAAGTCGTAGTTGATCACATGAGTCAGCTCATCCACATCTAAACCCCGTGCCGCAATATCCGTGGCCACTACCCAACGCACCTGCTTATTGCGGAACCGCATTAACAACCGCTCCCGCGCTTGTTGAGTCAGGTCGCCGTGGTACTCATCGACACTGTGACCAGCAGCTTGCAATTGATTTGTAAGTTCAGCCGCTGTTCGTCTGGTTCGGACAAAGATCAAAGCAGATTCTGGGTCTTCCAGTTCTAAAATTGGCTGCAATGCTTTAGCTTTTGTCAAGTGGCGCGGCACCAGGTAAGCCACCTGATTTATTTTCGACGGAGCTGCTTTAGGCTGCTCGACTGTTATTGTGACTGGCGATCGCAAAAACCTGGACACCAACTGCCGAATCGATACCGGCATCGTGGCAGAAAACAGAGCCGTATGACGCTCAACTGGGGCAGATTCGAGGATTTTCTCCACATCGTCAATAAAGCCCATGCTCAACATTTCATCTGCTTCATCCAACACCAGCCACTTGACCTGATCCAGCTTGAGACTGCCCCGGTCAAGCAGGTCTATCACCCGTCCCGGCGTTCCTACCACAATATGAACGCCGCGTTTGAGCTGTAGAATTTGACGGTCAATTGCTTGGCCCCCGTAGATTGCCAAAACCCGCAACCCCTGATCGCCAATGAAGCTGCTGATGGCAAGGCTTACTTGCACGGCTAACTCACGAGTCGGCGTCAGAATCAGCGCTTGCACCGGCTTTTGATTAACATCAATCTGCTCTAGAATCGGCAACGAAAATGCTGCTGTTTTACCCGTTCCCGTTTGAGATTGGCCTACCACATCCCGCCCCGCCAGCAGCTGAGGCATTGCTTGCGCTTGAATGTTTGTGGGCGTGGTAAATCCTAGTTTTTCTAATTGGCGAACACGAGCCTCACTCAGGCCCAAGCTTTCGAACGAAACGTTCATCGACTCTCCCATTTTGATTGGCATTGTGATTGCTTTTACGTTATTTGTTGCTGTTGATTGCTGAGTAATTTGAATTTCCAAACCAAAACCTCAAAATTGTTTAATTACTAACTACTTGACCGTAAAGGTCATAGATATCGGCGTCGGTGATCGCGACTGGCACCATCGCTCCCAGAAGAGCTTCGCCCTGAACGTACACCAAGCCATCCACCTCCGCAGCGAACCGGGCAGAGCGACCGATTAACTCTCCTGTCTGTGGATTTTCTTGCTCAATTAGGACGTCTACTACCTTGCCCACCTCTGCCTGATTCTTTTTCAACGAGATCGGCTGCTGCACTTCCATCAGGGCGTCGCGCCGAACGTCCATCACCTCTTGGGGTAGCTCCCCAGGCAGGTTATAAGCAGGGGTTCCCTCCTCTTTAGAGAACGTAAACACGCCCAGATGGTCAAATTCATGGCGCTGGACGAACTGTAACAGGTGCTCAAAATGCTCCTCTGTCTCACCAGGGAACCCGACAATCAGGGTGGTGCGCAGAACTGCCTGGGGCAGTTCCGTCTTCAGACGCTCGATAATTGCATCATTCACCCGCCCCTGCCAGGGCCTGTTCATCGCCTTGAGGATCTCTGGATGCGAGTGCTGCAAGGGGAGATCCAGGTAAGGTAGTACATTGGGCGTTTCCTGAATTGCCTTGACAACAGCTGGGGTAAGCCCAGTCGGATAGGCGTAATGCATCCGAATCCAGGGAACATCCACCTTCCCTAAGGCTCTTAGTAATTCCGCCAGACGAGGTTTACCGTACAGGTCTAGACCGTAGTTGGTAGTAATCTGAGAAATCAGAATTAATTCCTGTACTCCTTGGGATGCCAGCTGCTCAGCTTCCGCCACAATCGACTCAATTGAGCGCGATCGCTGTTTTCCACGCAGATGCGGAATAATGCAAAAAGCACAGCCATAATCACACCCTTCCGCCACTCGCAGGTAGGCCATCCCCGAGGTCGTGGTGCGGTAGCGCGGCGTGCTTTCATCGGCGATATAAGTCGGCTGAGCTGAAACCTCGCTTACACGCTCACCCGCCTCCACCCGCTGAATCACATCAACTATTTTGTGATAATCGCCGGTTCCCACCAGAGCTACTGCTTCTGGTAATTCCTCCAGCAGCTGCTCTTGGAAGTGCTGGGCCATACAGCCGGTAATCACAATTTTTTTTTCCGCCTCTGCCAGTTCTACCAAGGTACGGACAGATTCTTCCCTTGCCGCCTGGATAAAGCTACAGGTATTGACAATGACGTAATCAGCTAACTCTTCATTAGTATCCACCCCGTACCCTGCTTGTACCAGGAGGCCGAGCATATGTTCAGTATCGATCCTGTTTTTCTCACAGCCCAAGTGAGAAATCGCAATATTTGGCTTGTCACCCATATATATAGTGAAACCACGTAACTTCCGTGAAGTTAATCCAAACTACAATCGTTGGTTTACCTCCCCAGCCCTAGCGGTGGGAAACTAAGCCTAACAACTACACAAATAGTCCCAAGAATATTTAGAATGCCGTTTGAAGCGAGGCTACTGGGCGTTTTTTACTTTATTTGACATCCCCACTGCCCTAGGCGGGAGTGGGACTCTTGTACGCTACCGTCCGGAAACGCTACCCTTGGCAAGGGCTTCGCCCTACGCATAGTCTAAAGCTGACGCTTACTTGAAGCCGCTTGCGAATTTTTACGCGTTTAGGGTCTAGGTCGTGGCAAACTTATCTTCTCGGTTCGTTTTTATCTTAACATATCTTATGGGTGTTTTCCTTTCCTACCCCCCCAATGGGGATGGATATTCCAGCGCCCCTGAATAAAAATCATCGGATTTTAATTTACATCCTTTTACTCTGAGTCCGTAATTTAGACCCGTGGACTTAAATCAGCTATTTAAAACCCCCAATCCAATTATCGGTGTTGTTCACTTGCTGCCGCTGCCAACCTCGCCCCGCTGGGGAGGTAGCCTCAAAGCAGTTATTGACCGCGCTGAGCAAGAGGCGACAGCACTGGCTAGTGGTGGCGTTGACGGCATTATGATTGAGAATTTTTTCGACGCACCGTTTACTAAAAGCCAAGTAGATCCAGCTGTCGTCAGTGCCATGACTTTGATCGTCAACCAGGTGATGAATCTGGTGACGCTACCGATGGGGATTAATGTTTTGCGTAACGACGCCCAGAGTGCCTTGGCGATCGCCACCTGTGTTAAGGCGCAATTCATTCGCGTCAACGTTCTCACCGGCGTGATGGCAACTGACCAAGGGCTAATTGAAGGACAAGCCCATCAACTCCTCCGCTATCGCCGCGAGTTAGGTAGCAATGTGTTAATCTTAGCCGATGTGCTGGTGAAGCACGCACGGCCCTTGGGTTCACCCAATCTCACTACCGCCGTGCAAGACACAATTGAGCGCGGTTTGGCAGACGGTGTGATTTTGTCTGGCTGGGCGACTGGTAGCCCTCCCAACCTGGAAGACCTAGAACTGGCAACGGCTGCGGCTAATGGCACCCCGGTCTTTATCGGCAGTGGTGCCAGTTGGGAAAATATTTCCACTCTGATGCAAGCAGCAGATGGCGTAATTGTTTCGAGTTCTCTCAAGCGCCATGGCCGCCGCGAGCAACCAATTGACCCGATTCGCGTCAGCCAATTTGTGGAAGCAGCACGCCAAAAGGCTCCAGGGAAAGCTCAAGCGGCACAACCAGACTCTATATTTCAATCCCTGAAAGGGATTCATCAGTAGCCCTAAGCATAGATTGCTCAGATTATAGCATTTTACTTGGCGATTTATCGCGATTCAATAGTAAATTAGTATTAACTGAGTCTAGCTGGGCAAGGTTGACATCTCCGTTTTCCTTGGTGAATCAAAGCTGTTCAGCGGTCGTCAAAGAGCCGGTAAATTAATCATGAGTCGCCGACGTTCTATTCCCTGGATTCATCGCTGGTCTCGTCCGCTAATTGCAGCGATCGCGGGACTGGGTGCCCTGACAACGGCTTATCTCACCGTAGTCAAGCTGACACAAGGCACTACTGCCTGCCCTACCCAAAGCTGTGATTTTGTCCTAGCCAGCCCCTATGCCACGGTTTTCGGACAGCCCCTAGCGTTGTTTGGCTTCCTGGCTTACACCAGTATGGTGATATTTGCCTTGGCTCCCCTTTTCTTCTCTGCGCCAGAAAAGAAAGAACTCCGCTCCAAACTGGAGAATTGGACTTGGTTGCTGCTGTTGGCTGGAGCGATCGCTATGTCGGTCTTCAGCGGCTACCTGATGTATCTGCTAGCCTTTAAAATCAACGCTCTGTGTCTGTATTGCCTGGGCTCGGCTCTATTCTCAGTCAGCCTCTTAGTCCTGACAATAATAGGCCGTGCTTGGGAGGATATCGGGCAAATAATATTTACTGCCATTGTTGTTGGCATGGTGACGCTAATTGGCACACTAGGTGTCTACGCCAAGCTGAATGGCCCAGTTGCTACAGCTTCGTCAACTCCCGGACAAACTAGCCCTCCCAGCCTGAGTCCAACCGGGCAACCAATACCTGGAGTCGGTTGGCCAATCACAACTTCTTCTGGCCCAGCTGAAGTCGCCCTAGCGCGTCATCTTAAACAAATAGGCGCTAAGGAATACATTGCTTGGTGGTGCCCCCATTGCCACGAACAGAAGCAACTGTTTGGTAAAGAGGCGTATAGTGAAATCGATCACGTTGAGTGTGCCGAAGGTGGCAAAAACGCGCACCCAGACCTCTGCCAAGCAGCAAATGTTCAAAGCTTTCCCACTTGGGTGATTAACGGTAAATCCTATCCAGGGGTGAAATCCTTGGATGAACTCGCTCAAGTTTCCGGGTACAAAGGACCTCGCAATTTTAAAAACTTTGCCTCATAGTCAGCCCGAAAGAGTTTTTTCGGATCATCCATCGCCCTTGGGGGCGATTATTTTTTTAAAGCTATGTTAACTATAATGGAAACGCTGTATAAACTATACTAAGATAATAAAAGGTTATGCAGACTTATCCTTCTACTACCTCCGCTTGGCAACGCCTGAAAAATCAAGAGATTAGCTGCGACGAAGCGCTGAAACTCTTGGTAGATGAGCAAGGAAATGTAAACCAGGCGTTGCTCGACCGGGATGTAAGTTCAAGATTTTTGCGCCACTTTACCGACAGAAATTCTTTGCCAAAGGCAATTCCATTACTACTTTGGCGTGGTTGTTACTACCTGGGAAGTCCAGTCACTCTATCCTCAGAGGAGATCAAAGAACTAAGCGATCGCACCCTCAGCCAGATAAAACTTACTCCGATTGCCGATAAGAGCTATCGCGCCTGGTTTCACACCCAAAATCTCAATCCTAACCGCATCAGCTCTGACCCCCTGGTGAATCCGATCACTGGAGAGCACTGTGCTGAAGACATCACTGAAACCACAGAGATTTATCTCTCGAAAGCAGCTGATCAGATTGGTCGGATTAAAACCCTGCTTTCCGGTGCCCTGCGCAACCGCGCCAGCGACATCCATCTCGAACCAATGCTAGACGGGTTAAGAGTCCGCTATCGCATTGATGGCGTGCTGCGAGACATCACCACATTGCCAGGTGATCTGAGTCGGAGGGTGATCGTCGCCCTCAAAGTCATGTCTAAGATGGACATCGCCGAAAGCAGACGCCCCCAAGATGGGAGGATTGAGGAGAAATATGCTGCCGGAACAGAGGCAGAATTAGGAATGGACATGCGAGTCAGTACCCTGCCCTGCGTCAACGGGGAAAAAGCTGTGATTCGCTTGCTGCCTCGGAAAAACCCCTTTTCTGACATCAACAACTTAGGCTTCACGGAGAAGACGCTGCCGATTTACAAAACCTGGTTACGGCAGCCCCAGGGGATGATCATCCTCACCGGTCCCACGGGTTCGGGTAAAACCAGTACGCTTTATACCAGTCTGCAAGCCGTTGCAGGGGAACATGTTAACGTCGTGACGGTAGAAGATCCGGTGGAGTATGTGTTGCCCGGCATCACCCAAACCCAGGTGCATGAAGCAGCGGGTATGACCTTTGCCGGGGGCTTACGGGCAATTCTACGCCAAGACCCAGACATAATTATGGTGGGGGAAGTCCGGGACGGTGAAACAGCTGAAACAGCAGTACGGGCGGCGTTGACTGGACACTTGGTGTTTACCACCCTGCACACAAATGACGCCGTGGGTGCGATTCCCCGTCTCAAAGATATTGGTCCCGACCCTGGTTTAATCAGTGACGCCCTGCTGGGAATTGTGGCACAGCGACTCGTGCGCCGGGTGTGCCCTAGCTGTGCCGAACCCTACACGCCAAAGGAGGAGGATTTGCAGTTGCTGGGCTTGGAGCCAAATCAGGCGAATTCAGACAAATGGCGGCGGGGTCGGGGCTGCTCTATGTGCTTCAATTCTGGCTTCCTTGGACGGGAAGCGATCGTGGAGTTACTGGATATAGACAATGCAGTGCGGGAGATTATCTATGAAGGTACCCTCACCCAGCTGCATCGATATCTCAGGGAGATCAACTTTGCCTCATTTCGCGTAGCGTCGATTGAAAAGATCATAAGCGGGGTGACGACAGTTGAGGAAGTGTTGCGAGTGATACCCAAGAGCGCCTTGTATAGCAAGTCCCTAGCTCCGGTTTATTAGTTTCCCAACAGCCCAGACTTAGACCACTTGTCTTGTTGGACCAAAGTGTGAACTTGCCAGGTGGGGTCTGGGTGGGGATAGTCTAGCCGGTAGTGTCCACCCCGGCTTTCAGTACGAAACGCTGCACTTTTGAGAATTAAGTACGCTACATCAAGTAAGTTGCGGGTTTCTCCCCACAGTCGCAATTGCCGCTCAGCATCCGGTAGGGTAAAACCAGCTGGCACGGCTGGGGGCAAATTCAGCAGAAATTGACTTAGGGGTAGGGCGGCAAACTGTTGTTGCCACGCTTCCACCTTAGATCTCGCTTCCTCCAACCCTTCCTGCTCCCGGCAGATTCCAGCACGCTGCCATACCAGGCGCGGTAACTCTTGGCGCAGCGCTTCTAGCAATGTTAGCTGGGTATCCCAGTCGCTGCCTCCGGTAGACGGGGGTGAAAAAGTTAGGAATTCCTTTGACTGCTGAATCGGTGTGGAAGCCCCAGCTGAATCGGTGTCAATCTCGATATCAGCCATTTGGGCACCAAACACAATACATTCGAGCAGAGAATTACTTGCCAAACGATTGGCACCATGCACTCCAGTACTAGCTGTTTCCCCTACCGCGTACAAACCGGGGATAGAGGTGCGGTTCATCACATCCGTGACAATCCCACCCATCCAGTAATGGGCAGCAGGGGCAACGGGAATTGGTTCCGAAAATACGTCAATGCCCCAGCGTTGACAGACCTGAATGATATTTGGAAACCTGTGGCGAATCAACGAGTGCTCAATCGGTCGCAAATCCAACCAGACATGAGCCGTAGCTGGTTCAGCTGAGGTACGTTGCAAGTGGCTGAAAATGGCGCGGCTGACGACATCTCTAGGCGCGAGTTCCCCAGCACTGTGGTAATCGAAGGCGAAGCGATGCCCAAGGGAATCGACTAAGTGGGCACCCTCGCCGCGTACCGCTTCACTAATCAGAAAGCGGTCAGCACCGGGTTTAGTCAGGGCAGTGGGGTGAAACTGGACAAATTCCAAGTCCCGCAGCAGGGCACCGGCACGCCAAGCGATCGCTACCCCATCTCCCGTACTAATACCTGGGTTGGTAGTTTGGGCAAACACCTGACCGCCGCCGCCGGTTGCCAGAACCACCGCACCCGCTCGTACCCAGATCACCTGAGCCTGATGAACCAGGCTAATCCCTTGGCAGCGTTTGGTTTGGGGATGGAGCCAAACACTCAAGGCGAACGCTTGCTGGATCACCTGAATATTCTGGCGTTGCAGTACTTGTGCCGTCAGTGTTGTGATCACTTCCCGACCGGTGGTATCTGCGGCATGGAGGACGCGACGGCGAGAATGAGCTGCTTCCAAGGTTAAAGCCAACTCGCTATCACGGCGGTCAAACGCAACCCCCATCTTTACCAGCGACTGGATGCAGCTGGGCGCACGCTGGGCGATAAACTTCACGGCTTCGCGATCGCACAAACCTGCTCCCGCCCGGATTGTGTCTTCAATATGCAGCGTTGGGGAATCTTCTGGGGCGATCGCAGCCGCAATGCCACCCTGCGCCCAATCACTAGCAGAAAGGGAAATAGTTTCTTTAGTAATCAAGCCGACCCGGAGGGTGTCTGGAAGACAAAGCGCCGTGTATAGACCAGCGGCACCAGCTCCGACGACTAAAACATCAAACTGGCTGGGAAGATCTAGCTGAGGCAAGGAATTGAGTTAGAAGATATTTAACGATCAATCTTAGCGATTAGCTAGATAAAAAATCACCCACTCCGAGCGGAGTGGGTTGATTCTGGAGCAAGGCAAAGCAAATAATGAGTCATCCGTCACTCTAAAATGAGCCCTTCTGACTCCCAGACTTCTTTTATTTATCTGTAGATGCCGTTGTTATAGCGGTCGTCCCCCTCGGTGAAGGTGGAGTCCGCCGTGGTTACGGCGAATTTATCCAGGTTTGCTTGCAGGATTTGTTTCTGGTGATCGCTCAGTCCAGGAATTTCCAGCACATCCTCTACCTTTTGGTAGGGAGCATTTCGAACAATTTTCGTGGCGAGGTTGGGATACAGCCCTGGATACTGCGTAAAGGCTCGCACGTTCGTGTTGTTCAAATCAATTTTTTTCCCGAATTCCGTTCCTAGCTTCTCGTCCGCCCGGTTCCGCAAAGGCATCTCTGCTTCAACTGCCAAGACTGGTACCTGGCTAAAGGCGACACTGCTTAAGTCGGCAGCGATCGCGTCTTGGGGCACTCCGAACCATCCCAGGCACCCTACCAGCATCAAAATTGTTAATAAGCGCATTAATCGTTTCACGGTTTCTCTACCTCTTTGCATTAACTGAAATCAACACAAAGCCTTTAACCGATAATATACAACTTTATCAATCCCCTATAATATTTGCTACTACTGGCTTAGCCACTGTTGTTGCAAAAATTCATCAATCGACCACGAGCAGGCGAAATTGCCCCAGGTGAGCGACCAGATGGACAGGCATCCCTGGAACATCGTTTTTCAACGGTTCGGGCTGTAGGTAGCTTTGATGTAAATTTTGATAATTTCAATTTATTGTTTCAAAAATAATTAACGTTTCTTTTTATTGGTTGGATTACCTAGAGTTAGAGCAACCCCTAAACACGAGGCAAATGTCAGCGCGATTCGCTGATAACAGAGGGTGCGAGAAAAAGTTATCATTGCAGGATCATTACTGACCTGCACTAAGCAGAACGTGGGTTTATGAACAAAGCTCGGCGATCGCACTCTTATTCTCTGGAACATTCATCGCAACTTCCCACAACCATCGCCGAGAGCATTGCTCAAATCAAAACCTTTGCGTTGCAAGAATTTGAGCGAGAAATCTTGCACAAGCAGCTTTACTATCACACCCGCGAGCATGTAAACAATGTTGAGCGACGGGCGAACCAGATTTTTCAGGCAGTTTTTCCCGATTGGAAAGCCGCACCGGATCGGGGGCAACCGACGCTCGACAGCCTGCGGATGAAATTGCTACTCGATCTTTGTGCCGTTGCCCATGACATGGTTCAGGTGTTTGTTGTCCCAACCCAAGCGCATACTCCTCGACAGCGAGAGCCGGGAGTGAGTGAAACGGCAACCATCGAGCGATTGCTGGATTATATTAACGAGTTAAACCAGCAATTGCAACACGATCCTGCTAGTCCGGCAAGATTGACTGATGAGGATATAACCATCATCCGAGAGGCGATCGCGGCAACGATTTGTGCCTATGACCCCACGGAGCAAGCCATTTATCAACCTGCTCTTTATAACCGGAATAAATCATTATCTCCAGTCGCTCGCATCCTTGCCCTAGCGGATATTGGTGCGTTAGGAATAGACGGGGTGAAGGTTTACCACCAGGAAGGAAGCCTGCTTGTTTTAGAAGATAACCTCGATTTAATTCCACTTCTTTTAGATGGAACAATTCATACTTTAGGTTCAGACAATTCGCAGCTTTATCAAAATATCCAGCAACGCTTACTCAGTCGGTGCCGCTTTCAAGTGAACTTTGCTAAAAGTCGTGTTGCCAGGTTAGAGCGTGAACTTGCAGACTTTCCATCAGCGATTTCAACGCTCACCCATGAAGTCTTTAAGTACTTAAATCCGACAACGATTCAAGAAATTGAAGCAACGACACCAACCCATGAAAACACTTCTCTGGAAGTACTACTTCAGTTTTTTAAGTTTGAGCAATATATCAATATACCGTAGAAGCGCTGCAACTTTTTCTTTAAGAAGACTGCAAAAGATTTTTCAGTTCTTGCTCCCGGTGATTGAGCCGTTCTGCCAACAAATTTACAATAAACCGATGGATAGTGGATGCCAGTAAGGGGTCTGAGGCTTCAATCTGCTCAAACGCTTCCGTAGGCAGAAAGTACACGGTGCTTGGTTTGTCAGCAACGACAGATGCCATCCGCAGCGTTTTGCGGTAAAGCCCCATTTCGCCGATCGTGTTGCCAACGGTGTAGGTGCGAATACGTTTGGTTCGCCCCTCACCCAGCTCTAGCACCACACTCACTTGCCCCGAATCAACAAAATATAGACCATCAAACGGATCGCCTTGCCGGAACAGATGTTCTCCTGATGCAAGTTGACGAACTTCGAGACAGGTCATCAGTCGATCAACTTGTTCTGGATCGGAAAAGTCTGCTTTGAGATGTTCGGACAGCGATCGAGCTTCTGGCTGAGTCAGATTGCTCGTTTGCAGAATTTGTTGTTCGCACCACTCTAGCCCTCGATCCAAGTCAGCAAAGACATGACACAACGGATCGTCCGCTTCTAGACAGTCTCCCTGCTTCAACAGTTGCATCGCTTCTGGTGACAAATGGGTAAATAGCAAGTGAACCTGCTTTGAAGAGGCGACTTGCTTGAGCTTAGCAAAACTGAGGACGGCTGAGGCATCAAGTCCGCTCACCAAACGAAAGTCTAGAATTACAAATCGAACGCCTATTGAGGTTGGATGAGCGATGCGATCGCGGATTTGATTGAGCAATTTATTTGCCGTGCCAAAGAAAATCAGTCCTTGCAATTCTAGGATGTAAGTCTGATCTCCTTCTGCTTCTAAAATGTCCATTTCCTCAGAGGTTCGCAGCACATTGCTGTGGTGATAAGCACCAGAGCTAACCCGTTTCGTGATTGTCAAACGACTGTAATTGATCACAAACAGCACGATCGCAGCAAGCAGCCCGACTCCAATCCCCTGAAGATAGCCCAATGTCGCAGTCACTAGCACAATCAGAACAATGATCGCGTAATCTGAGTGCGAAAATTTGAACCATGCCTGATAGAGCCATTCATAAAAGAATTCCAGTCCAAGCAGCAGTGGAATACCGAGCAAGATGAATCTAGGAATGAACGATAGCACCGAAGCACCACCTAATAGCATCGCTAGGCAGATCCCAGAGATCAACCATCCCACAAGACGACGGTTTCCCCCTAAATGGTGAGCGAGCGCGTTTTCCCCGGAACTCGCAAATCCGCCGATCCCGCCACCGATTCCAGATGCGATCGTGGCAGTTCCAGCAACTCTTAGCTCATGATTGAGATCCAAATCGCGCGAGGCAACTAACTCGATTCCGTTCGCATTGAGCAGAAGCGCCATAGAATCAATCAGCCAAAGTGCCGCTAAACTGGGAACTTGCTGAAAAACGACGTTCCAATTTGCCCGAGCCACCGCTGTAAGTGTGGAAAATTGATAAAGTCCTCCAGCGGGAAGCTTCTCTAGCAGTAGCCCCTGAGCCTGAGCTTGTGCGATCGGAGTGCCCGTGATTGCTATCCCCAGATAAAACAGCGCTAGAGCGATCGCAATAATCCCAGGGATCACCAGAAAATGCTCGATCCGCTGAGGAAGCGCAAACATCACAACGGCAAAAATCAGGGCTGGAGCCCACTGAAGCAATACATTCGGCTGAAACAATGCCGATCCGGTGAAATGGTGCAGATCAAGCCCACTAATCGAGTGAAACGCACCCGAAATTAACAGCGCTCCCGTTCCTGCCAAAAAGCCGCCCACCACCGGATACGGAATAAAGCGGACGAATCCACCCAGCTTAAACCACCCCAAGCCTAGAAAAATGCTGCCGCTCACCACGGTGTTGAAAATAATCGTGGCTGTGACTGTAAACAGCTTGTCCTCAAAAGAGGCATTGGGCATCTGTTCAATGATTTGGCGAGCAACCAGAGTCAGAATGGGGATGCTGGACTCTGAAACAGTAGCGACAATGGCGGGATAGGAGCTTAAAGAAGTGGTGAGTGCACTCACAACAGTCGCACTAAACAGGAGCAGCCCAATGCCGAAGGGCAAGGCGGGTGAGAGTTCTCCAGTAAAGATGACCGTGCCAAACGAGACAGCAGTGATGACGACTAGAAGTCCCATTGTCCCGCCTGTAATCAGATTCAAGACTAGACGGTTTGCAGCAGGTTTGGAATGCGTTCTAGTAGCCACTTTTTATGGAATCACAGAATATGACAATATTTTTGCAGAATTTTTCAATTTTACAGAATTCTCAAGCTATTCGTTCACCTCAAGCGATAACATCCCTCTTTAGACTTATATTTAGACATAACCTGGTGGGGTTAGTGTTGGGGATTGAGTTTGTTAATATCAAGCGGGTCGTTGTCAGCTTTTAATAATGCAATTGCAATCAGGACTCGACTGGACGCTGGCGCAAGCCAAACATTTTATTCAAGCTTTCTTCAACGTCTTCAACAGCAGTTTGTTTACGTTTGGAGGAGAGAAATTTTCGCTTGGCTCCGTTACACAATTGCTCCTTCAAGCGATTGTAGTTTTGCTCGTTGCAGGCGCGATTAAGCAACTGCTGAAAACTAGAATTTTACCTCGGTTTGGATTGGAGGTTGGCACACGAGAATCACTTTCTGCAATTACCAGCTATGTCGTTACTATCATCGGTTTTTTGATTGTTCTGGAAACAACTGGAATTAACCTTAGTTCTTTAGCTGTATTTGCAGGTGGGCTCGGAATTGGATTTGGAATTGGATTGCAAAATTTAGCTAGTAATTTCATTAGTGGTCTGACTTTACTGTTTGAACAACCAATCAAAGTAGGTGATTATATTGAAATCAATAAATTAGCCGGAACGGTTGAAGAAATAGCGATCCGCTCCAGTACAATTCGCACCATTAACGGAGTGTTTGTGATTGTGCCAAACAGCCATTTTCTCGAGAAAAATGTGGTGAATTGGAGCTACCGCGATCCAAACTGTCGGATTGTAATTCCGGTTCGGGTTGCAGAGGAAAGTGACTCGCTCACAGTGATGGAAGCCTTGCTCACGGCTGCCCGTCAAGAATATAGGGTTTTATCGACTCCTTGCCCAGAGGTCTATTTCAAAGGTCCCAAAAAAGATACTCTGAGATTTGAACTACTAGTCTGGATTCAGAATCCGGCAGAGATGGATTCGATCAAAAGTGCGCTACAATTTTTAATTGAGGCGGAATTTCGCGATCGCGCCATTGACACCAAATCAGCTGCGACGACGGTCGTGCTTGAAAACCTGCCGACGCTAGCGGCGTTGCTTCAACTCCCAACCCTTCAAGCGACGAATGGTTTTACGGCAAACGCGATTGCAGTCACTCACAATGCCAACTCCACGACTGGATCAGAAAAGCCGATTGGCGGCTGGATGTTGCGCGACCTGCTGCGAAAAGTCAGCTATTTTCAGCAATGCGGGGATATTGAACTGCGACAAGTGATTGAGAAGGGATACCGAAAAAAGCTGGCAAGCGGTGAAATCATTTGCCGAGAAAACGAGCCGGGCGATTCATTCTATATCATCCTGTCCGGTGCTGTGGAAGTGTTTGTCGAGTCGATCTCTCAGCAAGTTGCACTTCGCAGGGCTGGAGAGTTTATTGGGGAAATGTCACTGCTGATGGGCACTCCCCGCACGGCAACGCTTCGCACATTAGAAGAAACAATTCTGTTTGTGGTCGATCGCGATAATCTCCAAAGTCTGTTGAACAAACATCGAGAGTTAGCAGACAAAATTGCCGAAGAATTATCTCAGCGCCAGGAAGCATTGAAAAGTTTGGGTATTACGATCAGCGCAACGACTAAAGAAGAAACGCCGTTCAACCAGATTCGCAAACAAATTCAAGCTATATTCGGGATTTGAGTAGCAGATGTAGACCTAACCCCTCGCCGCCGTAAACGATAAGCAATGCTAATGCTACTGTTTCATGTTGGAGACAGCCTTTACGCCCTCGACAGCTCTCAAGTCGTTGAGGTGATCCCGATGGTCGTGCTGAGAAAAATTAATCATGTTCCAGATTACTTTGCTGGAGTTTTCAACTATCACGGCACGATTGTTCCCGTCATTGACCTGTGCCATCTGATTCAAGGAACGGCTTGCCGCTCCCGTTTCAGCACCCGCATCATCATGGTCAACTATACTGCAAAAAACGGCGGCCATCATCGTTTAGGACTGATGGCAGAACGAGTGACAGAAACCTTGAGCAGACCCGACCTTGACCCGAAAGACACTTTTACAGTGAACGATGTGCCCTATTTCGGAACAATGTTCATGGATGAAAAGGGCATGATTCAGCTGATTCACTCGGAGCATTTGATCGCGGAAGTCCAACACGCATCTCTATTAGGCGGAGGGAACATTCAGACGAATGGTGCAAGCAGCAATTGAGACAATGCTGAGGGATAAAATTGGCTTAGATGCCAGCAGTATCGGTTCTAGAACGATTGCTAGAGCGGTCGAAAAGCGTCGATTAGCCTGTGACTTGTCTGATGTAACGTCTTACTTCTATCACTTGCAGACCTCGACTCAAGAACTGGAAGAATTGATCGAAACCGTGGTCGTTCCAGAAACTTGGTTTTTTCGCGACAAAGAACCCTTTGTCTACCTCAGTCAGTATGTCACAACCGAGTGGCTAAAAGCATCCAGCATTCTGCGAGTTCTCAGTGTGCCTTGTTCAACCGGAGAAGAACCATTATCGATCGCGATGACGCTCTTAGATTCTGGCTTGGCTCCTACCCAGTTTAGCATTGATGCCGTTGACATTAGCAAACGGGCATTGCTCAAGGCGAAGCAAGCTATCTACAGCGAAAGGTCCTTTCGCGGTGGCGGTTTACAAGCTAAACAACGCTACTTTCGCTCCCTCGCTGACGGGTATGAAGTACGCCCTTTCGTCCGCAACACTGTAAAATTTATCCAGGGTAATATTTTAAAGCCCGGATTTTTATCGGAGGGCAAATACCAGATTATTTTCTGCCGCAATCTATTAATTTACCTTGATCTTGCTGCCCGGAATCAGGTGCTCGAAGCGTTAGATCAAGCATTAGCGCCATCGGGTTTATTATTTGTGGGAGCAGCAGAAACGTCACAAATCACAGCAAAACACTATACCTCTATTCCTCATCCGTTCGCGTTTGGTTACCGCAAACAGAATCGCGCCATCCCAAATGTTAAGCCATTGATGCTCGCTCCAGCAGCGCTCGTCAAAGCCCCAGCCTCTAAATCGCCCCTCAACCCTCAACCCCCTCAACCCATTCGTTCTTCCGCATCGTCCGAACTTGAAATTGCTAAACACTTAGCTGATCGAGGACAGCTAGAGGAGGCAGGCAAGCTATGCGAATCTTACTTGAGTGCAAACCGCACCGATGCTCAAGCTTACATTTTGTTGGGCGAAGTCTATCAGGCACTCAACCGTCTTGGACAAGCAGAACAGTCCTTTCAAAAAGCGATTTATCTCAACCCTAATGCTTACGAAGCCTTAATTCATCTAGCGCTTTTAAAAGAAAAACGGGGCGATAAAGTAGGTTCAGAAATTTTAAGACAGCGTATTCAACGACTGCTAAAGATTCAAAATAGGCGTGTCAACAACGGTTCAAGCGATGTAGAATAGAATTACAACTCGAATTTTAATTGGACATTTCGAGAAATTTGCTGCCTGGCAGAGCAATCGGCGGTTGCCACCCTAGAAATTGCACAAATGGTCAAAGGAATGTAATCATCGGTATCTACAGGGGTGATGGAGGTGGATAAATTCAGCAAAGAAGTCAGTCGATATGTCGCCAATGTCGGCGGGAGCAGTGCCCAAATCGCTGGTTTGAGCAAAGATGTGCAGTCTTTGGCTCCGCACCAGTAACCTGCGTACTCGCAGCGGCAATAGTGATGGCTCAATCGGATGCTTGGCAGCATCCACAGCTACGCTACTCTAGAATGGGTTTTGGTAAGCTGGTTTGCACATGTTGAATCACTGGAAAATTGGCACCAAAATCGGTGCGGGGTTTACCCTGGGCTTAGCGGTCTTTACGATCATCGGCATTATTTCCTACCAAAGTGCAGAGCAGCTGATTTCAACTGGTCGTCAAGAGAAGCACACCTATCAGGTGTTGGGTGAGTTAGAAGAAATTTTCTCGTTGATCAAAGATGCGGAAACGGGGCAACGAGGATATCTGCTCACAGGTGAAAATCGCTATCTCGATCCATACAATCAAGCGCGAACTGCGATTCAACCGAGAATCGCGCAACTCAGGCGTCTAGTCGAAGACAATCCGAGTCAACAGAGTTATCTTCAGACTCTAGAACCTCTAGTCACTCAAAAATTTGCAGAACTCGATAATACAATTCGCCTCAGACAAACCAAAGGAGCAGACGCGGCGTTAAAAGTCGTCCTAACCGATCAGGGCAAGCGGTTGATGGATCAAATGCGAGATCTAGTGTCCCGCATGAAAGCTGGGGAGCGCGATTTATTGCAGACGCGATCGCTTGCGGCTGAAACTTCCGCCCATCACATCCTGGAGAGCGTGATGTACGGGATGCCGCTGGGTATCTTGCTCCTTGCTCTAATCGGCGTGGTTCTAAATCGTCAGATTACACGTCCGCTCAATCGCGTCTCCACATTTGCTGCTCAAATCGCGGATGGAGATCTAACTCAATCAATTGAAGTTACAAAAGATACCACTGAAGTAGGGCAAGTGCTGACAGCGTTTCAAAATATGACAAAAAGTTTGAATTCTTTGATCGCTCAAGCGCAAAAGTCGGGAATTCAAATTAGTACGTCAACGACGCAAATAGCCGCTGCTGGAAGAGAGCTAGAAGCAACGGTGAATGAGCAAGTTGCGTCTATGCACGAAGTGAATGCAACCTGTCGACAAATTGCAGCAACGGCTGGCAACCTCGCCAAGGCGATGGACGATGTAACCGAAACTGCTCAGGCAACAACCGAAGCAGCATCGAACAGCCAAATTAATTTAGAAAAAATTCAAGGGGCAATGCAGAATTTAGTGGTGGCGACGCAATTAATTTCGCGGAAATTGAGCATCATGGATGAAAAAGCCAACAATATCAACAACGTTGTCACCACAATTACAAAAGTTGCGGCTCAAACAAATTTACTGTCTCTCAACGCCGCGATCGAAGCCGAAAAAGCAGGCGAGTACGGCGCAGGATTCGCGGTGGTGGCGCGAGAAATTCGCCGCCTGGCAGACCAATCGGCGGTTGCTACCCTAGAAATTGAACAAATGGTCAAAGAAATGCAATCATCGGTATCTACAGGCGTGATGGAGGTGGATAAATTCAGTAAAGAAGTCAGTCAATATGTCGCAGATGTCGGCGGGATCAGTGCCCAAATCGCTGGGTTCATCAAAGATGTGCAATCTTTGGCACCACGGTTTGGCGTTGTCAGCCAGAGTATGGATGAACAATATCGCGGGGCGGAACAAATTAGTATGGCGATCGCGCAACTGAGTGAAGCTTCTTCTCAAACGGTGCAATCTTTGCAAGAAACGAATAACGCCCTGACTCAGTTGGATGATGCCGCCCAAGGCTTACAGCGAGAAATTTCTCAGTTTAAATTGTAAGCCAAGATGGACTCGAGTCACCCGCATCGGTTTAATGATTGCTGGAACCACATCGGCGTAGACGGCGATCGCTCCTGTGTGGAGCTAAAAAAGGTAATTCATTGCCGCAACTGTCCGGTGTATTCGATGGCGGGACGCAGTTTGCTGGAACGGGAAGTCCCACTCGACTACTTAAACGAATGGACGGCTGTTTTAGCTGCTCAAGAAGAACCGTCTTGGACGAGTGGTGAGCAAGCTACCTTCAAAATCGGGCGGTCAGTACACACCCTTTCCGCGATCATTTTTCGCTTGAGCGATGAGCTATTCGCCTTGCCCGTGCGAGTGCTGCAAGAAGTCACCCATCCCTGTGTTATTCATAAACTGCCCCACCGCAGCAATGAGCTGTTGTTGGGGCTAGTCAACATTCGCGGTGAAATTCTGCTTTGTGCTTCTCTGGGTGATCTTTTGGGGCTGGAAACCGCGACAAACCCACCCTCTAGCCGCATGAACCTTGAACGGATGCTAGTGGTTGGACAGAAAAACGGCAAATGGGTGTTTCCCGTTGATGAAGTGCAACGAATTTCCCGCTTTCACCTCAACGACTTAAAAGCCGCGCCTGTTGTCGTTGCCAAAGCAAATGAAACGTACACCCAAGGGGTAATTGACTGGCAGAACCAAAAGGTGAATTATCTGGATGCCGAACTTTTGTTTGATAGGCTTGATCGCAAGATTCTTTGAGCAGAAAATATGCGCGACTATTCCATGCTGGATCTGTTTCGTCAAGAAGTGGAAACTCAGGTTACAAGCCTGAAGCAAAGCTTGTCGATTCTGAAACGGCAGCCTTCGTCAAGCGGCGAACTAGAAGCCGCGATCCAATCGCTCCATGCGATCGCATCAGCTGCCCAAATGGTAGAGATCGAAGCGGCGGCTTCCTTGGCTCAGGGGATGAAAGCGGGCTTGATTGCTGTGCAGGAACAATCAATTGATTTGACACCAGCGCAGATCGATCAATTGGTGCACGCTGGGGATCTCCTCCTCGGCATGAGCAACGCTGGCGTTGAAAACATAGAATGTTGGTTGGCAGAACACACCCAGGATTTGTCAAGCATACAAACTGCGATCGCACTTCCCTCCTTTAGAAACGACATCCCGCAACGAAAGGAGCAAGCCTTCCGAACAGATGCCTCTACAGATAGATCTGATCCAACGGCGATCTCGTCTCCCTCAACTCCGCCACCCCTGATGATCGAAGACAGTTCCATGATGGAATTGTTTCGTTTAGAAGCCGAGGCACAGGTGACGATCTTAACCAACGGTTTAATAGCGCTAGAAACCCAACCTCAATCTGCTCAAGAATTAGTTGCGCTGATGCGAGCCGCTCACTCCGTTAAGGGAGCCGCCCGGATTGTAGGACTGGATGCGGTGGTTCAGTTGGCACACGTTATGGAAGATTGCTTTGTCGCTGCCCAGAACCAAACTATTACCTTGGGAACCGATCAAATCGACGTGCTGTTGCGCGGCGTCGATTTACTTCAGAACCTCAGCCAAGTCAGCGATACCCTTTTACCCAGCGCTTTAGCAGAAAACGAGGCGGAAATTGAATGGATTCGCTCGACGATCGCCGCGATCCAAACCCCAGGAGCCGCTCTAGTCAAAAGACACTTTACTGCTCACAACCGCTCCGCTGCGACGCCTGCTGCACCGGATTCTGTCAGCCTCAATTCTGCGCCAGTTCCTCAAACCGAAGCTGTCAGCCTCGCCGTTAGTCCACCTCCAGCGATGGAGTTACCAGTTGTGCAGATGCCTGAACCGGCTGTCAAGCGCGATCGCGCTTGGGCGTTGGCGGAGCCCTCTTTTGAACCAACCGTTACTACCCAGGATCGGGTGGTGCGGGTGAGTGCAGAGAACCTGAATCGCATGATGGGGCTGGCAGGAGAGTCGATGATTGAAGCGAATTGGCTCCAGCCGTTTGCCGATTCGCTGATGCTGCTAAAGTCCCGTCAGGTAGAGCTTTCCAAGAGTATAGAAAATTTACAACAGGATGCGCTGTTGAGTTGTTCCCTCAATCAGGATGGCACGTTGCTAGAGACAGCTCGACGTCAAGAGAAAGAATGCCGTGAGCTGCTTAGCGATCGCTTGACGGAACTCGAAGGATTTGTCCGTCGCACAGCAAACCTCTCTGATCGCTTGTATCGAGAAGTCGTCACTTCCCACATGCGCCCATTTGCCGATGGCGTGCAAAGCTTTCCCCGGATGATTCGGGATATCGCCCGCCAGCTCCAAAAGCAAGTTAAGCTGGAGATTGTTGGCAAATCAACCGCAGTTGATCGAGACATTCTCAAAAAACTGGAAGCGCCTCTGACCCATATTCTGCGGAATGCCGTCGATCACGGGTTGGAACTACCAGCAGAGCGGCTGGCGGCTGGAAAGCCTGCTGAGGGAACAATTCGCCTCGAAGCTGTCCATCGCGGCGGCATGTTAACGATTGAGATCACAGACGATGGCAAAGGCATCGCTCCGGGGATGCTGCGTCAGCAAGTGATCGACAAAAACCTAGCAACGCCCGAAGTCGTAGCAAAAATGACGGATACCGAACTGATGGAGTTTTTGTTTTTGCCAGGATTTTCGCTGGCAAAGCAGGTGAGCGAAATCTCCGGTCGGGGAGTTGGATTAGACATTGCCAAGAGTATGGCACAGGAAGTTGGGGGTACGGTACGAGCAATCTCTCACCCCGGAAAAGGTACCAGTTTTCACTTCCAACTGCCCCTAACGCTCTCGGTGGTTCGTACCCTGCTGGTCGAAATTTCTGCAGAACCTTATGCGTTTCCATTATCACGAATTGATAAGATTGTCAAGATTAATAAATCAGAAATTGCTGTAGCGGAAAATCGTCAGTACTTCACGCTGGATGAGAAAAACATCGGTCTGATTCCGGCTCATCAGGTTCTGGACTTGCCGCCGCCTGCCTTAACCTCCGCCATGCTTTGGGTTGTGATCGTCAGCGATCCATCTGACACCTACGGACTTGTCGTTGATCGCTGCTTGGGAGAACGGGAACTAGTTGTGCGTCCCCTCGATTCTCGGTTGGGCAAAGTGCAAGATATCAGTGCTGCGGCACTCATGGGCGATGGTTCCCTGGTTTTGATTGTAGATGTGTCCGACCTGGTAAGATCAGTGAATAATCTTCTCAACACGGGACGGTTAGCCAAAGTCAGCGCAAATTCTGAAGCGATTGTCCACAGCAGCTTCGCTCCACGTAGTGACCGCAAACGCGTGCTGGTGGTCGATGATTCGATCACGGTGCGGGAAGTGGAACGCAAGTTACTACAGAACCGAGGCTATACCGTTGAGGTTGCTGTGGATGGAATGGAGGGCTGGAATGCGATTCGGTCTCAGCCTTACGATCTAGTAATCAGCGATATTGATATGCCCCGAATGAATGGGATTGAACTGATTAAGCAAATTAAGCGTCATCCGCGTCTAAATTCGGTGCCAGTAATCGTGGTGTCTTACCGAGATCGTGAGTCAGACCGCATTCAAGGCTTGGAAGCTGGCGCAGATTATTATTTAACCAAGAGTAGCTTTCATGACGACACATTAATCAAAGCTGTCGTGGATTTGATTGGTGAGTAATCGTAATGAAAATTGCAATTGTCAACAACATGGTGATCGCCGTCGAAGCTCTTCGACGGGTTCTGTTGACTGTGCCAGAACACCAAGTTGCTTGGATTGCAAAAGATGGTGCCGAAGCAGTTGCCAAATGCGCCAAAGACACTCCTGATTTGATCTTGATGGATTTGAACATGCCGGTAATGGATGGGGTTGAGGCAACGCGCCAGATTATGAAACAGTCTCCCTGTGCGATTGTGATCGTTACCGCCAATGTCGGAAAGAATGCCGCCAAGGTTTTTGAAGCAATGGGGTCTGGGGCGCTAGATGCGGTCAATACGCCGATCTTAGGTAGCCAGGGAAAACCAGAAGCAGCCCTTGCCCTGCTGGGAAAAATTGCCACGATCAGTAAGCTAATCGGCAAATCAAAGCAAAGCTTAAATCTTAAACCTCAAACCAACTCGGATACCCCACTTCCTCCCCTGGTCGCAATCGGGTCCTCCACAGGCGGACCCAAAGCCTTAACCACCATTCTCTCTCGCTTACCAGCAAACTTTGGAGCGGCGATCGCAATTGTTCAACACGTTGATGCTCAGTTCGCCGTTGGCATGATCGATTGGCTGAACGACTTCACGCCGCTAACCGTGAAGAAAGCATCGGTGGGCGATCGCCCAGAAAAAGGAATTGTCTTGGTTGCTTGCACGAACGATCACCTCTGTATGCAATCCAACCACACGCTCAATTATACTAAAGATCCCATCGACTATCCCTACCGCCCCTCAATCGATGTGTTCTTCAAAAGTGTCGCTCAGTACTGGACACCCAAAGGAACTGCCGTACTGCTTACAGGCATGGGGCGAGACGGTGCAGAAGGACTCAAACTGCTCCGAAATCACGGTTGGTATACGATCGCTCAAGACAAAGAAAGCTGCATCGTTTACGGAATGCCCAAAGCCGCCGTCGAGCTAAACGCTGCCGTTGAAGTTCTCAATCCAGACGCGATCGCCACCTTGCTCATCCAGCGCTCAGTCGTCAGCCGTTAGCTTTGATCTCTCATCCCTCCTGCAATGGACGAGCCCATTACCGTTCTTCTGATTGACGATCAATCCATTATCGGTGAAGCTGTGCGGCGGATGCTGGCTCCTGAACAAGACATCGTGTTTCACTACTGTAGCGACCCGATTCAAGCCCTCAAGGTCGCCAAGGCGTGTCAGCCAACCGTGATTCTGCAAGATCTCGTGATGCCGCAGATAGATGGGTTGCTGCTGGTGCAATTTCTGCGATCGCGCGATGCACCGACCTATCACATTCCTCTGATTGTACTGTCGAGCAAAGAGGAACCGCTCGTCAAAGCTCAAGCGTTTGAACTGGGCGCGAACGACTACCTGGTGAAGTTGCCCGATCGCGTCGAATTAATTGCCCGCATCCGCTACCACTCTAGAGCCTATACGAACCTACTCAAGCGACAGGAAGCAGAAGCACTGCTGCGGGAGGAAAACTTACGACAGGCGTTGTACATCGAGCAGGTGGACAAATTGACTCAAGCTGCCTTTGCTGTAGAACAAGATACCTTCCAACCAGAAAGCCTGAGCGATGTTGTTGATCGCGGCGATGAGTTAGGACAACTGGCACGGGTGTTTACTCAAATGGTCAAAACCGTCAAAGCCCGCGAAAAAGAATTGCTGGATGCCAATGCTCAGAACCGTGCCTTAATTGCTGCGATGCCCGACTTGCTGATGCGAGTCAAGGACGATGGAACACATGTAGAGATGATTAATCGCGATCGCCACCGCGTTTTCAATGCGGACCAATTTGCCGCAGGTCAGAACAGTGTTTACGATTTGTTGCCTACTGATCTAGCTGAAAAGCGGATGTACTACATCCGAAAAGCAATGCAAACCGACGAGCTTCAAGTCTATGAGCAGCAATTAACCATTAGTGACCAAGCTCAAGACGAAGAAGTTCGCCTTGTCAAAACCGGAGACAATGAACTTCTGATCATCGTGCGCGACATTACCGAGCGCAAACAGGCAGAAGCGACATTAAAAAGTTTAAAAGATGCCTTTGCCCGCTTTTTTCCGTCTGAATATCTTCAATTTCTTCGCAAAGATAGTGTTGTCGAAGTGCAACTCGGTGATTATGTCAGCAAAACGATGGCAGTCATGTTTAGCGATATTCGCTCGTTCACCACCCTCTCAGAAACCATGACCCCTCAAGAAAACTTTAACTTCGTCAATGCCTACCTCAAACGAGTTAGCCCAGAGATTCGCAATCACTATGGAATCATTGTCAAATTCCTGGGAGACGGTATGATGGCGGTGTTTCCCGAAGGTGCCGATGATGCGGTGAAAGCAGGCATTGCCAAGCAGAAGCGGGTGCAGGAATACAACGAAGAGCGCCTTGCCAGGGGCCACTTGCCTATTCAGGTGGGCATTGGCATTCATGTCGGACACATGATGCTGGGAATGGTCGGAGAAGATAACCGAATTCAAGGGGATGCTTTTTCTGATAACGTCAATTTGACTGCACGCTTAGAAGGCTTGACTAAGTTTTACGGGGTTTCGATGCTGATCTCCGGTCAAACGCTCGAGTATCTGAGCAATCCAGATCAATATCAAATTCGCTTCTTGGATCGGGCGATCGTCAAAGGGCGAAACGAAGCGATCGCGGTCTACGAAGTCCTAGATGCCGAAAACGAAGAAATTTGCCACCTCAAACTGCAAACCCAACCCAATTTTGCACAAGGGGTAAGTTATTACCGCGATCGTGCTCTCACCGATGCAAAAGCCTATTTTGAGCGAGTCTTAGCCGTTAATTCCTTAGATAAGACAGCCAAACTCTACCTAGAGCGAGTCGAATGGTTGCTAGAGCATGGTATACCTGAAAACTGGAATGAGGCTTGGGTATTCAGCGAGAAATGAATCAGTGAAGTGGACGTTGCTCGAGCCGTGCCCCCTTACCCAGGAGACGTAATTATGGATTTCTTGACCGATACCGTCGTGCTATCACGCATGCAATTTGCTCTAACGGCTCTGTTTCACATGCTTTGGCCTACTCTTACAACAGAACCTACCACGGCACCATTGAGTCGGTGGCAGGGGATGACATTTTAGTTCGTTGGACAGAACGAAAAGGAAAGCCAAACGAACTTGAAACGTATCGCGCTTGTGAATTGAGGCTCCGAGGGTAAGAGGGGTAAAAGCAACGGGCGTAGCCATCGCGGTTGGGGTCGGCTTGGTCGGGTGTGGTTACGAGTAGTTGGTTGAGGTTGACTTGGGGACAAGGGGAGAGAATTGCAGGTTGGTTCCCCTTGTCCCCCATCCTCTTCTCTACCAACAGGTGTGCCTGCTATCACACACCTGTTTTCTGGGCTGGATTTTGGGCGACTGACACTTTTGCTGCTATGAGTTTCCCTGGTATGGTACTCGCTGCACTGCGCTCCACACCAGGAGTTTCGGTGAGGGAGACCCTCCCCCCAGAGTGCTTTTTCACTCCCAAGGCTGAGTGAAAAAGCAGCAGACCCATGCCATCTCTGATGGCACCAATTTCAGATATGAATTCGCTCTAACCCTTACGGGTGTTCAGTTTAAGCTATCCGAACCTCTAGACACAATTGATGAACACACGCTCGGGCGAATTGTCCCAGTCCACGCTCTAAATCTTGCCCCTCAAGGGTTAGAGCTGTCTGTTAAGAAATGTATCGTCAAAGAATCCCCCGACCACCCGTTGATCAGGGGGAACCGACTGAACCCCCCCCATTTTTCAGCGCTACCAAGCGTTGCCACTTGGTACCCCGCGTTGTACCCAGTTGGTAGCGCTTGGTAGAGTTCGCGCACTACGACCAAAAAACGTTGTAGTGCGCGGGTGCTGCAGATAAAGGTTGAGGCTGTAGGTAGCTTTGATGTAAATTTTGATAATTTTAATTTATTGTTTCAATAGAAACTAACGTTTGTTTTTATTGGTTGGATTACCTAGAGTTAGAGCAACCCCTAAACACGAGGTTGATGTGAAGCAAGATTCTGGGTCGAAAAAGTTACCAGTCATAACATTTAACAAGAGACCTCAACTGAGTTCAGAGCAAAAGCTCCTGTATCGAAAAATTGTGTTTCTCTTAGGGGCCGGATTTTGCCTAACTCCTTGGGCATCGCCACCTGTAGCACTCATTTTGGGGATTATTTTGGCGCTGACTCATGAGAATCCTTTTCATCGGATTAGTCGTCCTGCTGCTAAATACCTACTCGAAGCGTCCGTGATTATGCTCGGCTTTGGGATGGATCTAGCAGTCGTGCTGAAGGCGGGAGCAAGCGGTGCCTTGTTTGCCGTTGGCAGCATTACGGCAACCTTCGTCCTTGGCTACTTCCTAGGGCAGTGGTTGAAGATTCCGATCAAAGCCTCTGCCCTAATTTCAGTCGGAACAGCGATTTGTGGCGGCTCGGCGATCGCGGCAGTCAGCTCGGTAATCAATGCCGCCGAAAGCGAGATCTCAGTGGCAATGGGGACGGTCTTTGTCCTCAACGCCGTCGCGCTGTTCGTGTTTCCGGCTTTAGGACATGCATTGCACTTGACGCAGGCACAATTTGGAACATGGTCGGGTGTAGCGATTCATGACATTTCCAGCGTGGTCGGCGCGGCGTCTCACTACGGTCAGAGCGCCCTATTTACGGCAACGGCAGTCAAACTCTCTCGTGCCTTGTGGATTGTGCCCATCTCGCTCGCTGCCAGTTATCTATTCCGCCATCAACACGCATCCGGTCAGGAGGTGCCACACAAGCCGGAGGTGCCTTGGTTCATCGCCCTGTTTATCTTAGCATCGGTGGCGCGGACGTTTTTCCCGGTGATAGCTTCCTGGTCGCCAGTGCTAACACCCGTGTCGGAAGTGGGGTTGGCATTGACGCTGTTTTTAATCGGTTCTGGGCTTTCCCAGCGGATGCTGAAGGCGGTTGGTTGGAAGCCAATGCTGCAGGGGGTAGTGCTGTGGCTATTTATCAGTGCCACTTCCCTCGGCGTCATTTTGTGGGTAGTGCATTAGTGAGGTATAAGCGACTATGACGAACATTTTGCTTTATTTACTATTGGGTTTGGTGGCAGGATTCCTGAGTGGACTGATTGGCATTGGTGGTGGAGTCTTGATTGTTCCAGTGTTGGTCTTTTGGTTTGGGATGTCCCAACACGAAGCGCAAGGTACCACCTTAGCTCTGTTAGTTCCGCCGATTGGATTGCTTGCCGCCTGGACTTACTACAAACAAGGCTATGTGGATTTGAAAATTGCCGCTTTAATTTGTGTGGGCTTTTTTATTGGTGGGCTACTAGGTGCAAATCTGGCAACTGGATTATCTAACGCTGTTTTGGAAAAGGTTTTTGGAGCCGCGATTCTGGCAATCGCCCTCAAGATGCTCTTTTCACGATAAGAAAATTGACTCTCAAGCAAGAAACAGCGATGCTGCGATCGCAGGACAGCAATAATGCCAAACCCACTCAGAACAATAACTCTAAACCTGCTGCTAAAGAGATTGAGGTGGTTGCGAAGCAGTGGGCTTGGTCGTTCCGCTACCCAGACAGGAATGTCACTAGTAATGAATTACACTTGCCAATTAATCAAAGCGTTCGCTTGTCGATGCAGTCGGAGGATGTAATCCACGGGTTCTATGTCTCGGAGTTCCGTGTCAAACAAGACATTATCCCCAACCGCACCATCACCATGGTTTTCACGCCTCCAGGGCAGACCGGCATCGAATAATCCCTGGTATGCAACCGGGTTAGAATGGACGAATTCCTCACCACCCCTAGTAGAGAACTTTGAGGAGATTCCGGCGGTTGTGACCTCACCTCCCTACAATTACGGTAGGTCCAGCTCGTCCACAGCGGAAGCCTCAGCTCAAGAGTAGTTGCCAATTCATCCCTTGAGGAGACGTAATTATGGATTTCTTGACCGATACCGTCGTGCTATCACGCATGCAATTTGCTCTAACAGCTCTATTTCACATGCTTTGGCCCACTCTTACAACAGGAGTCGGGATTTATCTGGTCATTGTGGAAGGATTGTGGCTAAAAACTCGTAACCCTGACTACTACTACCACGCCCGCTTTTGGTCAAAGCTGTATGTCCTTAACTTTGGTATTGGGGTAGCGACAGGCATTCCAATGGAATTTCAATTTGGTACCAATTGGGCACCTTTTGCCGAAGCAACGGGTGAATTTTTTGGCAGCATTTTGGGGTTTGAAGCGTCGATGGCATTCATGCTGGAAGCCGGGTTTTTAGGAATTATGCTGTTTGGTTGGGAGCGGGTGAATCCTGGCATTCATTTGTTCTCGACCATCATGGTTGCCTTTGGTGCTAACCTATCGACGCTATGGATTTTGATGGCAAATTCCTGGATGCAAACTCCGACCGGCGGGGAGATGGTTGACGGGAAATTTATTGTCAGCGACTACTTTCAAGCGATGTTCAATCCATTTCTAGTCAACAGCGTCCTCCATATGTTCTTTGCGACGCTGGAAACATCTTTGTTTGTAGTCGGGGGAATTAGCGCCTGGTACATTCTCAAACAGCGTCATCAAGCATTCTTTTCCATGTCGCTGAAGATTGTATTAGCGGCAGCGATCGCGGTGGCTCCGATTCAAATTTACTTAGGGCACTTGAGCGGTGAGCAAGTATATCACTACCAACCGACTAAGCTAGCCGCAATGGAAGCGCAGTGGGAGACAATTCCAGCAGGACAGATGGCAGATTGGAGTTTACTGGCGTTGCCCAATGACAAACAACAGAGGAATGACTGGGAAATTTCCGTTCCAAATGCGCTGGGCTTAATTTTAGAATTCAAACCAAAGCTGTCTCAACCTGTCCTTGGCTTAAAAGAATGGAGCCCTCAAGATCGTCCTCACTTGCTGGGATTAATCTACTATTCCTTTCGGATCATGATTGCGATCGGCTTCTTCTTAGCCGCCGTGATGGCAGTCAGCGTCTTGCAGTGGCTACGCGGCAAACTGTCTGCTGAAAATATTACTCAACAGCGCTGGCTTCTAGGGGCGTGGATATTCTCAGCTCCTTTGGGATTCATTGCAATTGATTCAGGTTGGATTGTGCGCTGTGTAGGACGACAACCTTGGTCAGTCTATGGACAGCTTCGCACTGCGGATTCAGCTTCTCATGTGCCTGCAAGTAATGTCCTCGTGTCTCTGATAAGTTTTGCTGCCATTTATACCGTTTTGTTTATAGCGACATTGTATTTTGGCAGTCGCATTATTGGCAAGGGTCCAAATCTCAATTTGCCGGTGCCAGGAACGATTAAAGATGAACCTGCGATCAAAACAGAACCAGCAGAGCTGATCACCGATGGTCGTCCCGTAGAAGCAGAATCATAGGAGCATTCATGCAGGCGTTAGAACATTTTCTTCCTCAAGTTTGGTTTTTCATTTTAGCTCTGTTCCTGTTTCTCTACGTCATGTTAGACGGGTTTGATCTGGGAGTTGGAATCCTCTCGCTCACAGCTGGTTCGGAGGAACGACGAGGCGTCTTAATGACGAGTTTGAGCAATACCTGGGATGCGAACGAAACCTGGCTAGTCGTGATGGCTGGGGGATTGTTCGGTGCATTTCCCTTAGCGTATGGCACGATTCTGACTGCCCTATACATTCCCATTATTATGATGATATTTGGGTTCATCTTTCGTGCCGTTGCGTTCGAGTTTCGTGAACAGTCCGAGCGGAAGTTCTTCTGGAATATCGCTTTTGGTACTGGAAGTTTCGTTGCCGCGTTGGGGCAAGGGTTTGCACTGGGGAGCGTGATTTCAGGAATTTCGGTCGATCAGGCGGGTCACTTTATCGGTACAACCTGGGATTGGCTGAATTGGAAGTCAATTTTAGTCGCGTTGACGTTGATTCAGGGCTATGTCTTGATTGGCTCTACTTACCTGATTCTAAAAACATCAGGAGAGTTGCAACTCAATCACTATAGGACTGCCAAACTTTCGGCAATCACAACGTTGATTGGAGCGATTTTAATTACGATTTCGACGCCTGTGTTTTATGAACAAGAGCGAATTAAATTATTTCATCAGCCCCAAATCTACATCTTCGCCATGATTCCTATCCTTGGAACTCTTTTGATCTGGCGGCTTTTGAGAAGTATCGATATTAAAGCAGAACACGCCCCTTTTGTGTGGACAATACTCATTTTTCTGCTGACATTTATTGGGTTAGGATTAGTTGTTTTTCCCTACATCATTCCTACTCAAATCACGATTTACCAGGCGGCAGCTTCACCCAGTGCGTTGGTCTTTATGTTGATTTTTATTGGCTTCCTCATCCCAATTATGTTGTTCTACAACATCTACCAATACGTAGTGTTTCGAGGAAAGGTGGCAAGTTCGTCCTACGGTGAATAGCTGCTTCACTATCACTGCGAATCAGGGTTTGGCAAAAAGTGCACAAAACAGGAACAAGCTGTCAACCAAAATTGTACTCAACACTGCTCCACTAAAGGCCCACCAGTGTCGCTGCTGATAGCGTAAGGGGAAAATGCCGAGCGTCAGGAGAACAAGAGCGAGAACCAGCGCCCAACCCTGTCCCCAAGGCGTCTGCACTTTCTCAAGCGCACTTTGCAAAATTGGTGACGCTAATGCTGGGTCAACTTGCATTAACTGCCGCCACTGAGGAATCAGATCTACTAAGTAGAAATACACGTCTGTCAGCACTGTACCCAGTAGGGAACCCAGATAAAAAAAGTTACCTACCTTACCCCAGCCTCGCCTCAGACACACCAGAGCAAAGGGTAGACCAATCGCCTCTACCGGCAAATGTAACAAAGGTTCCCAACGCAGCCAGCCCCAGTAAATCGACCCAGCCAACCAACTCCAGCTGAACCCTAGCAACAAATCTCCCCACAGCTGGGTTGAGGGACGAGACAGCAATACCCAACTTAACCACACCCAGGCGGCTGTGAGCGCTAAACTCAGCCCCGGCAGCGATCGCACCAGTGGGGCTTCAATAAACACCGGCACGGATACCAGAAAAACAGCTGCCGTAAAAACCATCAAGGCTTGCCTTGAACCAAATCTCCACGCCAAAGGCACAAGAGAGCTTTTAACAGACTGGGCTGAGCGGATAGAGGGGGCAGAAGCGGGGTAGGAGGACACGATTTCTTAATTTTCTTTACTAAACTTAATCTTACTCAATATAATATCATACAAAAATCCCCCCTAGGGGCATATTTATACTAGCTTAATCTGGGTTGGCCTGCTGGTCGCAAGCCAGGATTGGAAAAAAACGTGATCAGAGAAACTTACTCGCGTTGCCTTTTCCCGGTAGGCTATACCAGAAAGGATTGTCTACACCCTCAAAAAGCCCTATGAACTCTTTTTTCTTAGCTGCCTCGGCTTGTCCCGGTGAGGTGGACTTGGGGTTTGTGCAGTTGGGTTGGTTTAAGGTGATGATTTTGGGCATTGTCCAAGGCATCACAGAATTACTGCCGATCAGTAGTACCGCCCATATGCGAGTGGTACCCGCTTTGTTGGGATGGCAAGACCCTGGCACTGCTTTTTCGGCGGCGATGCAACTTGCCAGTCTGGTAGCCGTCATTAGTTATTTTTGGCAAGACATTAAGGGATTGACAGGAGGGACGGTAAGAGCGATCGCCAATAAAAACTTCCAGTCAGAATCATTTCGATTGGTGCTGGGGCTGTTGCTGGGTACGCTTCCAATCATCGTGGCTGGTGTTTTAGTCAAACCGATCCTGAACGCCTGCCATTCTCCCCTGCGGAGTTTAGTCGTGATCGGGCTAGCCTGCATTGTGATGTCTCTTTTGCTAGCTTTGGCAGAAAAACAGGGCAAGCACAATCGCGATTTCGAGGAGCTAACCCTCAGGGATGGGATCTGGGTTGGAATCGCCCAAGCATTTGCCCTGATTCCAGGGGTTTCCCGCTCCGGTTCGACATTAACAGCCGGAATATTTCTGAGAATGGAGCGAGACACAGCAGCTAGATTTTCATTTTTACTAGGCTTACCAGCCGTTCTATTAGCAGGGGCTGTGGAACTGCACGCCCTCTTCAAGGCGGGGCTCAATGCTAATGGTTGGCTGATTCTGTTAATTGGCTTGACCTCCGCCAGTATTTCAGCATTTCTGGCGATTTACGGTCTCCTGCACTATTTGGAAAACCGAAGCTCCTGGATATTTGTCTGGTATCGCTTCGCATTGGGCGTATTTTTGTTGATCGGTGTGGGAATGGGATTTTTGCATAATTAGTTCTAATTAAAAAAAGAAAGAACTGATGAGCTAAAAGTATGAGTGAGCAATCGCATCGTCCTGCCCTAATCACCAAGGTTATCCCCGACTCCATTGCAGCTGAAATTGGGTTTGAGGCGGGCGATCGCCTCGTTGCCATCAACGGCAACCGACCGCGTGACCTAATCGACTATCAATTCTTATGTGCTGATGAAGTGCTAGAACTGGAAGTCTTAGACGCTGGCGGTAAAACCCATCAAATCGAAATTGAGAAAGACTACGACGAAGACTTAGGGCTGGAATTTGAAACCGCCCTATTTGATGGCTTAATTCAGTGTAATAACCGCTGCCCATTTTGTTTCATCGACCAGCAGCCACCCGGCAAACGGCAGAGCTTGTACCTGAAAGACGACGACTACCGCCTCAGCTTTCTCTATGGCTCTTACCTCACTCTGACCAATCTCACGCAAAGAGAATGGGAGCGCATAGAACAGATGCGACTCTCTCCCTTATATATTTCCGTTCATGCCACCGAGCCGGAACTACGCATTCGCCTGCTGAAAAACCCTCGTGCTGGTCAAATCTTGCAACAGCTTACGTGGTTTCAAGAACGGCGACTACAAATTCATGCCCAAGTGGTTGTCTGTCCTGGTATTAACGATGGTGTCCACCTAGAACGTACCCTGATGGATTTGGCATCGTTCCACACACGGGAGGTGCCAACTGTTGCATCAGTGGCAGTTGTGCCAGTGGGATTGACGCGCTTTCGCCCACAAGCAGACGAGCTGACACCTGTGAGCCGAGAAAAAGCAGTTGAAGTGATAAGTCAAGTCCAGGCTCTCCAGAGTACATTTCGACCACAGCTCAAGTCTACCTTTGCCTGGCTAGCCGACGAGTGGTTTCTGATTGCAGGTGTTGAGTTGCCGCCAGAATCACACTACGAAGAATACCCCCAAATTGACAACGGTGTGGGTTCCATTCGCTCTTTCCTCAAACAATTTCAGAACGCCGCCCAAACTCTACCGCCGCGACTATCCCACCCACGAAAATTAACTTGGGTGGTGGGCAACGCGGTTGAAAAAGCTTTTGAGCCGATCCTGCACCGGCTTAATCAGGTTGAAGGTCTAGAAGTACAGATGGTAGCTTTATGTAGCGATTACTGGGGACAGACCATTACCGTCACGGGGTTACTGACAGGTCAAGATTTACTCCAAGGATTACAGGGTAAATACTTAGGTGATGCTATAATGATGCCTGATATAATGCTCAAGCATGGAGAATCTCGGTTTTTAGATGACATGACAGTTGAAGAACTAGCGCGTAAACTTGATACACAAGTCTTGCTAGTTCGGGGAGTTGAAGATCTAATCGCGACTTGTATAAATTAATGGCGATTAAGTGGCGTTTCTTGGGCCCCCCTGCCCCCCTGCTCCTCCTGTTGCTTTTACTTTTTCCTAGTTCAGCTGCGGCACAACAAGCTGTATTAAGCGTGGTCAAGAGCCAGGAAAATGCCAATCAATGGCAGGGGATTACAACCCGGTTGCAGGTTGCTGGAGTAAGTTATTGTGTGATTGATCTGGCTGTGGTAAAGAGCGCAGCAAATTGGGGTAGTACAGCAGTTCTGTTTTTGCCGAATGTTGAGACATTAACACCAACACAGGCGATCGCGCTGGAAACCTGGATGAGGCAGGGTGGGCACGTAATTGCTAGCGGTCCCGTGGGCAATCTTTCTCAGCCAGGGGTGCGCCAGCTGTTGCGATCGCTGCTAGGCGCTTACTGGGGATTCAGCCTCAGCACTTCGTCCACCTTAGAACCCCTAAAAACCACATCTCAGGAGTGGCTGCATCAAACTGGACTCGCCGGTACCGTGACTGGCGGCGTCGTGATTCCAGCGAGTTTAACCAGTCAACCCGCTGCTTTCTTCTCGTCTGAATCTAGCTCCCTGGCAGTCGTGACGACCGACCAATCAACCTTTTTGGGATGGCGTTGGGGCGTGGATGCATCGTCATCGGTAGAGCTGGATAGTGCCTGGTTAAGGGCTATCCTCAGCCATTACATTCAATCGGGAGGTGCGACAACCAATGCAAGCTGTCAATCTCCCATAGCTCAGGAGGCAATCACTCCCAAGCCAAAACCCGACCCCAAGCGTCCATCACAGTCTGAAGACAACATTGTTGCCGTTGAGGGTATACAACCGTTGGAGGAGAGGAGAAATTCTTCTCCCCCCATCTCCCCATCCCCCCATC
>CAXUIG010000037.1:0-35695 GCA_964250845.1 uncultured bacterium | reverse complement strand
ATTCTAATGGGTAAGCCGAGTTAACGATCGCCCACTTAGTCTAAAGTTCAGTCAGGAGTTCTCAGGACAGAATGCTTGGTCATGAGAACGTGAGGTCCCGTCTCCTTTAAGCAAGTGGAAAACAATGCTGCACCCCGCTCCTGGACTATGCAGTGTTCAGAGGGGAGTACGATGTGTTTACCGCTACCACCAAGTTCCGACGTTTCGGTTTCCACAAGTTCATCGGTTGTGAAGAGCTGTTCTTACAACTGTTTAGTGCATTTCAACGCAACAAGATTGTTCCATAGGTATACCACTTTAGCCTCTCCGCGATTGACCTAGCGTAGTAAAACGCCTGAGCAACGGTCTAGTGGCATCGTAGATACTAGCTATCCAAATATATATGAATAAGCCAAGGCAATTTGAGCGTAAGGTAAAGATGCTGACGCTTGTGGCCGCCTGCATCGGGTACTTCATGGTTATCCTGGATACCACTGTCGTGAACGTGGCTCTACCAAAAATTCAGCAAAATCTTAGCGCGAATGTATCCGGTCTCCAATGGGTAGTGGACGCATACATACTCGTCTTTGCCAGCCTGCTGCTTTCAGGGGGGGCACTCAATGACCGCCTTGGTGGAAAACGGATTTTCAAAGCTGGCCTCGTGATGTTCACAGCAGCGTCGGCACTTTGTGGTGCTGCTCCCACTCTAGGAGTGCTAATTGTAGCTCGTGGGCTTCAAGGCATTGGCACCGCGCTAATTGTTCCGTCTTCGCTTTCACTACTAAGCCACACCTTTGCTGAGCCAGCAGAAAAAGCCAAGGCAGTTGGCATATATGCCGCAGTCACATCAATTGCTCAGGCTGCTGGGCCACTCGTTGGGGGCTTTTTCGTGGATGTCTTGGGCTGGCGGAGCATCTTTTATATCAACGTGCCAATTGGTATTCTCGGGTTTCTCCTGACAACCCGCTTCGTCTCCGAGACGAGCCGCTCCAAAGCACGGGGGCTAGACCTCGTGGCCCAGATCATTGGCATAATCGCTCTCTGTTCGCTTACTTTTGCACTGATTGAAGGTGGAGCAAAGGGCTGGGGTTCGCCATTAATTGTCGGCGCATTTGGTGCGTTCGTTTTGGCGGCAGTGGCCTTCATCGCTCTGGAGCGTTACAGCATCAGCCCAATGCTGCCGCTGCAACTGTTTGCCAACCCCACCTTCTCTGCCGCGACAGGAGTCGGGCTGATGCGGAACTTGGGCTACTATGGACAGCTCTTCTTGCTAAGCCTCTTCTTCCAGCAAGTGCAGGGATATTCCGCCTTGGGCACTGGAGCGGCGTTTCTGCCGCTAACCGCCACAATTGCGCCTGGGTCACTCCTCGCCGGACGGCTGTACGAGAGGATCGAACCACGCCTGCTTATTGCCGTAGGACTGGCGCTCAGCAGCGTAAGTGCCCTGGCGATGGCTCTGATTAATGCTAAAACCAGCTATGCTTCCATCTTCGGAATGTTGATCGCTGCCGGTTTTGGTGTCGGTCTCTCATCGCCTCCTATGATGGCGGCCCTGCTCGCTAATGCCCCAGAAGAGCAATCCGGCATCGCTAGTAGTATTTTCAATACTAGTTTACAGGTTGGTAGTTTGTTCGGCGTGGCGCTGCTTGGTTCGTTTGTGAGCAACCGTCACTCCTTCGTCCACGGAATGCACATTGCTTTTGCCATAGCAGGCGCTGCCTTACTGCTCGGTTGCTTCATCACGCTGCGCTTTGTTCCACGTCGTCTGGTACCCAGTTAAGGGTTAGAAGACTGAGTAAGAGGCGCTTAGTATCAATGCCTCTGTATCAGTAAGCTTCAAAGCCCTCACTTAACTTACGGGTAAGTTCTTTCGATATGTATTTTTAGAAATTAACACAGTGTTTTCTACTGTGAAGGAAAAGCATGGCAAAAATCAAATCAAATCGAATCCAGGCGCAAGGACGTAAACAAGCAACTCTAGTTGCTGTATGCGTCTCCACATTTATGCTGCCTCTCGACTACACGGTTGTCGCTGTTGCGTTGCATGACATCCAGCGAGACCTCAACGCCAGCTTTACTGACCTACAGTGGATTATTAATGGCTATACGCTAACATTCGCGGCTTTTCTACTAGCAGGTGGAGCACTGGCTGACTTATTCGGACGGCGGCGGTTGTTTACGATCGGGATGGTCGTGTTCATGCTCAGTTCGCTGCTTTGCGGTATTGCTGTAGCCCCCCTGATGCTCAATCTCGCACGAGGTTCGCAGGGAATCGGTGCAGCCTTGATGTTTAGTGCCTCACTCCCACTGCTCGTTCAGGAGTTCCAAGGTTCTGAGCGCGCCCGTGCCTTCGGAATTTTTGGTGCAGTGGTTGGTATCGGTGCGGCTAATGGTCCCTTCCTTGGTGGAATTGTCATCAGCAGTTTTGGCTGGCGCTGGGCTTTCTTGATCAATGTCCCAGTGACGGCGGCTGTGATTGGGCTGACGCTCTTAAAAGTTGCAGAATCAAGCAATCCAAATGCTCACGGCATCGATTGGGGTGGCTTCATCACCTTCACTTCATCCTGCTTCCTGCTAATTTTCGCCCTTATTAGCGGGAACGAAATGGGTTGGAACAGCCCTTTGATTGTTGGGGCATTAGTCGGTACAGGATTGCTACTGGCATTCTTCGTATTCGTTGAGATGCACTGTAATTATCCCATGTTCGACCTTACTCTTTTCAGAAATCCCACATTTATTGGCGTCTCGATCCCTCCGCTAGTGCTCTCGATTTCATTTTGGGGAATATTTCTCTACTTTCCGCTCTATTACCAGTCCATCCTGAATTACTCAGCACTGCAAGCGGGTCTAGCAGCTCTGCCCTTCGCCTTGCCGCTGTTTGTGATGGGTCCATTTGGCAGCCTGCTTGCAGCACGTCTCTCATCGCGAGTGCTGCTCAGCGTCGGGCAACTCTTGGTTGGATTGGGCGACCTGTTGTTGATGATTGCTACACCGAATTCTACGTGGCTAGCTTTTGCCGCTGGTGCTTTATTATCAGGGACTGGAACCGGACTAATCAATGGCGAAATGAGTAATGTGGCGATGAGCATTGTTCCGATTGAGCGGAGCGGTATGGCTTCAGGAATCAACAGCACTATGCGCCAAGTTGGAGTTGCGCTTGGATTTGCTGGACTGGGTGCTATCCTTGCTCGGCAAACGTCAAACAGATTTCTTCACCTGATTGCACACACGACGGTAGCTGCTACTGGTCGGGATGTCGAGCTAGCAAATATGGTTGTTAAGGGCGACATTACTGGAGCGATCGCTTCGCTGCCACCGGAAGTTCACACTGCTTTCGTAGACGTAGCCAATGCCAGCTTCTTCAGCGGTTTTCAGACCATCATACTCGTCGCAGCGACTGTTGCCCTGATCGGGGCGCTAGCCACCTTCGCACTTGTGAGGAGATAGTAGCATGGCTTTGAAGATAATTTCAGTCACGGGGTTTCCAAGCTTTCGTAAGGTTTCTATGAATACTCATTAGACTTGCCAACAGACTACAGCAGTTCTCGATTGAATCGACCATGGTTAAGCCAGTAGAACCGAATTTCAGTGAAGTCAGGAGCAACGGCAGCGCTATGGTCGCTATGTAGAGTCATCAACACCTGCGCAGTTAGCGCAGTACTTTCATCTCAATGATAACGATCGCCAAATTGTACAGGCGCGACGAGGCGATCATAACCGTTTGGGGTTTGCATTGCAGTTGGGTACAGTCCGATTCTTAGGTACGTTTTTGATAGAACCAACAGAAGTTCCATCGGGAGTTGTGACTTATTTAGCTCAACAGCTAGAGATTGCTAATCCCAATTGTGTTGCGCTCTACCGGCAAAGACGAACTTGGTGGGACCATATCATCCTGATTTCGCAGCAGTACGGCTATCAAGATTTTTTTCAGCAGCCGGGACATTGGCGATTACTGCGATGGCTCCATAACCGTGCTTGGAGCAGTGATGAAGCGCCGAGCGTGTCGTTTGATCGGGTGACTGCCTATCTGGTGGAACGAAAGATTCTCCTACCAGGCGTTACTACATTAGAGCCGTTAGTTTCGATGGTACGAGAACGAGTGCAACAACGATTGTGGCGACGTTTAGCGCAACTACCCACGCTAGAACAACAGGGCTCTCCTGTATTCGTGGTGATAACTTTCACTTATTATAGAAGCAAGCCGAGTTGGCGAGACCGAAAGTTGTCAAAGTGGGTGTGACCGCAACTTGCCTCAGCTCGGTTAAAACGTTCCTGAAAAGAAAAAGCCGTCAGCCGTGTTGAACTGACCACTTTATGGTCAATGCTGAAATTGAAATAAAAAAATCCAATGACTTCCACTTAGCCACGCCCTAAGTGCTAATTTTTAGTGAGTTTTGAGTACAAGTTAAAAATCAAAGTCAAACGGGTAAAAGTGCAATCAAACCCGCGTCATAACTGGGTTTGAATTGAGTACAAAAATCCAGTGCCCCTGTACATAAATACTCTTACCTCAACCTGACAATACTAGCCCCCCTACCCCAAAAGAAATTTTTTCTGCCCATCCAATCAGGATTTGGGGCTTTGAGTACAAGCTTAATTAATCTAATAAATCTTATCCGCTTTAGATGCACTCTGTTGTTTTGGGCCAGCTGATATAAAACAAATAACGCCAGACACTAAACCCTGGGAATCAGAACACAGTTCTCGTTCTGGATTTGAGATTCACTAACAAATCTAGCGTTTCTCGGTCGAGTGAAGTACATCTGGCTCTCAAGGCATTGCTACTAGGCGAGCCTACAAGCAGGGTGTACTGCACTCAAATGCAAACCGCTATCAACTGCTTGAAGGCAGACACTCACCATGACTGACGAAAACATCAGACAGATTGCATTCTACGGCAAAGGCGGTATTGGTAAATCCACCACTTCCCAAAATACCCTGGCTGGGATGGCGGAAATGGGTCAGCGGATCTTGATTGTCGGTTGCGACCCAAAAGCTGATTCTACCCGTTTGATCCTGCATAGCAAAGCCCAAACCACTGTTCTATCCCTTGCGGCTGAACGCGGCGCGGTGGAAGACCTGGAACTAGACGAAGTGATGCTCAAGGGCTACCGCGACATCCGTTGCGTCGAGGCAGGTGGTCCAGAGCCCGGTGTTGGCTGCGCTGGTCGGGGGATCATCACCGCGATTAACTTCCTGGAAGAAAACGGTGCTTATCAAGACCTGGATTTTGTCAGCTATGACGTGTTGGGAGATGTGGTCTGCGGTGGTTTCGCCATGCCGATTCGTGAAGGTAAGGCACAAGAAATCTACATCGTCACCTCCGGTGAAATGATGGCGATGTATGCCGCCAACAACATTGCTAGAGGCGTCCTCAAGTATGCTCATTCCGGCGGTGTGCGCTTGGGTGGACTGATCTGTAACAGCCGTAAAGTTGACCGGGAAATCGAGCTGATCGAAACCCTGGCAGAACGCCTGAACACCCAGATGATTCACTTCGTCCCACGCAACAACATTGTGCAACACGCAGAATTGCGGCGGATGACGGTGAACGAGTACGCACCTGATAGTGAGCAAGCAGCGGAGTACCGGACATTATCTAAGAAGATCATCGACAACGACAAGCTGACTATTCCCACACCGATCACAATGGACGAGCTAGAAGAGTTGCTCGTAGAGTTCGGCATCTTGGGCGACGACAAAGAGTTCGAGCAGGTCGTTGGCAAGACGGCGGCAGAACTGCCACCAGAAGCAGTCACTGCTGCCACTTAAGCCAAAAGTAGGCCCCAGACAAGGGCGATGGACGTCAAAGGGAGAAGACCTCCCCAATTCTCCCCCCCATTGCCCCTCTCCCTACACCCCGTTAATCCTCATTCTTTATATTTTTGAAACCACCGATAAATAGTTTCTCTGTCTCTGACTAACAATTCAGATAAACTTTCTAAAGTTGTGACTATTTCTGACTTAAGTAAGTAAAGAGCATGGAGTTTTTCTTTAATTTGAGCGTTAGTTTCTTTCTTTAAAAGGTTTTTTAGTTCCTCGCCTATTTCTTTGATCTCTAGTTTGAGCGTCCTACTCATTTCCAAGTTTACTTAATTTAAATTGCTCAATTGAACTCGGCTGGAGGAGCTGCCATTGAACCCAAAATAGCTAAGGCTCCAGTTTCATTCAGATAAGACAGCAGGCGACGCATATGCATCATTTCCTCATCGGCGTGCTGACCGAGAAATGTAGCACAGCCATCAAGCGCTTTGTAGGCACACCAGGAACTCATTTGCAAATACAGATGAGAAAAATACATTTCCAAATTGATTTTTTGATTGAGCTGATCGCTCATTGCTTGTGATAACATATTTAACGCTCCTTCTTTGTGACTAAAATACCCGGCGCGATCGCAGCTGGGATTTCAGGTGAAAGATTAATTGCGATGATTCTACTTATGGCGATCGCCTATAGCGCATTGCCGTAATTCAGGGAGGGGAAGTTAAGCAGATGGGTGTGCAAAAATAGGTGGCTCGATTGGATTGAACTCGAAAGACCCAGTAAGAACGCTTTCTCAACCACCGCATACCATTTTCGATTGGGCGAAAATTTTTCGCTTTTGGTGACTTTGCTGAAGTAGCGATCGGGTTGGATCTGGCAGCACAACCCCATCGACTATTTGCACTTTGGGCTGGTTTGACTTGATGATTCATCAAGTGGGTTGGGCGTTGTAACTAAACTAAATTTGGCTGTGTTCAGCGGCGTTGCATAATTATGGGATGAATTGAGAATTATCTCCTGTGCAATGTCCATTCTGGTTCAGAGCGGGCAACTTATCTGCATTTGGTGCTGCTCAGAGGACAGCATAGCAGTTGTGCAATTTATCCAACGCTGTTTTCAGTTTGTGCCGCCACCCACTGGAGTTCCAACCACAAGACGAAGTCCTTTTGCTTTAAAGTTGAGGCGGGATCGCGAATAATGCGTGTGGCGTTCATGCCAACAGCTTCTGATATCCCCAGATCTTTGGCAACGCCTCTAAGAATGTCTTTGTAGGCATTGACTGAGGCAAACAGCAGGTTGGGAGAATAGATGACAAAATGTTGAGAAAGTGTCGGGGGTTTGCCCCAGTAGGAGTTGACGAGTTCGACGTGGCAGTACTGGAGTAACCTGCCGAGTTCGAGACAGCGGCTCTTAAGCACGGTGGTGAATTTTTGGACTAAAATCTCTTCGGTCAACATCATGAGTTCTACTCCTTCAATAAGGTAGACAAGTTTTAATGTGATAGACAAATTTTGGCGTGCTTCAAACCCCCCGGTGCTCAGATGGTGGTGGATGATGGGGTTTGTGTTTTATCTTCTGTGAATGTCCTAATATGCTGCGTTGTTAGCTAATAGCCGCCTGACTCGACGCAACGGACGTCTTCGTAGCCATCCCAAACAAAAACTGTGTTTTCATTCAGAGGATTAAGTATCTGGCGTTATTAATTTTATAGTAGATGCTTTATGACAGAGTAATGCATCTAACGCCGATCAAATTTATTGGATTAATTAAGGTTGTACTCAAAGTCTTAAATCCTTATAGAATCTAGATCTTAAACTTTTATTGGGTAGTGGCGCTAGGATTTTGGGGCTATGGTACGAGTATTTATGGTTAAGAGTAACTGGATTTGCGTACTCAATTTACAAGCTAATGTATATAAGGAATTGAAGGCTGTTTAGGTGAAAATTTATTCAGGATAAGTATGTACTAAATTATGATTTTTACTGCCAATAAAAAAGAAATATGGACAAGTTTTGAGCATATGGTTAAACGAAAACAACAACCAGAAAAACCGCACTTAAAACCTTGCCAAGCTTGAGTTTAAGCTTGAGTACAAAGTTCTCCGTCATTCTTTCCATCAATACTCGTACCATAGCAGAAAAATACTAGTACCCATACCCCCAAAAATATTTTCAATATTGCTCATTTACGGGTTATAGGCTTTGAGTACAACCTTAATTAATCTAATTATTCATAATCCAGGTGCTCACGCTGCTCTGCTGATTCACAACTGATATAAAACATATTAACGGTCTGTTCTGACTCCCAAAAGATACTAAATAGGCCACAATCTTTTGAATAGCCGTCGGAGCCGTTATCAATAAGTGGTACGCCAATATTGATTCACGGTGTCAATCAAAACCTCAAAAATGAAGATGTTTTCTTCAAGGAACAATTAGCCATGCCAATGAAATTGTTTGACTGCGACAAAACTATTCCTGAACGCGAAAAGCACTGTTATGTCAAAGCGCCGGGAGAAGATACAACCCAGTTTCTGCCTAGTGCACACGTCGAAACGATTCCTGGCTCATTGTCTGAGCGCGGATGCAGCTACTGTGGCGCCAAGCTCGTTATTGGTGGAGCCCTCAAAGATACTATCCAGTTGATTCATGGACCGATTGGCTGTGCATACGATACCTGGCACACCAAGCGCTATCCCAGCGACAATGGCAACTTCCAGTTAAAGTATGTCTGGTCCTCCGACATGAAGGAACAGCATGTGGTATTCGGCGGCGAGAAGCTGCTGAAGAAGTCGATCAAAGAAGCTTTTGCCGAAT
This sequence comes from uncultured bacterium, assembly GCA_964250845.1. Lineage (GTDB taxonomy): Bacteria > Cyanobacteriota > Cyanobacteriia > Cyanobacteriales > Chroococcidiopsidaceae > CAXUIG01. The sequence continues at coordinate 27,137 of CAXUIG010000037.1, read as the reverse complement.
TTCCTGACATCAAGCGGATGATGGTGTATACCACCTGCTCTACGGCACTAATTGGAGATGATATCAAAGCCGTAGTCAAAGACGTGCTGCAAGAACTGCCAGATGTGGACATCTTTACCGTCGAGTGTCCTGGTTTTGCCGGTGTGAGTCAATCCAAAGGCCACCACGTTTTTAACATGGGGTGGATGAAGGATAAGGTCGGAACCTACGAGCCTGAGATTCATAGCCCATATACCATCAATATCATTGGCGACTACAACATCCAAGGTGATGCCTTTGTGATGGAAAGGTATATGGAAAAAATGGGGATTCAGATCATCGCCCATTTTTCCGGGAACGGCAAGTATGACTCCTTGCGAGGCATGCACAGAGCCCAGTTAAATGTGACCAATTGCGCCAGATCGGCGGGGTATATTGCCAATGAGTTAAAGAAAGCTTATGGGATTCCGCGTCTGGATGTGGATACCTGGGGCTTTGACTATGCCAAAGAAGGGTTACGAAAAATTGGTGCCTTCTTTAATCTGGAAGAAAAAGCTGAAGCCCTGATTGCTGAAGAACTCGCCAAATGGGAAACCAAGTTGGCGTGGTATAAGGAGCGCTTGGTAGGGAAAAAAGTGTGTATCTGGACAGGGGGACCACGATTATGGCACTGGACTAAGGCGCTCGAAGACGATTTGGGCATGCAAGTCGTCGCCATGTCGTCGAAGTTTGGTCACCAGGAGGACTTTGAAAAGGTGATTGCCCGAGGCAAAGAGGGAACACTCTATATCGATGATGGCAACGAACTCGAATTTTTCGAAGTGATAGAAATGGTGAAGCCAGATCTGATTCTGACTGGTCCTCGGGTGGGAGCATTGGTGAAAAAATTACACATCCCTTATGTTAATGGCCATGGATACCACAATGGTCCATACATGGGATTTGAAGGTGCCGTAAACATGGCTCGGGATTTATACAACGGCATTTATTCGCCGCTGATGAAACTAGCGCAAGAAGACATACGGGGCGAGCGTCACCACAAAGTTGCTGCTACTAAAGCGAAGTAAAACAATTGAGCTGCCAATCGAATACGCTGCTATCAAGTAAGCGGCTTGAGGCCCACTGCAATCAGCACCTTCAGGCGAACTCAAACAACAGCAGAAACCTTTTTGTTACGCTCACACATACACAAGGATGGCAACGATGAACGATAGAGCCGAAGCACTCACCTCATACATTCAAGAGCGGTGTTTGTGGCAGTTTCACTCGCGCGCATGGGATCGGGAAGAAAACATTAATGGCGTTCTGAAAAAGACCACCGAAATCTTAACCGGGGAACAGGTGGTGCTGGAAACGCCTGCCGACAGGAATTTTTATGCGGACGCCAAGATCCTTGCGGATCAGTTCACCACCACGTTCCCATGGTTAAGTGAGTTCGATAACGCCCAAAAGCAGGCAGTACTGGAGTCTGTTAAAGAAAGACTGCTCGATATTGCGGTAACTAACTCCCGGAATGGTGAATTGCGCTATTCGCTTTATTAAAGCGTTTGGCTCGGCAATTTAACCTTCCTCACAGCGTTGTTGAATTGGAGCCGGAAAATTCATACCTTCATTTCAGCAACGCCAATCGAACCATTACACGATTTCTACACTATCTAGGAAACAAGAAAATGTCTGTAGTCGTAAAAAAGAAAGAACGGAGCGGGGTAATCAATCCCATATTTACCTGCCAGCCTGCTGGAGCTGAGTATGCTTCGATTTCGGTGAAGGATTGTATCCCCTTGGTGCATGGGGGCCAAGGGTGTAGTATGTTTGTTCGGCTCCTGTTTGCCCAGCATTTGAAGGAAAATTTTGACATTGCTTCTTCTTCGCTCCATGAAAGTAGTGCTGTGCTTGGAGGTGTCCCACGGATTGAGGAAGGGGTAGAAACGCTGGTAAAACGATATCCCGATTTACGCATTATTCCAATTATTACGACTTGTTCAACTGAGACTATTGGGGACGATATCGAAGGAGCCATTACCAAGATCAACCTGCATTTGAAGGCAACCTATCCTGACCGGGATGTTATCCTTGTTCCTGTGCATACTCCCAGTTACAAAGGCAGTCAGGTTACTGGCTATAACATCGGGGTGCAGGCGCTGGTTTCTACCCTGGCCAAAAAAGGGCAACCGAATGGAAAGTTGAATATCATTACGGGGTGGCTTAACCCCGGAGATGTAACTGAAATCAAGCGCATTCTCAAAGCCATGCGCGTTAAGTCGAACATCTTACTAGATACCGAAACTTTCGATGCGCCCACCCTGCCGGATAAGTCAAGCTTTGCCTTTGGGAATACGACCATTGAAGACATTGCTGATTCTGCCAATGCGCTCGGAACCATTGCTTTATGCAAATATGAAGGGGGCAGTGCGGCTGAATTTTTGAACCAGAAGTTCGAGGTTCCCGCCATCGTTGGCCCCACCCCGATTGGGATCAAAAACACCGACACCTGGCTGCAAAATATCCAGAAACTGACTGGCAAATCAATTCCCGAATCCCTGGTGAGAGAACGGGGAAAAGCCATTGATGCGATCGCGGATCTTGCCCACATGTTTTTTGCCAACAAGAAGGTGGCTATTTACGGAGATCCCGATTTGGTGATCGGGCTTGCAGAGTTTTGCCTGGAATGTGAGTTAGAGCCTGTACTGCTGTTGTTGGGGGATGATAACAAGGCGTGCGCCAAAGACCAGAGAATTCTGGATTTGGAAAATCGGACTGATTCTCAAATCGAAGTGATCTGGAATGCGGATCTGTGGGAACTAGAACGCCGCGTTAAAGATAAATCGCTGCAGGTTGACTTGATTTTGGGCCATTCCAAGGGTCGTTACATTTCCATCGATAACAATATTCCGATGGTGAGGGTGGGCTTTCCCAGCTTTGACCGCGCAGGTCTGTGGAAATATCCCATTATTGGTTATAAAGGAGCGGAATGGCTGGCAGAAACCATTGCCAACACCTTGTTTGCAGATATGGAGAACAAGCTCGATCGGGAGTGGCTATTAAACGTCTGGTAAGAGGCAGATGTGCATGGTCGGACGGGAGCCGAAATGGAGTGATAGTCATTTTGTCTGTCGTCCACCCCCAATTCCTTTGCCCATACTAAGGTATGGCACCCCGATCTGAATGGTGACGCTACACAGAGCGTTCCCTATCTTAGCAAGCCCACGAGATCCTAGAGAGCTATCATGACCCCGAGCATAGATCAGAATATCGTATTCTATGGACATTTGGGCTCTTCTGGACATAGGGTGATAAGTAAATCTGATCAGAAAAGCAAGCTAATAACCTGGCACGGAAGTTATCAAAGTTTAGTCTCGCCATAGGCTTGCCGCTTAATTAACGGTTCTACCGCTCACTTTATGCTAAACAAACCATTTTTAGCAGTCATAACGCTTGCTGTGCTTGGATTTGGGCGGAGAGCCCCGTATTGTCGTTATCACCATAAGTACAGGAGAGCTTGATGGAGTTTGATTGCCTATTTTACTTCTAAACCAAATGTCCCCGCAGCATATGACATCGCCTTGTTGACCAACTCAGCCCCCGCTTTTTCGGGTGAGCCGACATCAAATGGAGGGGCTGGATCGTACTCCATCAATAGTTGAGCGATCTTGGCGGCTTCCTCACCACAAAGTACTTCAGCGATCGTTAGACCAAAATCAATGCCTGCCGTAACACCTCCACCCGTCATGCGATTTCGGTCAATCACAACTCGCTCTGTCCCGACTTCAACGCCTAACTTTGCGAGTTGTTCACGTGCCATCCAGTGAGTCGCCGCTCGATAGCCTTGAAGCAGTCCCGCCTTCGCCAGAAACTCAGACCCGCCGCACACAGAGGTGATGAACTTTGCAGTGCTGCCTTGTTTCCGGAAAAAATCAAGCACCTCTGGATCGTCTACTACTGCCATCTGCCCTAAGCCACCGCCGACACAGATCACGTCCAAGGGCGGGCAACTTTCAAAGGTGATATCAGGCAAAATCACCATTCCGTCATCAGTTTTGATCGGGTCTAGCGTTTTCCAAATGCGGTGAAGCTGGACACCGGGAAGCGAACTAAAAACTGTCTGGGGTCCTACAATGTCAAGTGCCGTCATGCCTGGATAAATAACCAAACCAATGATGATGTGCTTTTGTGAGTCAGTCATGAGTTCATCTCCTAATGGCGATTGCCATGAAATCTATTTTTATACTAGAAGTGGCAACCCGCCTCGCCCAGTCCTCGATCGAGTACTCTTTTTGACACTATGACGACTTCCTTGCAACTTTTATTTGAAGCCATCAATCAGGTCAAGGATGAACATGAAGTGCGAGCTGATCTCGTGCCAAAAATCGGTGATTATTTTGCAGCCAAGCGTTCGGGAATCTTCTTCTTTGACAAACTGTCTTTAGTCAATCGTAATCTTCAGAAAATACTGAAGGTTGCACTATCCACTGAACATAATCCAGTGGCGCGTTATGTCGCCGAGCGTCATACTCCTGCTCACGAAGGATTGGTGACATCGCCCAAGGCATGGGCAATCATTTGTCCCCGTCCCGATCATTGGCATGTGATGGCAGGACCCATCATCGATCGAGGTCAATTAGTGGGTGCCATAGGCTGCACCCGTGACAAGTCAATGCCTGCCTTTGATACCCAGAATTTAGCTGATTTGAGTGCCATCTGTTTGCACTTATCGGTTTGGACCACAGTAAGGATTCAGGTAATGGGGAAATGACTGAAAAGCTTTTCCCGTAAAGGTTTGGAGGATAATTCAGCTTTTTTTAATTTTCAATAAGAATCGGTGGAATGGCCATTTCTCGTTGCTTGTTGAGAATATCAACTTATTTATTCTAGAAGTACGGATCTGAAATGCAATCCAGGCAAGGGTTTCAACACCTGAATCCTTACGGACCACAACAGTGCGATTCGCGCAAAGTGCAAATCCAGAGGAAGTGAAGAACCAACCGTTTAGCACCAGTTGCTTAACGTCTCGTGAGTTGCAGATTGCCGAATTGGTTGCTTTAGGGCGAACCAACGCAGAAATCGGGACTGAACTTTGGATTACCGAGAATTCTGTCAAGCAGGCTTTGAAGCGAATGTTCCGTAAGCTTGAAGTCTCATCTCGTGCAGAAATGGTTGCACAGCTTTCCGCAATGTCAATGAACTGGCTCTAAGAACATGATGCTGAAAGAGCGAATAAGTTCACTCCTCCATTTCAGCATATTCTCCAAATGATAACAACACGTCTAGGACACTACCCTTCTAATCGAGCCAAAGCTTCCAGAATTGCGATTTGGCACACGGGATGAGGTGCATTCTAGGGAATCGCGCTCTCTTTTTACCATATAACGTCTACGTTTAGAATGAAATAGACTTGGGACACAAACTGTCATGGCTATAGCAAATACAAACTGAGAAATTGTCATAGTTCGGGTTGCCCAGAAAGCAATGATAAAGCCCAACACGATTAAATGGCGAATGTAGTTGTAAAGGGCTGGCGTTCTGAATTCCATGCAGATGCAGATAGACTTGTCGCAACCCGAATAAATCAATCGAGGGGTTTAGGTCGCTATGCGGCGTAAGTCCTGCCTGATTTTTAACCTGATAATTGTATGGATTAAAATTAGATATGTAATGATACGCTATACTGCTGACGCAAAAAAAGCCTGTGACTGCCTCTGTATTTGCCGCTGAACGCCTGTTATTTACCCCTGCTACCCCCAACACCGACGCCATCCCTACTATCTTTGCTTTCCCCAACGAGTACACTGTTGGCATCACAAGCTTGGGCTATCAGGTGGTGTGGGCAACTCTGGCAATGCGCTCTGATGTTCAGGTGAGCCGCCTGTTCACCGATACCCATGAACACCTGCCGCGATCGCCTGAATTAGTCGGCTTTTCGATGTCGTGGGAACTAGATTATGTCAACATCCTGAACTTGCTGGAATCCCTGGAAATTCCCATCAGGGCAGGTAGTCGTTCTGACAACCATCCCCTCGTGTTCGGCGGTGGGCCGGTGCTGACTGCAAACCCAGAACCCTTCGCTGAGTTCTTTGACATCATTTTACTGGGTGATGGAGAAAACCTGCTGGGCAATTTCATTGAGGCTTACAAAGAAGTCCGAACTGCTGACAGGAAAACCCAATTGAGGTGTCTAGCACAACTACCAGGTGTTTATGTTCCCAGTTTGTACCAGGTGACTTATCACGACCGAACTGGCTCTATCAAGTCAATTGAACCCGTGTCAGCTGAAATACCCAGATCGGTAGAAAAGCAGACGTACCGGGGCAATACCCTATCTGCCTCATCTGTAGTGACAGAGAAAGCGGCCTGGGAAAATATTTATATGGTGGAAGTGGTTCGCAGCTGCCCGGAGATGTGCCGCTTTTGTCTGGCAAGTTATCTGACGCTGCCGTTTCGCACGGCGAGTGTCGAAAGCTCATTAATCCCAGCAATTGAGCGGGGGCTTAAGGTGACTGACCGCCTGGGCCTACTGGGGGCTTCTGTAACCCAGCATCCGGAATTTGAAACACTGCTGGATTACCTCAGTCAACCCCAGTACGACCACGTCCGCCTCAGTATTGCCTCAGTGCGGACAAACACGGTGACGGTGCAGTTGGCGAAGACTCTGGCTAAACGGGACACGCGATCGCTGACTATTGCCGTGGAAAGTGGCTCCCAAAGATTGCGCCAGATTATCAATAAAAAGCTGAATCAGGATGAAATTATCCAGGCAGCGGTAAATGCCAAGGCGGGTGGATTAAGTGGTCTCAAACTCTACGCGATGGTGGGCATTCCCGGTGAGGAACCAGCTGACCTAGATCAGACCGTGGCGATGATGCGATCGCTCAAACAAGCTGCTCCTGGGTTACGCCTGACTCTGGGATGCAGCACGTTTGTCCCCAAGGCGCATACGCCGTTTCAGTGGTTTGGAGTAAATCCTCAGGCTCAGAAGGGGTTGCAACTGTTGCAGAAACTTCTGTTGCCCCAAGGAATTGACTTCCGACCCGAAAGCTACAACTGGTCAGTGATTCAGGCGTTGTTATCTAGGGGCGATCGCCGCCTATGCCAGCTGTTAGAACTAACGCGCCACTATGGCGATTCCCTGGGTAGCTACCGTCGAGCTTTCAAACAGCTTAGAGGGCAACTGCCTGAGCTGGATTTCTATGTCCACACCAGCTGGTCAAGAGAACAAGTCTTGCCCTGGAGCCACCTGCAAGGCCCACTTCCCCAAGCCACGTTACTGAAGCATCTAGCGGCAGCTGAGGATCAATTTATGAGCGAGGCCAGCGGTGGGGCTGGAGCTGACCGCTTTCTTTCTTAGTCTAGCGGATTCTCAATCGAAAATTTACATATGGAAGTATTTTACCTAGTTGAAAATCCTTTAGATTTTTTCCTGTTTACAATTTCTGCCTCTGATGGTTGAGTCCTTGTAAAAGTATCTTGTCCAACTAATGTAGACTGCCAGTCAGCGCTAACTATAGTTGCTGATGTCAGTAACCAAGTTGTATGTATTACTTCTTCACCCTGCTCAATTTGATATTGTCCAGACCATGTAGTTACAGCGTGCGTCGCCCCCCAAACGCTGCTTAAGCAATTTTGATCGATACTGGTATAAGAAGCATTAAGCAGAACACAGGCATGGAAATTCGAGCGATTGATACCCCACTTGTAGACTGGACTGGGGACGGCCTCGCAATTGGTTGGTTTGAAGATGCGGTAGAGTTAACGGGTGACCTGGCAACTCTGGATGAAAAGTTAGCCGGTGTCTTAAAGGAACTCATTGCGGAGACGGAATTTAACGGCAAAGAAGGCAGCAGCGCGGTAACGCGGGTGGGTGCTGGTAGTCCCGTCCGCAAAGTCATGCTGGTGGGACTGGGGAAACAAGACATCCTGAAACTGGACAACTGGCGACGGGCAGCTGCTGTTGTTGCTCGGTTAGCCAAAAAGGAAAAGTGCAAAACCCTGGGAATTAGTTTGCCAGTGTGGAATGATGACCCAGCTCGAACAACGCAAGCTTTAGCAGAAGGCATTGAGCTAGCTCTGTTCCAAGACAATCGCTTTAAGTCTGAACCGGAAGATAAAGGACATTCCCTCGAACAAGTCGATTTACTGGGACTGGGGGGTCAGGAGGAAGCGATAGCGAATGCCATTCAAATCTGCTCCGGTGTTATCCTGGCACGGGAACTCGTCGCCGCCCCAGCCAATTCCGTGACCCCAATTACGATGGCAGAAACAGCCCAAGCGATCGCATCTGAACACGGCCTCCAAGTGGAAATCCTGGAGCGAGAAGACTGTGAAAAACTAGGGATGGGGGCTTTCTTAGGGGTTGCCCAAGCCTCTGATTTACCACCTAAATTCATTCACCTGACTTACACTCCAGTTGGCACGCCTCGCCGCAAGCTAGCGATCATCGGTAAAGGTGTCACCTTCGACTCTGGCGGCCTCAACATCAAAGGTGCAGGTAGCGGCATCGAAACGATGAAAATGGACATGGGCGGTGCAGCTGCCACATTGGGAGCAGCTAAAGCGATCTCTCAGCTCAAGCCAGATGTCGAGGTTCACTTCATCAGCGCTGTCACTGAAAACATGATCAGTGGTCATGCTATTCACCCTGGTGATATCCTCAAGGCATCCAACGGTAAGACAATTGAAGTCAACAACACCGATGCGGAAGGACGGTTGACCCTGGCAGATGCCCTAGTATTTGCGGAAAAGCTGGGCGTGGATGCGATCATTGATTTAGCTACCCTCACTGGCGCTTGCGTCATTGCCCTGGGGGATGATATTGCCGGTTTGTGGAGTACCGATGATGCCCTTGCTACTCAGCTGACTCAAGCCGCTGAAATGGCTGGTGAAAAGCTTTGGCGGATGCCAATGGAAGAAAAATACTTTGAAGGCATGAAGTCCCAAATCGCCGATTTCAAAAATACTGGGCCGCGTCCTGGTGGAGCGATTACAGCTGCGATGTTCCTAAAGCAGTTCGTCAAAGAAACGTCTTGGGCACACTTAGACATTGCCGGTCCTGTCTGGACTGAGAAAGAAAACGGCTACAAAAGTGCAGGTGCCACCGGCTTCGGTGTCCGCACCCTCGTCAACTGGGTAGCGAGCAATAGCTGAGGAAGAGAGATTGGGGAGGGGGGAGGGGGGGCCCCCCTACTTACGCTCCGGGTGTGCCGCCGCGCTTGAGGGAGTACCCAGGTCGTTAATGGTGGCAATCATCTGGTACAAGCGCCCTAAGTCTCGTTGGTTGAAGTATAAAACGAGACGGGGTAGCCCAACTGTTTCATCCTGAGCTTCTTCAGGTAAAGCCTGACTCTTTTCAATGCACCCCTTGACCAAGATGTCACTGAAGTTAACATTCAGCTGCTCGACATCGGTGTCCGCTAAATCCGACTTGAGGCGAATCACCAATTTTTCACCCACGTAACGGCTGGAGTGATAAACCTGATAAAAACGGGTGATGGCATTACAAGCCACATTTAGATTGTCTGTAACGGTGTAAAGACTGGAGTCGTCTGGACTAATCAGACCTTGCTGCACCAGATGCTGATCAATGTATGCACTCCAGTCCTGCCAGTAAGATCCACCAGGACGATCAATTAACACCAGAGGCACTGGGCCAAACTTGCCCGTCTGACTTAGAGTCATGCACTCAAAAGCTTCGTCCTGGGTGCCAAAGCCACCAGGGAATAAAGCCACGGCATCACTTTCTCGCAGGAGAAATAGTTTGCGCGTGAAGAAATACTTGAAGTTAATCAGCTTCGGGTCCCCCTCAATAAATGGGTTGGCCTCCTGCTCAAATGGTAGTCGAATGTTCAAGCCAAAAGAGTTTTCTCGCCCTGCACCTTCATTACCTGCCTGCATAATGCCCCCACCCCCTCCTGTCATCACCATAAATCCCAGCTGGGTCACACGGCGAGCAAAGTCAACTGCCATGAGGTATTCAGGAGTTTCTGGCAACGTGCGAGCCGAGCCAAATATGGTGATTTTGCGAACGTGCCGGTAGGGATGAAAGATTCCAAAGCCCTGCTCCATGTCTGCCAAAGAGGCCGACACTATCTTCCAATCCAGGCGCTCAATTTCGCTGTCAGCGAGACGCAAGATCACAGCCAGTGCCTGCTGGATCAGTTGCCGATGTTTTAAGGTCGGCAGTTGGTCAAATAAGTCAGCAATATCTGCTCTGAGAGACTCTAGCGTGTCAAACGAGGGAGATGAGGTCATGAGTGCTTCCGCACAAGTAGCACTCTATTATATCACTTTTTTTAAATTAGGGCTGAGGAGAAAAAAGGGCTAGGGGTAGCCCAAACCAGCTGATAAAAGGCGTTTTTCAGGCTTACAGATACTTTTCCAAAGTATTAGACAAAGTGGTCTTCGGTACCGCACCGACCACCATATCAACGCGTTGCCCACCCTTAAAAATCATTAACGTGGGAATGCTGCGGATACCGTACTGGCTAGCAACATTGGGATTTTCGTCTGTATTGAGTTTAACGACCTTCACTTGACCGTCGTACTGCTGTGCGATTTCATCGACTACAGGAGCTACCATCCGGCAGGGACCACACCAGGGAGCCCAAAAGTCAACTAAAACTGGAACTTCACTTTCAAGTACTTCTTGCTTAAACGTAGAGTCTGTAACTTGTGCGGCTGCTGACATGCCTGGAAATCCTTCTCTATATTGTTTCTTACTTTGGTAAAAATTCTATCATAGGGCAAACCAGCGTTCTTGCCTTTAAAGTGTGTATATTTAGATAGATTTTAGCTATTCATCAGCATTTAAGTCCCCCGGCAGATGTTGAAAAGCCCACTTATAAGGAACCGCCCGAACAATAGTCCGGACGGAGTGTGGTGTGAGGAGTGAACGGAAACATGCGTCTCCGCTTCTTCTATTGTAGGCGAGAGCTTCTGTTTTTACAGTGATTAGGCCAGGATTCCAGAATATTTTAGAGTTGGAAGTGACAAAATAGCTTTACTTACCCATGCCGAGCTGCTGTGCTTTTTGGTAGACCTTTCCTTCAGTTAGTAAAGAGGGAGCAATGACAATTTCAACTTGCTGCATCTCCTTGATCTCCTTGGCTCCCAGAGTACCCATACTCGTTTTTAACGCTCCCAGGAGGTTATGGGTGCCATCATCCAGTAGCGCTGGTCCCCGGAGAATTTGCTCACATGTACCGGTGGTGCTAACGCGAATTCGAGTGCCACGGGGTAGCACTGGACTGGGCGTCGCCATCCCCCAGTGATAACCCCGCCCTGGGGCTTCTTGCGCTCTAGCCAACGGTGAACCAATCATCACACCGTCCGCGCCGCAGGCAATACACTTGCAGATATCGCCGCCAGTGATTAAACCGCCATCGGCAATGACTGGCACATAGTTGCCAGTTTCCTGGTAGTAGTCTTCACGAGCGGCAGCACAGTCTGCGATCGCACTCGCCTGTGGTACACCCACACCCAGTACCCCACGAGACGTACAAGCTGCGCCTGGTCCTATGCCCACCAGCACTCCAGCTGCCCCAGCCTTCATCAAATTTAGAGCGACTTCGTAAGTCACGCAATTGCCCAACACTACCGGAATCGGCATTTCCCGGCAGAATTGAGCCAAATCGAGGGGGGTTACCGACTCCGGCGACAGGTGAGCGGTTGAAACCACTGTAGCTTGCACAAAAAACAGATCAGCCCCCGCCTTTGCTACCACCGAGCCATACTTAGTTGCCCCAGCTGGGGTAGCACTCACCGCTACAATGCCGCCTTGTTGCTTAATTTCCTGAATCCGTTGCTCGATCAAATTCGGCTTAATTGGCTCTGCATAAAGTTCTTGCATCAGCCGGACAAACTCCGTTGTTCCCACCGAGCTGATGCGTTCTAAAACCGGATTCGGGTCAGCATAGCGAGTTTGGATGCCTTCTAAGTTAAGTACACCCAATGCCCCCAACTTCGACAAAAGCACAGCCATGCGAACATCTACCACGCCATCCATCGCGCTGGCAATGATCGGGATTTCTCGCTCAATACTGCCAATGCGCCAGCTAGTATCTGCCAAACTCGGGTCGAGCGTCCTAGTCCCGGGGACTAAAGCAATTTCATCAATTCCGTAGGCTCGGCGAGCTGTCTTCCCTCGCCCAATTTGAATGTCCACGCTTTTCCACCCGGAGAGCAAAACTGTTTAAGCTAGACTATCAAATTCAAAGCAGAATTGTTTGTAGGTGAGGGCACAGGGGTGAGAGTGCAGGCGATCGCTTGCATTCTACAGCACTTGGAACTGAGTCATCTGCATGTCGTCTTCGTGCTCCAAGTTGTGGCAATGCATGGCGTACCTACCCACGTTGGGTTCAAACTTCACGATGATCCTTACCATCTCGTTTTTGCCAAGGTACACGGTATCCTTCCAGCCAACCTCATAAGGGAAAGGCGGTTTACCATTGCGGTCTAGGATCTGGAATTTGACCAGATGAAGGTGGATGTAATGTTCCATGTCCTTGTCGTAGTTGGAAAGACGCCAGATCTCGACATCGCCCAACCTCGGGGTGGCATCCACCCGGTTCGAGTCCCAAGGCAAGCCGTTAATCACCCACTCCCCGTATTGCCCCCGTGAGAAGTTCCAGTCCCTGGTGCGCACCGCTGTTGATTCTGGGATGGGCTCAAAACTACGGAGAGTGGCGGGGATGATGCTGTCATCGGTTTCTTGTCGCACGACGTCAAAGCGCATCAGCTGCTGCAATGATGGTGTCTCACCAACTAGATTTTGCAGCACTACCTGGGTGCCTATAGGGTAGACGGAAAAGTCAACGATCACATCGTAGCGCTCCGCCGCTCCTAGCCGCATCTGGCTAGTTTTCACTGGCGCAGGCGTTAGCCCACCATTATCGGTCCCGATCACGATTAATGGCTGGCCCGAGCTGAGCGCGAGTTGGTATGATCGCGCATTAGAGGCGTTCAATATGCGGAAGCGATACTTGCGGTTTGCCACCTCGAACCGGGGCGAAGGAACACCATTTACCAGGACAGTAATGCCAAAAACGCCATTATTGCCTCTGCTGTTATAGATGAACTCGCCACGACTGGAGAATAGCCGATCCTGAATCATCAGTGGGATATCGTATTCCCCCTTCGGCAGGGGCAGACTATCCTCGAAGTCATCTCCAACTAGGTAGAAGGCGCTCAGCCCCTTATAAAAGTAGGGTCCGGTGGTGTGCATTGTGTGGTCGTGGTACCACAGCGTGGCGGCGCGGTCGTTGGGATAAATGTAGTCCTTGTAGGTGCCCGGTGGAATAATGTCGTCTGGGTGGCCATCGTACTGCGGTAGCGACGCCATCCCGTGATTGTGGACTACGACCGATTCTGGCAGATTATTGGTCTGGCGGACAATTGTTTGCCGCCCTACGCGGGCCTTGAGCGTAGGGCCGGGAAACTGACCGTTATAGCCCCAAATTGTGGTCATAAGCCCAGGCAGAATCTCAACTTGGGCTTGTTTGATCGTAATTTCGTAGTAATCGGTCGTCGCATCGCTGCTTACAGGATTAAGCACCGGCGGGATACGCAGGGGCAGCTGAAACTGTGATGTCCACGGATTAAACTGCGCAGAACCGCGGCGCTGGAGTCCCACAGGTAGGAGGATACCTCCGCCCACGAGTAAGCCGAGCTTGAGTGCGTCTCGTCTAGTGAGCATTCTTTTCACGGTTGTGTCTCCTCACGTTTATTTTTTGTGGCAGTTAATAACTAACCGTCATTGCCGCTTTTAGCGCACATGGCTTCACTTTTTTCGCTTCAATTTCACCCCTTCCACCGCTAACACCTCGACCCTAGTCTCACGGATGGTTATATTTATTTTTGCCACCCCAATACTCAAGCTTTTTACTATCAATGCAAGCATGATGAGTGCTGGTATTTAGGCAACATCGCCCCTTTCCCTAAGCAGCATTTTTGTTAATGTTTTTTCCGCTCTAACCCAATGAGTTAATTTTGCTTAAATACTTCCATTATTCGCACTTGGTTTTGCCAAATAAACATAAATATTAATTTCAAGAATTCAGGTTTGAATATAAATTATCATAAGATATTTAATAAGTGTTTACTTTAAAAGTAAAAAATGTATGTTTTATGAAAAACTTATGTGGTTTTACCGGATAAATTTGGCTAAACCTGGGTAAGATCTGCGCGTGTTGAAGTATGAAATTAATATAATTGGGGTTTAGACCCAAGTCGTTCGCAACTTGGAGAGCGATTCTGAACGCCAGTCATCTGCGGCGGGAAACCCGCCTGAGGGCGCAGATTCCTCCTGAGGCGGAGACTCGGAGACTCCTTTTATCTTTAGAGTGCTCCCAGCTACTCCTGAAGTATGATTGGCTGTGTGTAATACAGTAGTATAATTGTAAGCAGAGTAAACAATACCGCCTGATGTCCCTTCCTTAAAGGGGAGAAGCTGGCGATTGGTATTCTATACTGTCAGATTCGAAGTTTAAGCTTTGATCCAATCTGAGACCCTAGAACTGTTGGAATGGCCGCGCCTGTGCCAGCATCTATCTACCTTCGCAGCGACTAAGCTCGGGGCAGTTGCAGCTCATCTAGTCAAAATTCCAGATGCTCAGTCACAGAGTGAGCAGCTGTTAGCGCAAACAAAGGAAGTATACCAGCTAGAAAGTCACCTAAGGGCTGGACTGTCGTTTGAGGGAATCCAAGATATTGGGGGTTCATTAGAACGGGCGGAACGCCATGGGATTTTGGGTGGGGATGAGCTGTTGGCGATCGCAACCACCCTGGCAGGAACAAGGCAGCTGCGCCGCGTGATTGATAGCCAGCAAAACTTGCCAGTGCTGACGGATTTGGTCGTGGACTTGCGAACATATCCAGAGCTAGAGCAGGAAATTCACCGCTGTATTGATGATCGGGGGCAGGTAACTGACAGAGCTAGCCCGCAATTGGCTGGGATGCGAACTCAGCTCCGGGGAGTGCGAAACCAGATAACCCGCGTACTGCAAGGGATTTTGCAGCGTCAAGCTGGTGCGGTTCAAGAACAGCTGATTACCCAACGGGGCGATCGCTTCGTTATTCCGGTTAAAGCCCCCCAAAAAGATGCCATCCCTGGCATTGTCCACGATACTTCCACCAGTGGAGCAACGCTCTACGTAGAACCAAATGCCATTGTTCCTTTGGGGAATCAACTGCGGCAGCTGAGGGCAAAAGAGCAAGCGGAGGAAGAAGCCATCCGCCGTGTCTTGACTTCGCAGGTGGCAGCGGTAAACCCCGATTTGGAAAGGTTATTAGCGATCGTTACTACCTTGGATCTGGCATGCGCCCGTGCCCGTTATAGCTTCTGGCTCGGGGCCAATCCACCCCGCTTCATTCAGCGCTCAGAAGGTGAAAATATCACCCTGCGCCAGCTACGCCATCCCCTCCTCGTGTGGCAGCAGCAGCATGAACAAGGTCAGCCGGTTGTTCCAGTTGATTTGCTAATTCAGCCGCAAATTCGAGTAGTCACGATTACTGGCCCCAACACCGGGGGCAAAACTGTCACATTGAAAACCCTGGCTTTGGGAGCTTTGATGGCGAAGGTGGGTCTATTTGTTCCTGCTCGTGAACCAGTGGAACTGCCTTGGTTTGATCAAGTGTTGGCGGATATTGGCGATGAGCAGTCGCTGGAACAGAGCCTATCCACGTTCTCCGGTCATATCCGCCGCATCAGTCGGATTCTAGAGGGAATGACGGAGCATTCACTGGTGTTGCTGGATGAGGTGGGAGCTGGTACTGACCCAGCTGAAGGAAGTGCGCTGGCGATCGCGTTGCTGCAATACCTAGCTGACCATGCCCAGCTGAGTATCGCTACGACTCACTTTGGCGAACTCAAGGCACTGAAATACCAAATGGAGGGGTTCGAGAATGCCTCGGTGGAATTTGATGAGGTTAGTCTCTCGCCAACCTACAGGCTGCTGTGGGGAATTCCGGGTCGCTCTAACGCCCTGACGATTGCGCGTCGTTTGGGACTGAACCCGGAGGTGGTTGATGTGGCTAAAAGCAAGCTAGGTGGAGTAACAGAAGACATCAATCAGGTGATTGCAGGGCTAGAAGCACAACGTCGGCGTCAGGAAACAAAGGCGGCTCAGGCACAAGAGCTATTGATCCAGGCAGAGCGTCTGCATCAACAAGTGTCTCAGAAGGCAACCGAATTGCAGGAACGAGAGCGGACGTTGCGACAGCAACAGGAAAAGGCGGTGCAGGATGCGATCGCTCTTGCTAAGGGTGAAATCGCTCAGGTAATTCGCCGATTGCAGCAAGGCCCGGTAACAGCCCAAGATGCTAAGCTCGCAACAAATGCCCTGAATCAAATTGCCGAGAGTCATCTGCCACCGCCACCATCAAAACCGAAACCTGGATTTCGACCCCAAGTAGGCGATCGCGTCCGCATTCCCCGTCTAGGTCAAACAGCTGAGGTACTGAGCAGCCCCGACGAGGATGGAGAGCTAACTGTCAGATTCGGGCTAATGAAGATGACTGTAGGGCTGCAAGACGTTGAATCGCTCGATGGTCAAAAAGCAGAGCCGTTGGTCAAGTCCAAGCCTGCCCCAGCACCTGCCCCGGTTACCCAGCCACCCCAAACCGCGCCAGCGATCCGAACGTCCCAAAATACTATTAATCTGCGAGGAAGTCGGGTAGCAGACGCCGAGATGGTTTTAGAGCGGGCGATCGCACAAGCCACAGGGCCACTGTGGATAATTCACGGTCACGGCACCGGTCGGCTGCGGCAGGGCGTTCACAATTTCTTGCAGCAGCACCGCCTAGTTAGCCACTTTGAGCCAGCAGAGCCAGCTGACGGTGGCACGGGTGTCACCGTCGCCTACATCAAGTAAAAGATTAGCAGGAATATGGTCTTGCAGAGCCTAGGCTTTTTCAGCTTTCACGAGCTTGGGTATGGTCAAGGATATTTTTCCCTACTTCTTTAATGCCAATCTTGCCAACTTGACATTTCCTCTGTATAAATATATATATCTTAATAATACCATACACTTAACCCCCAAATGAGAACACTCTTTCGAGTGCCTTCTCGAGTAGAGCCCTGGAATCCCGCTCGAGCGACCACTACAATTCATCCTTAATCACATTTTTATAAACACGGAGTATTGTTATGTTCTCTGGTTTTTCCCGGCGTCAAATTCTGCATCTGATTGGCGTATTCGTGAGTGGAACCGCCGCTGTAGGCAGCATTGGGCTGATTCGTAAGCTGTTGGTTGGCGCTGCCCAGGCTCAAGAAGCCACCAATATATCAACTTATAAAGGTAGAACAATTAGGATGACGACTAACCAGGCTCCCCAGCTACAGGTGGCCCAGATCAACCCCAAGCCGTATAATGAGCCGGTTAAACTGTCGATTGATGACAAAAGAATCGACATCATCCAAGATCAGACATCAGGTATGTATCACACATATCTCATACCTTTTAAAAAATATTCTTCGCCTACTGAGGCGGCGAAAGATATTATTGACCTTCGCGCACTTGGTAATTAGTAGTTAACAGTAGGGTGGACGATGTGGCTCACGAAAGATGCGATGCCAAACATGATTTGGTATCTTTATCTGCCAGTAGAGCTGATGCAGCCAATCTTGGTAGAAAGAAGTATGGATATTCGCAAAAGCGTCAACAAGCTTACCATTACAGAGAAACAACAATTTGTCAAGGCGGTCAAAGCATTAAAGGCTAAGGGAATATACGACCAGTATGTGAGGACACACTTGGCTGCAGCATCCTATCCCACTCCCTCAACTGTCAGCCCTTCTTACCGTAACCAAGCCCACCAAGGACCTGCGTTTGCTCCATGGCATCGCCAGTATCTCCGCAGATTTGAAATTGATTTAAAAGCACAAGTGCCGGGGGTGACAATTCCTTACTGGGATTGGGCGGCTGATGCGGCTCTGCCTAACCCTGCGACTGCACCCGTTTGGGCTAGTGACTTTATGGGAGGAAATGGTGACCCCAATAATGGGTACTTGGTAACCACAGGTTCATTTGCCTATAACCAAGGCTGGGTCATACTTGATGCGAACGGTAATAGTAATGGGGGAGGCATAAGACGCCAGTTTGGGCAACAAAGTTCAGGATTACCGCCGCAAAGTGATGTGAATGCTGCGCTTGCTCAAATTCCCTACGATCAATCGCCCTGGGATGGGTCAACGACCGCAGGTGCAGCTCATCGAAATATGCTTGAAGGATGGTTCCAATGCTGTCATTCACACAACCAGGTGCATCTATGGATCGGGCAAACCATGTTGCTGATGACCGCTCCAAATGATCCCGTATTCTTTCTGCTCCATTCTAATGTGGATCGTCTCTGGGCTCAATGGCAAGCTCAGCACCCAAACGCTGGGTATGCTCCCATTAGTGGGGGTCCACCTGGGCACAATCTCAACGACCCGATGTTTCCCTGGAACACGGCAGTCAACGGGATTGTCACACCTGCAAGTGTTTTAAATATTACAGCCCTCGGATATTCTTACCAATAAAATATATGGATATAAGCTGGGCAGGGCAGTTAGCATCTACAGAAATTACGGACAACGCCTTAATTCACAACTTACGGCAAGTAGTTGCCCAGACGAAACAATCTGACGAAAACATCACAACAGAGCAGATTGTGGAAGCAGCGCTGCTGGAAGATCCGTCGGTTGATGAGTGTGCAGTACTGATGCGGGAAACGGAAACGTCCTCACGAGAGTTAGTTGCCTACGTGGTTTCCTCAAGGCCGTTCTCGCCTATTCAGCTACAATCCCACTTGGAAACCCTGCTGCCTGCTGCCTTGCTGCCGAGCGCCTATGTCCCAGTCTCCACCCTACCGCTCACTTCCACAGGGCATGTGGATAAACTTGCTTTGGCGAGTTTTTTTGTGCTCGACTCTGATTTGGTGCAGCGATGGGAAGAGCGAGTGCAGTCAATGGCCTCAGTCGAGCAGGTAGCGGTGGTGGTTCAAGAGTATACCGGCATCCCCCCGTTGCATTTGTCGGATCTGCTCCCTGATTGGACCCCAGGGGCGATCGCGCTCGAAGAGTCGGTAAAAGCCCCGCTTCACTCAGATGCTGTGCAGTCAAAGAAGGTACCGTTGGCGTTAGCCATCAGCGACGGGGAACCGCTGCGGTCTGAACAGGGTGGTGCTCCCACCACCCTGCCGCAGACGTTGCAACGGGCAGCGCTTCAAACATTGGGAAATAAGATTATTTATCTCCAGCCTGACGGCTGTGAGATCGTTCAATCGTATGCGGCTTTACTCGAAGAGGGACAGCGAATTCTAGCTGGACTCAGAAAGCTAGGACTGAAGCCACAAGACAAGGTAATTCTCCAGTTGAACCTCACTCAGGATATCATCCCTGCATTCTGGGGTTGCATGCTTGGAGGTTTTATTCCCGTAATTATGGCAGTGCCACCCACTTATGGGGAAGCTAATGGTGCCTTGGATAAGCTTTGTCATGTATGGCAGATGTTGGATCAACCTTTAATATTAACCAGTGGGGCGTTAACGGCATCGGTCCGCTCTCTATCTCAATGGTTGCCATTTAAAGAACACCAATGCAGCATTATTGAAACCTTAAGAACCAACAAGGCCGATACCTCTGTTCATCAGAGTCAAGCGGATGACGTAGCATTTTTAACTTTAACCTCTGGCAGCACCGGGATACCGAAATGCATAATGCTGACCCATCGGAATATATTATCCCGTGCCAGAGGAGCAATCCAATTATGTCAGCACTCTAGTGAAGATGTGATTCTAAATTGGCTGCCTTTTGACCATATTGGCAGTATTTCAGACTGGCACTTACGCTGCGTTTATTTGGGTTGCAAACTGGTTTATGTATCAAAAGAATATATTTTAGGGCGGATACTAAACTGGTTGGATTTGCTCGAAAAGTATAGAGTAACGCATAGCTGGGCTCCCAACTTTGCCTATAGCCTGATTAATGACGCGATCAAACAAAACTTTGAAAACAAATGGAATTTGGACTGCGTCAAGTCCTTACTCACTGCTGGTGAATCAGTTACACCGAAAACGGTAGCGGAGTTTATAGAAAATCTTACTCCATCTGGCTTGAAATCAACAACTATTCAGCCAGCTTTTGGCATGGCAGAATTTGGTTCAGGTATTACTTATTTTCAACTCACGTCATCAAACCAGCCGCAGTTCCATACTGTTGACAGAGATTCTTTGGGTGGAGCGGTGGTTAATGTTAGCCCAGAACATCCAAATAGCATTACTTTTACAAGTCTAGGTCCAGTTATCCCCGGTGTTGCGATTCGGATTGTAGATGATGAAAACAGAATCCTGCCTGAGGACACCGTTGGTCGCTTGCAAGTAAAAGGCCTCGCGGTATTTCCCGGCTACTATAAAGCTCCAGAAGCCAACTTAGAAGTATTTTTGTCGGATGGCTGGTTTAACACCGGAGATTTAGGGTTCATTTCCGAAGGTTGCCTGGTGATTACTGGCAGGGCAAAAGAAACAATCATTATTAATGGAGCGAACTACTATAACGGTGAAATTGAGGCGGTGGTCGAGGAAGTTTCGGGGGTAGAAGTATCTTACACCGCTGCGTGTGCCGTCCGAGATGTTGGCAGCACCAGTGAGAAATTGGCCATCTTTTTCAGTTGTGCTGTCTATGATCGCGACCAACTGATTGAGCTGAGCCGGAAAATCCAGGAGCGGGTGGTGCGAAAAGTTGGAGTGAAGCCAGCTTACCTGATTCCTGTGGAGCGGGAAGCCATTCCCAAAACCGCGATTGGGAAGATCCAGCGATCGCAACTCGGGCGACGCTTTGAAGCCGGTGAATTCGACGGTATTCTCAAGCGGCTCGACATCCTCAGCGGCAATGCCAACACGCTTCCAGACTGGTTCTATCGCAAGATCTGGTGTCAGAAGGAAGTGGTTTCTACCACTCAACCCACAACAGGCAAATACCTGGTTTTCCTCGATCAGTTGGGATTAGGTGCAATCCTGTGTGCAGAACTGAACAAGCTCAACCTACCATGCGTCACTGTTGAGGTGGGGTCGGACTTCAACAAGCTAGGTGACAACCGCTATCGCATTGAGCCCAATCACCCTGAGCATTATCGACAGCTGCTGGCATCCCTCTGGGAAAACGACATTCCGATTGCTGAGGTTTTCCACCTGTGGACCTATGACAAGTATGCCGGAGAGATTTCCAGCGCCCAGATGCTTGAGCGTTCACAAGATCAAGGGCTCTACAGTTTGCTGTTCCTGATCCAGGCTCTAGCCCAATGCCAAGGTTCTGAGCATCCAGTCCGATTATATGCCATTTCTAGCTATACACAGCATACCTCGTTAGCAGACAAGATTGCCATAGAGAACACCCCAATTCTAGGTTTGCTCAAAACGATTACGACAGAAATGCCCTGGTTAGACTGTCGCCATATCGATTTACCCGTGGACGCTCTTGAGGTAAATGCGGCCTATATCCTCCAAGAGATTGGTGCCCTCGGAGACCGAGAGGTGGCCTACCGCAATGGACAGCGTTTGGTTCCTAGCCTGGAGAAAATAGACTTTCGTCATCAGCAAAAGGTAGAGCTTCCCATACAGCGCGGTGGGATGTATCTGCTAAGTGGAGGGCTGGGGGGTATTGGTGTAGAGATTGCTAGCTATCTGTTGAAACATTACCAGGTTAGGCTGTTGGTAGTGGGCAGAACCCCCCTAACTGAGAGCAGTGCGGCCCATTTAGAGCAGGCTTCTGCTGTCTCTCAACGAATTGAGGCTTATCTATCGCTAGAGCAGCTTGGGGGAGAAATCATCTATGAGGCTGTTGATGTTTGCGATCTCGCCCAGTTGCAACAGGTGGTTGACAAAGCTTCGTCGCTTTGGCAGTGCGAACTGGATGGAGTCATCCACCTGGCTGGAGTGCTTCAGGAACATTTGTTAGTTGATGAAACCCGAGACAGTTTGGCAGCAACGCTGCGTCCCAAGTTGTTGGGCACTTGGACACTGTCTCAACTCCTGAAAGACAAGCCTAAAAGCTTATTTATCTCTTTTTCTTCAGTAAACGCTTTTTTTGGTGGCACTACAGTGGGTGCCTATGCTGCTGCCAACAGTTTTCTGGAAGGCTTTTCCCACTATCAGCGATACCAGTGTTCGTTGCGGAGCTATTGCTTTGCTTGGAGTATGTGGGATGAAGTAGGCATGAGCCGCGGCTACCAGATGAAAGAGCTGTCTCGTGCCCTGGGTTACTATACGATCAAGCTTGCGCAGGGGCTGCAGTCATTGCTGGCTCTTTTGCACCACGACCAAGCGGAAGTCCTGGTAGGTTTGGACGGCACTAACCGACACATCCGACGCTACAGGTGGACGCAATCGTATTGCTTACAGACCTGCACCGCCTATTTCACCGCTAAAATCGGCCAGGTATCACTCACCCAGTTAGAAGCGTTGTCGGTGCAGGATCGCTTCGGGACACGCAGCACCTGCCGTTTTGTGCAGCTCCAACAGATGCCGCTGACCGAAACGGGTGAAATTGATCGCCAGGAGCTTGCCGCTATGGGGCGTGAGGCAGCTACTTCGCAGGTGGCGCCAAGGACAGAGCTGGAACTTAAGCTCGCTAGCATTTGGCAAGAAGTTTTGGGCGTGCCGCAAGTCGGTATCCACGACAACTTTTTTGAGTTGGGAGGAACTTCACTCCTAGCCTTGCGCCTGTTCTCAAACATCGAGAAGACTTTTGGCAAAAATCTTCCCCAGGCTACCCTGTTCCAAGCACCCACAGTGGAGCAACAAGCTAGCCTGATCCAGTCAGAATGGTCACCGCCTTGGTCCTCGCTGGTGGCAATTCAACCCAACGGTTCTAAACCCCCTTTGTTCTGCGTACATGCACTTTGGGGCGATGTCTGGTATTACTACGATTTAGCATGTTGTCTGGGTTCAGAGCAACCATTTTATGGGCTACAAGGACAGAGTCTGGATGGAAAACAGGCTCCCCACACTCGAATTGAAGACATGGCGGCTCACTATATCAGGGAAATACGTACTCTCCAGCCTCAGGGGCCTTATTATATCGGAGGTTGGTGTGTTGGAGGTCAGGTGGCTGTCGAGATCGCTCAACAACTCCAGGCACAAGGTGAGAAAGTGGCTATGTTGGTCTTGTTTGATGCCTGGGGACCGGAGTATTTCAAACCATTACCATTTCATATGGTGGCCTCTAGGAAGCTGAGGAAATTATTACGATTTGAACTGAAAGAGAAATTAAGCTACGTATTGGAGGGGTTGTACTATAAGTTTTACTCGCACAACAGGCCCGAACCCCCTTTACAAGCTGTAAAACAAGCTGTACACGCAGCTCACGAACAGGCTGTAAAACAGGCTATAAAAGATTATGTACCTCAAGTCTACTCGGGTCGGGCAATCCTCTTCCAGACCACTTATCAGCCTCCTGATGCAGAATTGAGGGAAATTGATCCCCAATATGGCTGGGGTAGTCTGATTGCTGGGGGATTAGAGATCCACGAGGTTCCTGGTAATCATGATACTATGTGGATCCAACCCCACGTACAAGTTTTAGCCCAAAAGTTGAGAATTTGCTTGCAGGAGGCGCAGCTATCCGATTAGCGCGTATGAGCGATGGTTTAAAAGCATCACATAAAACATCGTGGCGCTCGTTTTAGGGAGTGGGCCTTCTGGCGGTTGAAGGTAAAATATGACAGTTGTATTCTGCGGCGGACTTTGATCGAGCGTTATACCCTGCCCGAAATGGGCGAACTGTGGACCCAAACATACAAACTTAAGACTTGGTTGCAAGTGGAGATTGCAGTTTGTGAGGCTCAGGCTGAACTCGGCTACATTCCAGAATCGGCAGTTGAGGAAATTAAGGCCAAAGCAAATTTTGATCCCAAGCGTGTCCTAGAAATTGAGGCTGAAGTCCGCCACGATATGATCGCCTTCCTCACGAATGTGAATGAGTATGTGGGCGATGCCGGGCGCTACATTCATTTAGGATTGACTAGTTCGGATGTGCTGGATACTGCTTTGGCGCTTCAGCTGGTTGCCAGTCTGGATGTGTTGTTGGCACGAACAGAAGATTTGATTCAAGCGATTCGCGATCAAGCTCGGCTGCATCGTCATACGGTGATGATTGGTCGCTCTCACGGAATTCACGCCGAACCGATTACTTTTGGTTTTAAGCTGGCTGGGTGGTTGGCAGAAGTGTTGCGGCACCGCGATCGCCTCACCCTTCTGCGTCAACAGATTGCCGTTGGCAAGATTTCCGGTGCTGTGGGAACTTATGCCAATATTGAACCGCGAGTAGAAGCGATCGCTTGCCAAAAACTAGGACTACAACCGGACACAGCATCTACACAGGTAATTTCGCGCGATCGCCATGCCGATTATGTGCAACAACTGGCTCTATTGGGTGCCTCAATTGAGCGGTTTGCTGTAGAAATTCGCAACCTGCAACGGACTGACGTCCTGGAAGTAGAAGAATTCTTTTCCAAGGGTCAGAAAGGCTCCTCTGCCATGCCCCACAAGCGTAACCCGATTCGTTCCGAGCGACTGACAGGAATGGCCCGAATCCTGCGTGGTCACGCTGTTGCCGCCCTAGAAAATGTTGCCCTCTGGCACGAACGGGATATCTCCCACAGCTCGGTTGAACGGGTGATTCTGCCAGATACTTGCATTTTGACCCACTTTATGCTGGTAGAAATGGCTGATTTGATCAAACAGCTACTGGTCTATCCCCAGAATATGGTTCAGAATATGAATTGCTATGGGGGCGTCGTTTTCAGCCAACGGGTGTTGCTAACTCTGGTAGAAAAGGGGATGAGCCGGGAGGAGGCTTATGCAGTTGTGCAGTCTTGCGCCCATCAAGCCTGGAACCAACCAAAAGGTAATTTCCACGACTTGATTACCGAAGACGCCCGTGTTACCCAGTTGTTGTCTCCAGAAGAAATTGAGACTTGCTTTGACCCACAGCACCATCTGAAGCATTTAGACCAGATTTACCAACGGCTAGACATTTAGCTGTTTATTCTCCCTATGCTTGAACTCCTAGCCGCACTTTCTGCTTCTGCGGCGGCAGGAATTAGAACCGCCCTGCCACTCCTGGTCATTGGGTTGTTGCAGGGTGACAAACTTTGGTCTGGCGTTCCGCTCTTGTCTGGCATTCCCTCATCGGTCTTGCTGGGTGTTTTAACCAGTTGGTCGTTAGTTGAGCTGTTTGCTTCCAAAAATCTCCTCGGTCAACGGGTACTGCAACTGATGCAGTTAGTCTTTAGCCCGATTGTGGGAGCGATTATGGGCATCACTGTTGTCCAGATTACCGGCCCTCCGACCGCGTTAATCTGGATAATTGGTGTAGTGGGTGGCTTATTTGCTCTGGTACTCCAGCTCGTCCAGGTTAGTTGGTTTTACCGTTTACGAGGTCTACCCCTGTGGGTTGTCTTTGTCCAAGATGCTCTGTGCATTGCTCTGGTGATCTTAGCCTTGGATGCTCCCCAGCCCGGAGGATTTGTTGCTTTAATCCTGCTGTGGTTGGCAGTTCGTAGCTCCAATAAGTGGTATCGATCGCAAAAAAGGTTGAGGGTTGAGGGTTGACCGAGAACGGGGTGTGGGGCGTAGGGGCGCGCTCGCCAGAAGCGCCAGCACGATGACGGCGCAGACGATTGCTGCCGGATGGCTGATGAGGGCGTTCAGATCGGCGAGAATGTCGGGCATGATTGCCCTCTCGTTCAGTGCGGGATAGCTTGCAACGCGGTATGCACGGCGTCGGGCGCGACTGCGATCACTTTAAGATAAGCACGGGCAGTCTGGTCGGGTTCGCTTCGTCCCTGCTCCCAGTCTCTCAAGGTTCCAAGGGGGATATGATAACGGGCGGCAAATTCCTCCTGTGTCAGTTGCAACGCCCGACGAATGATTTTCGCGCGGGATGTCCGCTTCATACGGGCTAGGTCTGCTTCGTTAAGCGGTTGCGCGTCAGGGTCACTGAGTGCCGCAGCATGAATTTCCTCTTCCGTCATATGACGTGCAGGCTGTTCAGGAAATGGCCTTTCGCTGCCGTCAGGCAAGACTTCAAAAACCGCCCCGTTCTTGTGCATTCTGGCGATAGTAGTCATCCTGTTCATGTTTTGTTGCCTCGCGTGCTGATATGATTCGGGTTTTCTCGCCCCGTTCCGTGTAAACTACCGTCAGAAGCCTGTTGTCCGCTATGCCGGTGCGGATCAACCTGTCCTCGCCGTAGGTTTGCCTGTCGTCCAGTTCTTCAATGCCGAACGGGTCACGAAATATCTTTATGGCCTCATCAAAACTTACGGCATGCTTGGCGTAGTTTGTGACGGCCTTCTCAGTATCCCATTCAAAAGCGTTCGCGTCATCCATAATGTACTGGCTAACAGTAGTTTTGTCAACTGTCCAGTGATTATGTCAAACTTCGGGGAATTCTCACGATTCAAGTGTTTTATGACAGACTTGAACGAACGAGTCAAGAACAGTGCCGAGATCAGCCCCCAACCCCCTCGAATTAGACGAAACCGAACGTCAACAACAACATTGTTCCTGGTTGAATCAGATTGAAATCTGGTTCATTGACATCCTCTACCTCCAACCCTCACGGGTATGGAGGTAGATTACTTTGAGTCACCTCAAAGATTTCCTGAATCATCGAGTCTGCTTACTATCAACTGTCCTTGCGGCAATACTTGAACCGAACATCCGTACCAAAGATACAAAATGTCAAGCCCAACTCAATTGATACCAGAGGCAATTCTCGCACCCTCGCTTTCACCCCATTGCAAAGGGTCAGTTTCCGTGTGCCCCACGGTACTGTAGAGTTCCGATTACTTGGTACTCCGTGCTTGGTGCTTCAACATTTTACCCATCGGAGCTATATTTCCCGATGGAACTGCCACTGCTTACGTTTTCAAGGTACTGTGGCATCAGTTAGATGCAAAGGCTCTTTAATGTGTTTTCGCCACCACGTATATAATACTACCAATATCTTGAGGTTTCTGTCAAGGATTTTATCTATAAGTACCGTAGATTTGGTTCGCGATTCATCCCCCTCTAAACGTTTCGCTTCGGGCGCAGTGTCGGCTCCTTGTGTACTCCTGGGCCGAACCTGCGCAATTAATGTTCGCTTCGCTACATTAATACCTAACGCTCTCCGCTATAGAGGGGGC
>CAXUIG010000036.1:0-36328 GCA_964250845.1 uncultured bacterium | reverse complement strand
CCAAAGATATTTATGTATACTTAATTTTTTTACAACTCATTTAGGACTGCTATACTACTCAGTAGCTAATCGAGCGGTCTGCCGCATCTCCGACAAAATAATCTCTTGTTCCTTCAAAGCCTGTTTCGCTTCTTCGGCATCCTGCCGAGCTTGCTCCTTAAGCTGTCGGACTTGTTCGGCATCCTGCTGAGCTTGCTCCTTGAGCTGTCGGACTTCTTTGGCATCCTGCCGAGCTTGCTCCTTGAGCTGTCGCGCTTCTTCCTGAACCTGCCTTTCTTTTTCGGCAGAGAGCCGCTGCTCCTCTCCTGAGTTCCTTACTTCTTCGGCAACCTGACGGTCCTCTTCCGCAGCTTGCCGCTGCTCCTCGTGACCCTCTATTTCCGACTCGTGCTCTTCGTGTGCGTCGCCAGGATGTCTACCCATCTTCGTAGCGCTCCTTCATTTCTTACCACAAATAAGTTTACCTGAGAACCGACTTGAGGGTTTCGCGGGAATAACTATTCAGAGGTAAAATGCTAGAAAGCAAGGGTACAACTAGCGCTGTACCCTTGCACGCTCATACAACTCTTCATAGCTACACCGTCTCCAACTCCAATTCCTGAAACCGCTTCGCAGTCGGAAATCTGTGGGTAAAATAAAGGTTTCGCTCCACCCCAGTAAATGGATAACAATTTCCATATACAGCATCATCTGTATATCAGGTTAGCTAAAAAAAAAAAAGATCAATCAACCCAGGTTTGTATTGAACACGACTAGCGATCGCAGACTCTTCATCGGAATTTATCATATTTTAACTGCCGGACATTGTTAGATAAGTAAGTATAAAAACAAATGTTAATAGTGTAAATAATCGAAGAATTAATCTTCTGGTTTGGATAGTTTTAGGTCTGATGAGTAGCGCGATCGCTGCATCGATTGCTGCGGCGGCTAGAGGAGTGGTCTTCTTGGTACGTTCTTGCTAGAGATTAGGAGATTTTAAAGTATGCTGGGCAAATATGGCATTGTTTTTCTTTTCATCGGGCTGATCCTAATTCTGCTGGTCAGCCTGATCCATATACTGCTCAGAATCAGTGAGGTCGCTGAGGAGGAAAGAGAAAGGTGGTAGTTCTGAACATTGGATTTGCCCCATGCGATCGCTAGAGGGAAAATGTAACGATTTTTACTAAATTTTCGAATCTTGCCAGAAGAGTAGGGTAGGCTAAGCATAGATATCCAGTTTGCGGAAAACCCGCTGTTTGGGAGAAGACGGTATGGTTTCATCGTCGCTGCTGCCGAGGGAAACTCCTTCCCCTGCGTACATCTGCCCATTTGATCAAGCCTGTAGCTATCTAGAGCAGGCAGCCCGAGAATTACAGATGGATCAAGGGCTGCTGGTGGTTTTGAGCAACCCGCGCAAGGTGGTCACCGTATCCATCCCGGTGAAACTCGATAATGGTGAAGTGCAAGTTCTGGCAGGCCATAGAGTTCAGCACTGTGACGTACTAGGTCCCTACAAGGGTGGAATCCGTTACCACCCGGCTGTGACACTGCGGGAAGTGTCAGCCTTGGCAATGCTCATGACCTGGAAATGCGCCCTGCTAGGTATTCCCTACGGCGGTGCTAAGGGAGGGATTGCTTTGGATCCAGCACGCTATAGCGTAGGAGAACTGGAGCGTATCACCCGTCGCTACACCAGTGAGTTGCTCAAAGATATCGGTCCAGAGGTAGATATTCCTGCACCGGACATGGGTACTTCTGCCCGTGAGATGGCCTGGATGATGGACACCTACTCAGTGAATGTCGGACACGCTGTGCCGGGAGTTGTGACTGGTAAGCCAATTTCGATTGGTGGCTCGCGGGGACGAGAACTCGCAACCGGACGTGGCGTGATGATTATCGTGCGTGAGGCGCTGGCGGAGCGAGGCAAGACGCTTGCTGGAGCGCGAGTGGTCATCCAGGGCTTCGGGAATGTAGGCAGCGGAGCGGCTCTATTGTTGCACCAGGCTGGAGCCAAGATTCTGGCTGTCTCAAACGGGTCAGGTGGGGTGTTTGCGGAAGCGGGACTCGACATCCCAGCCCTGAAGGCCTACGCTGCCCATAACAGCAAAAGTCTTGCAGGTTTCCCAGGAGCAGTAGAAATTACGAATGCCCAACTGCTAGCCCTACCCTGCGATGTCCTGATTCCGGCAGCTCTGGAGAACCAGATCACTGAAGAAAATGTGAATCAGGTTCAAGCCGACATTGTGGCAGAGGCTGCTAATGGACCTGTCACTTTGATAGCAGACCAAGCCCTAGAGGCGCGAGGTGTGACGGTGCTGCCAGACATCTTGACCAATGCCGGGGGGGTGGTGGTGAGTTATCTGGAGTGGGTACAGGGCCTTTCCTACGTGTTTTGGGATGAGCAGCGCGTCAACCGCGAAATGGAAAACTTGATGGTGCAAGCCTACAATCAGGTGACTCAACAGTCGAAGGATCGGCAAGTTCCTAGAAGGCTGGCAGCCTACACCCTGGGCGTAGGTCGCGTCGCCCAGGCACTCGCTGACCGAGGTCTCTACCCCTGAGCGATTGATACCAGTTTGGTGAGGCAGTAGTCGGTAAACTCTAATACTATTGGGTTGACATTTGCAAATATTAAGCAACTATTAAGGTTGACCCTTTGTGTAGTCTGCTTGACGCTGAGATGAAGATTTTAGTAGTAGAAGACGACGAGTTTACTGCCGAAGCGCTAGCAACAGTCCTATCCAACGAATATTATGCAGTTGAAGTTGCCAAGGATGGTCAGGCTGCTTGGGAGTTAGTAGAGGCTTTTGCGTATGACTTAATTCTGCTGGATATGATGTTACCCAAGCTCGATGGTATCAGCCTTTGCCGACGGCTGCGATCGCAGGGTTATCATATGCCGATTCTGCTGTTGACTGGTCGCGACAGCAGTGATGATAAGGCCAAGGGATTAGATGCAGGAGCAGATGATTATGTCGTCAAACCCTTTGACGTGCAGGAATTGTTAGCTCGCGTTCGGGCGTTGCTGCGTCGCTCGGGTTCGACCTCACTTCCTGTGCTTGAATGGGGAAGCCTACAACTTGACCCTACTACTCATGAGGTAGCGTATGGGGCGCATCCTCTGAAATTGACCCCTAAGGAGTATGCTCTCCTAGAACTTTTCCTGCGAAACTATCGCCGTGTATTCAGCTGCGGTGCGATTCTAGAACACGTTTGGTCGTATGAGTCAACACCTGGCGAGGAGGCGGTTAGAACTCAGATCAAAGGTTTGCGGCAGAAATTAAAAGCAGCAGGGGCTCCTGCTGATTTGATCGAGACGGTTTATGGCATCGGTTACCGCCTTAAACCATTAGCAGCCAGTGCCCTGACCTCAGCATCTCCTGAGACTGGCGAACAGACTCAGCAACAGACGCTAGGAGCAGTGGCTGGAGTTTGGAACCGATTCAAACAACGGGTTAGCGAGCAGGTGGAAGTCCTTGAGCAGGCTGCCACAGCCCTGCTGAAAAAAGCGCTTGGTCAAGAACTACGGCGGCAGGCAGAACGGGAAGCCCATACACTAGCAGGTTCATTAGGAACCTTTGGCTTTACCGAAGGTTCCCGATTGGCTCGGAAAATAGAACGCATGTTTCAAGCGGGTAAGTCCTTGGGTCAAAAAGAGGCCATCAGCCTCCGGGAACTGGTGGAAGCCTTGCGCCAGGAAATGGAGCGAACTCCAGAAGGACTAGTTGCACCAGCCGAGACGAACAATGATGAACGCCCCCTGTTATTAATAGTTGACAGCGATCGCCAATTGGCGGCAGAGTTGCTGATTGAGGCCAATGTTAGAGAAATACGCGCAGAAATCGCTACAAATCTATCTGCAGCCAAGGATGCAATCTATCGTCACCCTCCCAATGTCGTGCTGCTTGACCTGTCCCTTTCTAACACACCTGAGGATGGTTTAACTCTGTTAGCAGAGCTAAGCAACCAGGTGCCACCATTGCCGGTGTTAGTTTTTACAGCCCACAATGGTTTGACTGGTCGGGTAGAAGTAGCCCGACTGGGGGGACGCGCCTTTTTGCAGAAGCCTGTAGCTCCAAAGCAGGTGCTGGAGGCAGTGACTCGTGTGCTGCAACAAGTAGAGCCTGCGGTCGCTAGGGTGATGGTAGTGGACGATGATCCACAAATTCTGGCTACTCTGAGGAGCTTGCTTGAGCCTTGGGGTCTCAAAGTAACGACTCTCGATGATCCACGACAATTCTGGGAAACGCTGGAAGCATCTTCACCGGAGCTGCTAATTTTGGATGTAGAAATGCCTCATTTGAGCGGAATTGAACTGTGTCAGGTCGTACGTAACGATTTGCACTGGGGCGGATTGCCAATAGTTTTTCTCACAGCTCACACAGAGGCGACGATAGTGAATCAGGTGTTTGCTGTGGGTGCAGATGACTTTGTGAGCAAGCCCATTGTCGGACCAGAACTGGTCACCCGCATCATCAATCGCTTAGAGAGAATTAAACTCATTCGCAGTCTGGCTCAAACCGATCCGTTGACTGGAGTATCCAATCGCCAGAAGTCAACCCAAGATCTAGATGAGTTTTTCAGTCTAGCCTTGCAACACAACCAACCTCTGTGCCTAGCTACCCTGGATTTGGATCACTTTAAGCAGGTCAACGCTCGCTATGGTCATGCGACTGGGGATGCGGTGTTGCGCCAGGTGGGACAACTGCTGCGGCGAGCGTTTCGAGGTGAAGATTTGGTGGCGCGTTGGGGTGGGGAGGAATTTGTTGTGGGCATGTACAGTATGACTAAAAGTGAAGGAGTGCAGAGGCTGACTAAGGTGCTAGACACTCTGCGTCAGCAGCAGTTTATTGCCCCCGATGGCACCAAGTTTCAGGTAACGTTCAGCGCTGGCGTAGCCCAGTATCCTGAAGATGGTGCTGACCTGCAATTGTTGTATCAGTCTGCCGATGCAGCACTCTATCAGGCCAAGGTAGCTGGACGCGATCGGGTGTTCCCTGCCGCAGGTAACACCTAGTGCCCAAACCACGTCACACGCTCAATAAGACGAAATCTCGGTGCAATGTATGATAGATAGAACCGTAGAAAAAGCTACATTTGGGGCTGGATGCTTCTGGGGTGTGGAAGCAGCCTTTCGTAAAGTCAAGGGTGTTGTCTCCACCTCTGTAGGCTACATGGGTGGGCACTTTGAAAACCCAATTTACTTGGATGTGTGTGCTCGGATCACAGGACACGCAGAGGTAGTAAGTGTGGAATATGACCCATTGGTGGTGAGTTATGATCAACTACTCGCAGTATTCTGGGACATTCATGATCCAACGAGCTTGAACCGCCAAGGTCCAGACCGGGGGGAGCAGTATCGCTCCGTGATTTTCTTCCACACCCCAGAACAGGAACAGGCAGCGAGATCGTCAAAGGAGAAACTGCAACGCTCACTCAGGTATGACTTGGACATCGTGACCCAGATTCAGCCTGCTTCGACTTATTGGTTAGCAGAAAAATATCATCAACAGTATTTCGAGAAAAAGCGGCAACATTGAGCCACTTTTTCAAGGGCTTTTGCTTAAGCCCCCGACTGCAGACGCGCGTGAGGTTGAAGTTCATCATTCAACTCCTTAAGCGTAAAATATAAGTTTGCAATCTTTCTTCAACTGCATCAAGGGTTTCCATTTTTTTAGCAAAGGCCCAGCGAACTGTATTCTGCCCGAGTGAGGGCGTTGAGTAAAAGCTAGAACCCGGTACAACGGCTATTCCGATTTCCTCAGCCAGAAAGAAGGCAAATTGATAATCATCTCCATCAAAGTTCCATTGGCTAAAATCACTCATTAAGTAATAAGCACCCTGAGGTCGCTCTACAAAAAATTGAGATTTTTCCAGAATTTTGACTATCCGCTCTCGTCGGATGGTGTATTCTTGTTTCTGAGTCTTAATAAATGACTCTGGCAATCCAAATGCAGCTACTGCAGCGTACTGCAAGGGGGCTGGTGCGCAAATTGTTGTAAAGTCATGCAGCGTGCGCATGGCTGTGCTTAGCTTAGGAGAAGCACAGGCGTAGCCGATCCGCCATCCGGTTACGGAGAAGCTTTTACCAAGACCACCAAGAGTTATAGTCTGCTCAAACATTCCATCAAGGGTTGCCAGAGGAACGTGTTGGTGTTCATCGTAAGTAATGCGATCGTAAATCTCATCCGTCACAGCGATAACGTTAAACTCTTTGCAAAGACTGGCTACATGGTTCAATTCTTCCCTAGTAAAAACACGTCCAGTGGGATTATGAGGCGTGTTGATAATGATAGCTTTGGTTTTATGTGAGAAGGCGGCTCGTAGACCCTCTGGATCGAGTTGATAAGAAGGTGGCTCCAATCGGACAAAAACTGGTTTACCCTGTGCGAAATTAATGGCGGGGAGATAATTGTCGTGAAATGGTTCTATGACAACAACTTCATCTCCTGGGTTAACCAAGCTAAGCATTGCCAAGACAATGCCTTCAGAGACTCCGCAGGTGACCGTGATTTGCTCTTCTGGGTCATAACATAAACCGTATAAATGCTGGAGACTTCTTGAGATTGCTTGGCGAAGCTCTGGAATTCCCCAAGTGTTCGTGTATTGGTTATAACCTGATTCAATGGCATGACACGCAGTCTGAATAAGTTCGGTCGGGGAGGGGAAATCAGGAAATCCTTGGGCCATGTTGATGGCCGAGTGCTTGATTGCAAGCCTTGTCATTTCACGAATGACAGAGGTACGAAAATAATTCAATCGCTCAGCTACTGTAGCCATTTACTCTCTCCTAAAGCTTAGAGTCTTTACTCAATTCACTATTTTCGATATTTATACTCAATCATTCCTGTTCGAGCGATCGCCTGTCTTGGGCCAACCTTACTCCCTACCTTCAGATCCCAAAGGATGAGCTCGCGCACAGCTTCAAGGTCGCAGAAGTTGCTCTAGCTGTTGCCTATCGAGAGGAGTTTTCCTGTCTGGGGTTTGGGTCGCAATCGAACCAAACCCCGTGACCCGCAAGCTTCATAAAATTCTTTCACCTAGAGGGACATCCGCATCTGGCTGAATCAACGTAACTTGCTCATTATCCAGCACTACGCCTAGTACCAAGACTTCAGACATGAAATCAGCAACTTGTCGGGGGGGAAAGTTGACTACAGCTATAATCAGCCTCGACAGCAAACTTTCTTTGCTATAAAGCTTTGTAATTTGGGCACTGGATTTTTTAATGCCTTGGTGGCCAAAATCTATCCAGAGTTTATAAGCGGGTTGGCGGGCCTTGGGAAAATCTTCAACCTTGATAATTTTGCCGACACGAATATCTACTTTTTCAAAGTCAGCGTAAGTAATTTGCATGGATGAAATTTCTACTTGGGTGGGAATCCACTTCAATGCTATTTATCCCAATTTGATGGGTCGTCGTATGTTACATCCTTCAGTGACCAAAGACAAGTCCTCCATTGATGTTCAGGACTTCTCCAGTAATGAAAGATGCCTCTAGTGAAGCCAGATATAATGCAGCAGCAGCGATATCATGCACATGACCGGCCCAGGGCAAACGCATCTAAAATTAATAAAACTAAATGGACAAAAATTCTAGCTTGTGCATCAAACGCAAGAATAAGCTTTTCCGTTAATCTGATTTTTTCCTCCGTAGACAGAAGGTAAAAATTATTAGGGTAACGATTCTCAATAAAAAAGCTTAATGCCAAAAAATAGGACTTTATTGAGAACTAAGCCTTTTTATTGACAAGGTGCGTTCGCCCTGAGAGCGCCCCTGACAGAGCGCGGCAATTGACAGCCGAGCTGATGTTGTTGGCGAATTCACGCACAACGATGGTATCTAGCCTGTAAAGCTAGGTTCGATAACGCCAGCATAGGGCTTTCAGCCTCTTGTCGGACATTCGCTCTTCTGTGTCGATTGCTACAAACCAGGCAGACCAACATAACCTGGAAGTTTCTTAAGCCGGTCAATCCAGCTCAATACATGGGGATAACTCTCCAGAGAAATCTTGCCATCTGCAGCTAGTCCGACATACGGGAAGCAAGCTATATCCGCAATAGTTGGACGAGCTAGTTCAAGCCAGTCGCGCTCTTGCAAGTGCTCGTTCATAACCTGTAGGACACGCTTGGCTCGATGCTGTGCTAGTTTCAGATCTACCTGCGCGTTCAAAAGGAAGTACAATCTGGCTGCTGCGAGGCTGTTTTGAATTTCGTTGGCAGCAGTAGATAACCACTGCACCACTTTACTCATTGACTCAGCATCCAAAGGCAGCCAGTTTTCACCTCCATAGCACCGCGCCAGGTAGACCAGAATTGCCTGGGAGTCTCGAATAACTGTACCGCCATCAATGAGAACTGGTACTTGAGCAAGCGGGTTGAGTTTGAGAAACTGTGGCGACTTTTGCTCGCCCTCTACAACATTGATTGGTACGGCCTCATACTCCAACCCTAGTAATGACAGCATGAGCCGAGCCTTGTAGCAATTCCCCGACAACTCGTGAGTATATAACTTGAGCATTGACCTCTCCGGTTTTCTTGTGATAGGCAATTTGAAAGATTGTGGTTTCATCTACCGAAACTGAACTAGGCAAAAAGCTCATCAAATTCCAAGACATTCCCATCTGGATCTCTGACGAAGCAGACTGACCGTCTACTACCAAATTCAATGGGACCCTCCGTAATCTTTATTCCACGTCGCTCCATTTCTTTCATGACACCGTTGAGATCATCAACAATAAATGCTGGATGAGTTAGCCCAGGATACTTTATAGGCTCATCCATCAAAATATTTTTATTCCCTGGACGCGGAATCGCGTTGTAGATCAAGTTGATGCGGATGCCTGCGTCATTAATCATCCCGACGGCCTCATGCTCCGGGGAGTTTTCAGCCGGGTCAATCCTGAACCCAAGTGCCTCATAAAACTTGACTGCTGTATCTCGCTCTGAGACACGGATGCCAACGTGGTCGTAACCAGTGATCTGAAACATCATTGATATTGTTACCAGCTAGAAAATTGACCAAGAATCAAATTTTGGCACTCACCGTCATTTCAGGCGAGACCGCTGAGGCTTGAGCCCTCTGAAGTAGGCAGTGAAGGCAATAACCATCATGAATACCCCAACCACGCAAACCCCGCTCCACTGCCACACACTCCAACCGTAAGCAGCAAGAAAAGATCCCAGAGCGCCCCCCAAGAAGTACGACACCATATAAATCGAGATCAGACGGCTATGTATTTCTGATGGCAGGGTATAGATGCGTGCCTGATTTGTCACATGACCAGCCTGCACACCTAAGTCCAGCAAAATCACCCCAATAATCAACCCCCATAACTGGTACCCGAACAACCAAAATGTCAGGAAAGATGACATTGTAATCACAACAGCCACCCCCACCGTCCGCCTTGCACTTCCTTTGTCTGCCAGTTTCCCGGCAATCGGTGCCGCCATGGCCCCAACCACCCCGACCAAACCGAATAGACCAGCCACTGTGCTGCCATAGTGATAGGGTAGCTTCTCCAGTAAGAAGACGAGCGTCGTCCAAAAGGCACTGAATCCCCCAAACAACATGGCTCCAATCAGCGAGGATTCGCGTAACACTGGTTGCCCTTGAATTAGCCCTGGCAGTGACTGCATTAATTTTTGGTAAGACATTTTGGAATTGGGTCTACTTTTCGGCAGCAGCATTGCTACCACAACGGCCAGGACAATCATCAGCCCGGCTGCAACCCAATACATTGGTCGCCAACCTAAAGTGGCTCCGATAAATCCGCTCACGGTTCGTGCTAGAAGTATGCCGATGAGCAGGCCGCTCATCACGTTGCCGACAACTTTTCCCCGTTCTTTTGGTCCTGCTAGTTGGGCCGCAAACGGAATAACTAGCATGGGTACAATTGTTGTCAAGCCAATTGCCAGATGTGCCACGACCAGCCAAACAATGTTCGGGGACATAGCAGCTGCTACCAAAGCGCAGGTGGTTGCAGCCAGCATGGTGACAATTAACTGCCGACGTTCCATCATGTCGCCCAATGGGACAATCAGGAGCAACCCCACTCCAAAGCCGATTTGGGTGAGCATGGGGATGAAACCAACTTGTCGCACGGAAATATGAAAGCTTTGTCCAATGATCGCGAGTAGCGGTTGATTGTAATACACATTGGCAACGGCAATAGCACAGGTAGTTGCCATAATCCCAACTGTGTCCCGCCTGATGGCGGAGTGATTCTGATTCGACATGGAGTTGAATCTCCAACTAGGATTGAAAGCGAGAGCGAATAACTCTCACGCGCGACTTGGCAAACCCCCTCGGAACAGATGGGGTCACAATGGTCAAAACCAGGGGGACAATGGCAAGTATTGTCTCCCAGATCGTTATTCCCCTATAGTAAACTATTTCCGCTATAGAAGAAAGGGCTTGATCTACTATAGCGGAAGAAGGTGACGAGAGTGCATCAGGAAATGAAAGAGAGTGGATTTAGGCAGTAACATCCGCACGTGGCGGCAGCGGCAGGGCCTAACCCTGGAAGAACTGGCAGAGCGGACAGGGGTCAGTCGGGCTATGCTTTCAGATATTGAGCGGGGCGTCAAAAATCCGACGATCAGAGTAGTAGTGCAGATTGCTGAGGGGTTCGGCTGCACTGTCTCTCAACTTCTGGGCGAACAGGCACAAAAGACGGAGACGGTGATAGTGACACGGCACGACGAGCGGCAAATTCTAGTTGATCCGCACACAGGCGCACAGCGTCACCTTCTCTCCCCGGCCTTCCTGCAACGAGGGATTGAGGTAATCTGGTATGTGATTCCACCTCAGCAGACGGGTTCCTTCCCGCCGCATCAGCCTGGAGTGGTGGAGCACATCACAGTGGTACAAGGCCGCTTGAATTGCCAACTAGGTGACTGGCAGGGAACCTTAGCGTCAGGTGATTCTGTCTTTTTCCAGGCCAATGTCCCACATGACCTCCATAACCCTGGTCCAGAACCGTGTTACTTTTTCTTGTTAATTGACTCAGGGCGAGCAGGATATGTGCCGTTGTAGAGAAAGTTAGGAGTTTAGAAGAAGTGGTTTCTGTTGAAGAACCCAAAGCAGTGTTTCAATAACAATTTTCTACTTTACGCGGGAGAGCAGAAAAATCTGGGAGCTATGCAGCATTTCGCGTTCGCTCTCCACCAATTGTGACAGCCCAATCACCGTCAGAGCGCGTTTTTCAGCGCTGGGGCTTTTAGATGCCTCAGAGAGCATGATTGGCGTAGGTAGTCTGATAAGCGGGACGAAAATCAGGCAGCTTGTAGGCGAATCTATTGGGAGTTTTTCGTTTTGGGCTTTCGTTCTCGGTGTTCAAATAGTCCCCTGCCAGACCCAACCCGACCGCTACAATTGCCCCGCCACCCTGAGTGAGAGATTGTCGCCTCTCCCGAACATGGTAGGCGGTGCTTGAGAAAGCGTTCGTGCTGGGTCTTACGAGTTCAGTCCAATCATGGCGACCCTAACTCTGCAATAAATCGGTCTATCACTGCCTTCGTTCGCTTGTACTCCGGCGCTTGCTTGCCTACCCTCAGCTCTGAAAGGATGCGCTCGCGCACAGCCTCAAGGTCGCAGAAGTTGCCCCTGCTGTTGCCTGAGAGACTCATTCTCGGCTCTCAGGCGACGGACTCCCCCATCAGTTCCGTCTCCAGATTTCTTAGACGCTGCAATACAGTATCTTGCACAATGCTGGTTAACTGGTCTACTTGGGAAGCCAGCCCCGTGACAGTTTGGCTCAAGTCACCCATAATTACATTGTCTTGCACTGTCATACCAGACTGAGTGGGTTGCTGACTGCTGGCGACAGCCAAGCCAAGTTCTATCAACTCAACGATGGCTTCGGAGCGGTTGCCCTTGCCCGACCAACGGGTGTTTCTGCAACAATGCGTATTATGCGCTCTTCTGACCAATCCTGAGTAATGGCTGTATCAGCAATCAGACCAGGGGCGATCGCGTTGACGGTAATCCCTTGAGGACTAAGTTCTCTGGCGAGGGCATAGGTAAGACCATGTACTCCGGCTTTGGCTGCAGCATAACCAAGATAGCCGGGGCAACTTCCACCTCGCAATTACTCTCAATAACTGAGTTGTATCATCAATTTCTACTCTTGACTGATATCTGGAGTTACCAAAAAATTAGGAGCAGCCCTAGTAAATTTCCAGAGCTGCTCCTTTCTAGATGCTATTTAGGCTTAGCCCAACAGCAGTATGTTAGCCAAGATTAACCTTGACGACCCGGTTCTTTTCTGATTCAGCTTTGGGCAGATTCAGGGTGAGGATGCCATTTTTGAACTCGGATTGCACTTTGTCATTTTGAATCTGAGCCGGTAAGGGAATCACCCGTCGGAAAGACCCGTAGCGAAACTCGGAGCGAGTGACACCTTTTTCTTCAGTCTTGGATTCAGACTTGCGTTCACCCTTGATAGAAACCGCTTCTTTTGTGACCTGCACGTCGAGGTCTTTGGCTTCTAAACCAGGGACTTCCAGTTTCAGGTATACCGCATCGGGGGTTTCATTCATTTCAACGGCGGGCATAAAGGTAATGCCACCACTAAAGCTGTTTGAACCTGTCGGCATCATGTTATCGAACAGGTGGTTTATCTGCCGTTGCAGGCTTTCAACTTCCCGGACTGGTTGCCAACGAACTAATGTCATAATCTTTATCTTTATGCTCTCAATCTCAACCTGTAATCAAGATATCAAAGGTCAAATAACGGCGGAGTTCGGTTCCTTACCAACTTTTATTCTGACTTACCGTACTGTCTCATGTCCTAGCTGTCAATCCACTCAAACTCACAAAAACGGTCACTATCGAGGCAAGCAGCGTTACCAGTGCAAAAATTGCGATGAGAATTTTTGTCCAGTTGACAATGCTGCCACCCCCTCGTTATGCTGATGCTTAGTTGACCAATCAATCAAGCAAGTATAGGTATGTTCATGCCTCTAAGCGACGAGCAAGGCTTCGAGGAGCGCCGACAGCAGCTGATAGACGGTGCATTGCAGGTTTTTGCCACCAAGGGCTTTGACAAGGCAACCAACAAGGAGATTGCAGCAGCAGCGGGAATTGGCTCGCCTGGTCTGATTTACCACTACTTTAAGGATAAAAGCGATCTGTTTCAGCAAGTGCTCGAGCAACACTTACCAGAACTGCAACTGCTGACTCAAACCGAGGAACTGATGACCAAACCACCACGTGATGTCCTCACCCTCTTCGGTCACGTATTTCTTGAAAAAGTGGAGAACCCAAGATCGGTTGCGGTCATGAAGCTGCTACTAGGGGAATCGTTCCGCCAACCTCAAGTTGCTGAGCTGTTTAACTCCATCGGGCCTAGTCGTACCTTTGCTTTCTTTTCTCGCTATCTAGCTATTCAGATGTCAGCTGGCGTACTAAAACCTATGGATCCTGGAGCGGCGACGCGCTGTTTCATTGGCCCCCTCCTGGGGTATATCTTCATGCGCGAAGTCTTTCCGCAGCCAGATGCGCAACGGATCAGCCCAGAGATGATGGTGAACACTGCCGTCGAGATTTTCCTGCAAGGCATGCAACTGTCCGTACCAGACGCCGATTAATCGGGTTGAAGGCAATATTTTTTTGCCTTCAACTTGATTGACCAATCAATTAAGTATTAATTTTTATGAATTTTTACCTGGAGTCATCATGACACAAACAACTGAGCCCCCGAATAATTCTCAACAGCTTATTGACACTCCTACTGTTGTCAAAGAGCCACCCCCGGAGCAAAAGCCTCCTCAGGAGAAGCCTAAGCTAGGGCTACCTAAACCTCCCAAATCAGTGCTGATCTTGGCAATGATGGCACTGCTGGGTGGAGTGGGGTACGGCGTTTATCGTCTGTTCTTTTATCATCCCGAGCCGAAAGGCCTGTTTTTGAGCGGTCGTATTGAGAGCTACAACACAGATATATCAGCCAAGATCGGGGGACGGGTAGCAGAGGTGAAAGTTGAGGAAGGTGATTGGGTCAAGCCTGGCCAACTGCTAGTGCGCATTGATGATTCTGAATTGCAGGCGCAGTTGCGGGGAGCGATCGCCCAGGTGAAGTCTAAGCAGAATCAGTTGCAGCGTTACCGTCAGCAGTTGCCTGTGCTAGGGGCTCAGTTGCAGCAGGACAACCTGACAACGCAGCAGGCAAAGGAAGAGAGCCAGGGGAAGGTTGTCGAGACTGAGAATAATCTCGCCGCAGCTCAGTTTCAGCTCATCCAAGCTCAAGCCAATTTGAAACTGGCCCTGATTAAACAAGGGCGAACCCGAACTCTGTTTGCTCAGGGTGCGGTGTCAGCCCAACAGCGAGATGAAGATGATTCCAAGGTAGAAGTTGATCGAGCTAGTGTCGCCACAGCGCAGCAACAGGTCAAGGCAGCCCAAGGAACGCTCACCCAAGCCCGCTCAAATCTCCGCAACACACCGATCCGTGCTGCCGCAGCACTCTTGGTAGAGCGTCAGATTGACCAAGCCCGCACCGACATCACCACTGCTCAGGAGGATGTCCGCAATGCTGAGGCCAATCAAGCCCAGATCCAGGCCAATCT
Source organism: uncultured bacterium (assembly GCA_964250845.1). Lineage (GTDB taxonomy): Bacteria > Cyanobacteriota > Cyanobacteriia > Cyanobacteriales > Chroococcidiopsidaceae > CAXUIG01. The sequence goes on along the minus strand of CAXUIG010000036.1, from coordinate 21,781 downwards.
AAATTACCTTGTGATCAAAAGCCCCCTAGCAGGGAATGTGATTACCAAGACGGTAGAGCCTGGTGAAGTGGTGGCAGCTGGTGCGCCCTTACTGACGCTGGTGAATCTCAATCGTCTCTACTTGCGTGGCTTCATTCCAGAAGGAGAAATAGGCAAGGTCAGATTAGGTCAGCAGGGTCTAGTTTACTTAGATTCGTTTCCCCATCAGTCGCTACCGGCAACGGTGACTCGGGTAGATCCCAAAGCTAGCTTCACGCCAAAAAACATTTATTTCAAAAAAGACCGAGTCACCCAGGTATTTGGCGTGGAACTGACCCTCAAAGACCCGCAGGGCTTAGCAAAGCCAGGAATGCCTGCTGACGGTCGGGTTCTCATACCAGTAGATTAAGAGGATAGCGGGTGATGATCCGAACTAAACGCATCATAGCTCAGATAATCAAAGAACTCACGCAACTCGGGCGCGATCGCCTGACGCTGACAATGGCGCTAGCGTTACCTTTGGTCTCGCTGCTGCTGTTTGGTTTTGCAGTCTCCTTGGATGTAAATAACATTAACCTCGCCATCCAAGATCTAGACAATACACCCACCAGCCGCGAGTACATTGCCACATTTGAGCGCACCAATGAGTTCAAGGTGGTGGCTAAGGGACCAGACGTTAACATATCCCGACTGTTAGACCAGGGTAGAGTCTCAGCAGGCTTAATCATCCCCTTAGATTTTACGCGAGATCTTCAGCGGCCCGGACGTCAAGCTCAAGTGCAACTCTTGGTGGATGGCACCGATGCCAACACTGCCAATATTGTTCAGGGCTATGCGAGTTCGACGACTAATGCTTTTGTGGACAACCTGCATCCAGTAAGCAAACCAACCGCCGTGAGTGTTGAGTCCCGGTTGTGGTACAACCCCGGCTTAGAGACACTCAAGTATATTGGACCAGGGGCTGTGGCGATCGTTCTGATCTTATACCCCCCATTGCTATCTGGTCTAGCCACAGCCAAAGAGCTAGACCAAGGTACTATTCTCCAGGTTTATGCCTCTAGCATCACCAGTAGTGAATACCTGCTGGGTAAGGCAGCGGCTTACTGGCTCGTAGGTATGGCGGAGGTTATTCTCGTGAATCTAGAGGCTTGGGCTCTGTTCGGTCTTTGGTTTGCTGGGGACCCCACCCCCTTGATCATAGGGACAATGCTTTACATTGCCTGTGGCGTCTTCTGGGGTATCTTTATCGGCAACAATGCGAAAACCCAGAGTGCCGTTATCCTAGCCGTGACTCTCTCTACCTTCCTACCTTCGCTACTGATGTCCGGCTATATCTACCCAGTCAATAATATTCCGATTGGATTACGCTGGATTTCCAATTTTGTCCCAGCCCGGTACTACATTCTGATAACTCGCGATGCCTTTAGCCGGGGTGTAGGTTGGCCTCTCGTCTGGCTTCCAGTCCTGGTTTTGGGACTGCTAGCTAGCTTATTTTTCTTCCTAGGTTGGCGAAAAATGCGATCCATGCAAGTTGAGGGCTAAATGCAAAAAGAATTTACTCACCTACTGAATACTCTTCTAGGCAGTCGGTTCTGGGCGTTATTTCGTAAAGAAACAGCGCAGTTGCTTCGGAACCGTCAGCTCATGGTCCAAATACTGGTGCCGCCCACCGTTGCTTTGCTCCTGTTTGGCTTTGCACTTAATCCAGAAGTGCATTACCTGAAGGTTGGCATCACTGACTATAGTCACAGCCCCGCCTCGCGCGATCTGAGCGAGGTATTCAACCAAACGACTGCTTTTGCGATCGACAAGTACTATGCCGAAGAGCAGGATATGAAAACTGATTTGGCAAACGGTAAGCTCACGGTGGGCGTCGTTATTCCGCCAGAATTTGCTCAGGACATTGCCCGAGGACGTACAGCCCAAGTGCAGGCGTTCTATGATGCGGTAGATGCTAATACAGCTAACCTTGCCTCTGGCTACGTCAGCCAATTAGTTAGTGACTACAACTCGCGGCAAACGAACAACCGTTCCACTTCTACTCATACAGATTCACAACGCTACCAGGCCCAGGTGCAGACTACGGTACTCTACAATCCAGGGCTAGAGAACTCCTGGTTCATAGTGTCAGGGATGCTTGGGTTGCTGCTCACTATTATTGGTTCCCAGACTGCCTCATCATTACTAGTGCGTGAAAAAGAGGCCGGGACGATCGAGCAGTTGCTGATGACTCCAGCATCTAATACAGAGGTGCTTCTTGCCAAGCTCTCTCCCATACTCGTCGTGCTCCTGTTCGATTCCATGATTGCTCTGCTCTTGGGACACCTAGTCTTTGGCGTTCCCGTTCGGGGGAGTTTACTGTTGTTCCTTGAAATTGGAGTCATTTACTTCTGGGTAGGCATTAGCATTGGTATCTTGCTAGCCTCCTTTACTAAAAGCGAACAGCAGGCACAACTTATCGCTTTCTTTATCAACTCGCCCCTTATCCTACTATCTGGAGCCATCAGCCCACTCACCCCCATCTCTCGCTTCATGCAATGGCTCAGTTACCTAGACCCCTTGCGCTACTTTGTCGAAGTCTGTCGCGGCATCTTACTCAAAGGAGTTGGTTTTGAAACGCTGTGGCCTCAGGTGCTGGTGCTGCTAGTTTTTGCTACGGTGCTAACATTTCTTAGTGTCCGCCAGTTCCGACGTCAACTGAGTTAAGGTGATTTAACTTGCTTAAGGTAACCGTAGCCTGATGGGTTATTCGCTCGTCACCTCAACGAGAATGGCATTTTTACTGGCAGTCGCAACCGCAAGATGAAACGCGATATCAGCATCCAGAAACGCTGAACGATTGCCACCTTGACGAGCACACTCCCGATGTTGAAGGCTCTCTTGCCTCCGATCCAGGTCAGTTTCGTTTCGTCGTTGTGCGGCTAAGCGAGCGATTTGTAACTTTAGAATGCGACGAACTTCATAGACTTCTAGAATGGCAGCCCGTTGCAAGCGACGCTCCAACTCGGTCAATCCCTTTTTTGCTCGAACATACGTGCCGTCTCCGTATTTTGGAGCTGAGACTCATACCTTTGTGCGACGCGAGGGCATGAGCTTTGCTCGAGCACAGTTCACGACAGCGATCGCAGTCTTTAGAGCAATTGCACCCGTTCAGATATATCAAGCCCGGACAATCCCGGAGGAAGTCGGACATAGCACCGAGATAGACGAGCTATCAACGGAGGCGATATCTCGCAATGCCTTGAGGAATATCCCCAAAGCGCCATTGAAATCTCTTGGCAGAGTGTGTCGGCAACGAGGACAACGAAACTGCTTTGAGCCGCCCAGCTTTGCATGAACGTGACCACATGAGGTACATGTTTTCGACGTGTACTCTTCGCTCACATCAATAACCTCGGCACCGCGTTTTAGGGCGTGGAACTTTAGTGTCTGTTTGAAACGATAATGTGACCAGCGCAGAAGTTGGCGAACTGTTTTAGAGTTAATCTTGCGGCTTTTCTTTCCTGACTTGGCAACCATTTGGGATGACTCAAAGGTAGGAATAAATATTAATCTGTACTCAGAGGTTAGCCATTTTGCTGCTTTCTTGTGAACTTCATCAACCAAATTACGCACACGAGTTCGTAGGTGGTCAATTCTGGTTTGAACTCGCTGGCGTTGACGCTTATTTTTCCGTCCTTTCAGTTTTGATTTCTCAGAAATTAAGTTGTCAGTGTGCTTGCACAGTCTATAGACTCTGGTGATATCCTTACTACCAATCTCTACAAACTTCTCCCCATCGAAACCAGTCAAGAAGGTTCGCACACCTGGATCAAGAGCAATCATTGACTGACGATTTGATTTTTCTGGCTTAAACTCTACCGGATATACAGCGAACCAGCGCTTTTTGTCATAAACCAACTGAGTCGAAGCGTTCCAAGTTTGCTTTCTAACCCGCGTCTTGTATGAACCGGATTTCTGCTTTTGTTGGTAGTGAACATCAAGGCTAGGTATAGGTTCTGCTACCTGGAAGCTAAATTGTTTTGTACAATCTGGAAACCACGTACCATTTTTATAATCCTCTGGACGAAACTTAATTGACTGTACCCTGTCCCTGACCGAACGGAACCTTCCAGCGTCGGCAAGTTTAGTCCCATTCTTACGGCTGTTAGTAAATGCTTCGTGGGCATCGTAAACCGCTTGAACTCGGAATGAGTACGGGGTTTCCTTGACCCAATCAGGCACATTCTTCAGTACAACTTTCCGTAGGTCAATGCGGCTAATCTTTCCATGTTTTCGTTGGTATGCAATTCCCTGATTAAAGCAATATCTACTCGCCGCTAGCCACTTTTTCCAAATTGGATGGAGACTTGGGCTTGGGTAAATCCGAATCTTTAGTGATTTCAGCCTTATATTTTCTGAGTCCGTACAATCTGGCTGAGAAACAGTGGAGGATTGCAAGGATGTCGTCAACCAATTCGCGTTCGGGAGATAACTTAACTTCGTTGAGAACCACGAGTTCACAAGAATTTTTTGTACAGAGCCAATCGAACAACTCAAAGCCAAATCTTGCCAGCCGGTCTTTATATGCGACCACAACACGTTCGACAGCTCCTGACATGATCCGTTCCAATACGGATAAAAATTTTTGTCTTTTGTAGTTGAGTCCGCCCCCAATTTCATAGACAAGCTCTGCGTCAGGATATCGAGTTTTAAGATATTCACACTGACGATTGAGGTCTTCTTTTTGTTTTGGGGAAGAGACACGGGCATAGAGTATGGTAGCCCTATCCCCACCAGCGCTAGTTGTGTAGCCTGCAACGTCGTATCTACGCTGGTTTCCTGACGTGCGAATGGTCTTGATTTTTCCAACTTCTTCCCATCTTCTGAGGGTTCTTTCGGAAACTCCCAGAATTCTAGTTGCTTCTCTTGGGCTGACATAATTTCTCGACATTCCAGACTACAGATTGGTTTATTACCACCTGATTTTATAGCGTATTTCCAGAAATGTCCAGGGATTTAAATATTAAAATTAGCACCCAACAGCCTAGATTAGGTTGCCATTTTTGCTTGAGCTAGCTGTACGGCAGCTATTGCTTCTGACTCCAGTACCAAAGTCGCCCAGTCCACTAAACTCATCCCTAAAGTACGTGCGGCATCCTGAATTAGGGGTTGCAGGTGTGCCGGGAGGGTAAGAGCAAAAGTCTCGTGAGTGGGCTGGGTTTTATTGTTGGCTTCGTCAGAGTCATACTCTCGGTAACTCCACAGAACACATTCGACTCCTCGTGCATCAGCACTTTTGTCTAGCAAGCTAAAAACTCCCAGGCGGTTGCAATAAAAACTGTGATTTTCGATTAATTCCCCACGGTGCTGGCAATTCCAGCAGTGTTGGGGAGAACCTGTCGTGCCCTCACAAGAGTTACTCGTAGTAGGCGAACGCTTATCCACAGAAACTCCGCTTAAACCACCACCCCAGCCAAAGTCCTGCATACGTCGGCTCACAACCGTTTGAACGTATTCTCTACTCACTTTGCCATCAGGAGCGGTTGAGGTTACTTCCTCCCAAGTGTCTTGCCACTGTTCAGGGGGTAGCTTACCCAGAGGTTCAAGTTGCCGCGCTGGAATCACCTCAATGTTTTCGCATGCGTGCGAAAGTTTCTGTCGGATTTTCGCCGCGCTGAGCTTGCGATAAATTTGGGAGACTGATTTGTTCAGATGATCTTTGAGTTCCGCTTGGATCATCTGGTGCATAGACCTGTAGTGCAGTGCCTCCCACCCTCGTCTGTTATCAAGTTCTAGCAGGAGAACCGTAATGTCATCAAAGCGCAATTTTATGGTTTCAATATGCTGTCGGGCTTCACCCTCAGACATCATCACAGTAGCCGAAACGACCTCTGAACCCACACTTACCGCTGCTCGCGCTTTCACTGGTAGCACCATTCTACTTTCTCAAACCTGATTATAGAAGTGCGAAGCGCATTTCGCAAGGAACAAAACAATAGGCGTGTTTTACGAGACAAGCAATAATGGTGATAATGGTAGATAGAACTAGTAGAACTATAGGATAGCGAATTAGGGCTTGGCTAAGATTTGGACAAAGCATGGTCTAGAAGCACTCGGCGCAATCCTTCGAGAAGCGCGTAAGGCACGGGGGTGGAGCCAGCGTGACTTAAGCCAGTTCGTTTATGAACGAACGGGTCACAAGGTTTCGGATCGGAGTATTGGAAACTTAGAAAACAATACTGGGGAGCCAAAGTACAACACCGTTGCCTTGATCGCAGCAGCTGGTTTCGTCATCAACCCGGCTACAGACAAGCCATTTACGGAGGATGATTTTATCGATATTGCCTGTGAAGTGCTTGATCCTTTTACTGGGCAATATTGTCAGCTTGGGGAAAGTTGCTTGAGCCACAACAAAGGCAGGGGTAGCCAATCGGGAAGGTTGCCGAGTTTAGCTGTGGGAAACAATTCCTTGGTGCATTCTTGAGTTCAGACTAAAAGAACCTGGGATTCTACAGCCTTTATTTGCCCTCAGCGCTGACTAAAATCTGCTCGATACCCACAAGCGTCAACAGGAGCTGGGTCATTTTTTTCCCCTGCATAACGCAAGTCATATGAAACCGTTTCTTTAAATCTTCCTTAAGACAGATATGCATTTCTTTATGTATGTTACTTTATCCCTTCTGCCCGTTACTCATAGCTGCCTTGCCTCAACCAAAGATAACCATTAGTTGCCAAGAACCATCATCTGAATCACTCATCAACTGTCGGAGGTTGTTTTGGTTGTAACGCATCTCCAAACTGCGCCCGCATCCGCTCCTCTGAAAGTTTCATATACTCATCAAACGGTAGTTTGGCTTCCTTGGCTGTAATGAGAACTTTCTTGGACCGAGCATGCCGCCGATCCATGTAGGCATAAAACGCCCCTGTGTTATCACGGTGTTCGAGCATATAACGCTTTAGCTCGTGGTCAGTCATCTTATTAAAATCAATGCTCATGGTAACAACTGTCCTTCTGGGTCAATTTCCAATTCGATAGACTCTTCTGTTCCCGCCAAAATGAATAGGTTTCTAGTCCGCTCGTCAATGCGTATCATGTGTATAGGTTGTGAGAATAGCTCGGTTAATTGGTAGGTAAGGATTCAGGTCATCTGGAAATGTCTCAAATGCTTTTCCGGCAATGCTTTCGACGAAAATCTCGATTATTCTTATTATCAATAGCGATTGCTGAAACGCTGATTTTTCGTTGTTTATTGAGAACAACTAACAATTTAGCCTTAATCTCCAGAGCTGAAACCCTTGTCTAGTAAGGGTTTGGATCACCTGAATCCTTACATTGGTAGCTATGGCGGTATAGCCTCCGCATCTGTGCTGCCGTGGGTTCCTTCATTCAATGGGGCTTGTTTTGATTATCGAGTTCCCATCGCTCACTGTGATTCGGCTAAAGCTTGAAATTGCTCCTGATTAATACGCCCCGCTTGATACAGCGTTTGTGTAATTTCAGAAATTGTTAACACTGCATGAGCGCGATAACCATTTTCTCGTAGCCTGTCTTTTACCCCTTGTTCATGATCCATAAACACTACAATGTCATGGACTTTTAACCCAGCTGACTCAAGCTTTTGGGCACCTTCCATTGCACTTTTACCACTGATGAGAATGTCATCAACAACCACAACGGTTTCGCCAGGATTAAAGTTCCCCTCGATCAGCCTGCGAGTGCCGTGGGCTTTTACCTCCTTGCGGGGAAAAATCATTGGGCAATTGAGGCGCAGCGCTAACCCAGTGGCAGTGGGCAAAGAGCCATAGGGAATACCTGCAATCCGATCAAAGCTGAGGTGTTTGAGGATATCCGCATAGGCGCCCAGAAGTGAGGCGAAGATTTGGGGGTTGGAAATGATTTTGCGTAGGTCGATGTAGTAAGGGAATGTTGCCCCCGATGCTTGGACAAAGTTGCCAAACAGAATGCAGCCAATGTCATAGAGTTGCAAAATCAAGTCCTGGTAGGGATGCTGATTCAACAAACAGACATCGGGCAACCACACAGAGCAGGTGGAACCCTCACGGATAATCTGGTTTCTCGCTTGATTAACTTCTTCGCGCAGAGATCGGATTACAACAGCTGGAGCCTCACTACCCAACATATCTTGGGGAACGGGGATGAGCAGACCATCTCCGTTAGCATTCAAGCCAGCTCCCAGGATGTTAGTCAGGTTACCGCCCTCTTGCCAGATGCTACGAGCCAGGATGAGTCGTTCTGGAGCAACTGCACGAATGCGTGCCAGGACCTCCGGCACGGTGGTTCCCACTTCCAGACCGAGTTGTTCTGGGGTGCCCCAGGTTTTTGATTCCTTTACTATCTGTAAGTAAAGGGGATCGGAGGTGGGATACTCCTGCAAAGCGATCGCTGCCGGATTAGATGTACGGCACAGGACAAAAACAGCTTTACTGGGGTAAACCAAAAAGGGTGCTACTTGGTCTTGCCCAGCGTAGGGACTCAGGGTGATCGCATCGACATGCCAATCTTCAAAAACAGTCCGGGCAAAGACAGTGCTGGTGTTAAGGTCACCGTGTTTTGCATCCAAAATAATCGGGATATGGGCAGGGATAGCCGCCAAGGTTTGGTGGAGCAGTTCCAGTCCCTGAGTACCCAAAGCCTCGTAAAAGCCAAGTGTCGGCTTATAAGCACAGACTAAATCAGCTGTTTGAGCAATGATAAATTCCAGCCAATCCCACAAGCCACTGATGATGCTACCTGTGTCTTCCTTAGAGCAATAGCGTCCGGGCATCATTTCTGGATTTGGATCCAGTCCCACAAACAGCAAGCTCTGATTGCGGGCGATCGCCGCATTCAATTTATCGAAAAAGTTGGTGCTTGGTTCTTGGGGTGACACTTATAGCGTTTCCTGCAACAAACGATTATACAATTACCTCAAACGCCCTGAGCGGATAATACTAAAAATTAACCACAGCCCCAATAGACTAGCAGTAGCAAACAAGGCATTGCTGAGCCAAGACAGCTCACTAGTCTTCGCATTTGCCGATATCTGCGCCGCGCCCATAATTAGCGAACCAACCAAAATGCTAAAAGAAAGCCGGTTCGCAGAATCATCCACACTGCGGCGCAAATCATCCAAACCTCGCAAAGATAAATTCCACTGCAAAGTTTCAGAAGTCACTCGATCTAAGAGCAACTCAATATGCCGGGGAGATTGTAAAGAGAGACTTTTGAGATCGAGGGCTGTTCTCAACAGCGATTGCAATGGGTTAGCGCCCAATAACTGTCGCCGAAACAAGTCTGTGAGCAATGGCTTGATTTCATCTAGGAGGTTAATCTCCGGGTTGACTGCACGAGCCACCCCCTCCAAGTTAGCCAGGGTTTTAGCATACAAGCCCAAGTTGCTAGGCAACCGGATTTTATTGTTTCGGGCAACTTGCAGTACTTCATAAAATACCTGACTGAAATTAATTTCATTTAGGCTCAGGTTGTAGTACTTGCGCAGCATCCGGTCATAGTCATTCTCCAAGCGAGACAAAATTACGGGCTGGGCAGAATCAGATAGTTGTAGCGTTAACTGACTACACCGCTGAGCATCTAAGTCAACAATCGCCAACAGCATCTCCGTCAAAATCTGCTGTGTGCGGGGGTCAAGGCGTCCCACCATACCGCAGTCTAGCAGCGCCACGCGACCATCTTTCAGATAAAACAAATTGCCCGGATGGGGGTCAGCGTGAAAGAATCCGTCGATATAGATCTGCTGAAAGAAGGCGCGGAATAAAAGGCTGGTAATCGCTGCTCGCTCGGCACTCGGGTCTTTACCATTCTCGTCGCTGTTGAGATTCGCCTGGAGGAGTGGCACCCCGTCCAGCCATTCCATCACCAGTAACTTTTGTGTAGTTAAATCCCAGTAAATTTCTGCAACCACTAGCTGTTTGGGGTCAAACCAGCGACTGGTCGATAAATTGCGCCGCAACTGGTCGGTAAACTCGGCTTCTCGGATAAAATCTAGCTCAGCCTGTAGCGCCGTCGCAAATTCCTCGGCTATGGCTCTGATCTCGTATGTCTGCCCAAACTCTGTCCGAGCCACCAAATCCGCCACACCGCGAATCAGGGATATATCCTGGGGAACAGTAGCATCAATTCCAGGGCGCTGAACCTTTAGAGCGACTTCACGACCATCTGCTAATGTTGCTCGATGGGTCTGGGCGATAGAGCCAGCTGCAACCGGAATGACATTGACTGTGGCAAAGGTTTCTTCTAAAGGGCGTTTCAGTTGTTGCCGGATGACTACTTCAATCTCTGACCAGGGAACCGGCGGTACTGCGTCTTGCAGGGTTGACAGTTCTTCGATGTAGTCTGCTGGTAGAAGGTCCGGGCGGGTACTCAGCAACTGGCCTAATTTAACATACACCGGCCCCAATCCTACTAGGATGTTACGCAAAACAGCTGGTGTGGGCAACTGGGGTTCATCGGTTTTGCCCCCAGTCAGCAGCCGCCGCATATAGTCCCAGCCGTTGCGCAATACGACTTCTGCGATTTCTCGTTGACGGGAAGTGGTTTGAGTTAGGAACACAGTGCCTCACAATTAATGGTACTAATTTATACCCCAAGCAGCCAACCCTGTACCTCTGCCAAGGGTTTTAATCTTCATAATAGAGATGTAAATCTTGGGTCATTTTGCAGCAGTTTGAGCACCTGCTTAATTTCCTGGGTACGGTCTTTTTTGACAACGAGGGTGACGTTGCGATCGCGCACAATTACCACATCCTCCAGACCAATGGTAACAATCACATCTTCCTCATCGCTAGCATAGAGAATCGTTCCCTGGGTATCCAGCCCCACATGCTTAGCTAGCTCCAGATTGGGGGCGTCCCCTTTGAGCAGGCGCTCGATCGCATTCCAGTCCCCTAAATCATCCCAGCCGAAGTCTACTGGCATTACATAGGCAAGCTTAGTTTTCTCCATTACGGCGTAGTCAATGCTCTTCTTGGGCAGTTGGGGGTACGCAGCCACAGTCCCTTGTTCTTCCAGGGGAGTGATGATTTCTGGCGCATGGGTGCGAAGTTCCTGTAGAACAACTCCAGCTTGAAAGATAAACATCCCGCTGTTCCAGCTGAAGCGACCCGTCGCCAGAAACGCCTCAGCTGTCTGTTGGTCAGGCTTTTCGGTGAAGCGGTTGACGTGGTAAACTGGCAAGCCACCGAAAGTACCAGTCTGTTCGCCTTGCTCAATATACCCGTAGCCAGTGGATGGGTAGCTAGGCTTTACTCCCAGCGTTACAATCACCTCTTGGACGGTTGCCAACTGAGTGGCAGCACACAGGGTTTGTTGAAAGCCCACTTGGTCTCCAATCCAGGGGTCAGCTGGGAAAAAGCCGACTACCGTGTCTTCCCCATAGCGCTTGGCGATTTCAAGGGTAGTCCAAGCCACCGCTGGTGCCGTGTCGCGCCCTTCTGGCTCCGCCAACAAGTTTTCCACCATCAGCTGGGGGAGCTGTTCTTGCACTCCCTTCGCCAGTTGGGCAGATGTCACCACCCACAAGTTTTCCCAGCCCCCTGCCAGTGGCAACAGTCGGTCAGCTGTTGCCTGTAGGAGGCTCTTGCCGCTGCCATCTAGACTTAAAAACTGCTTGGGCCGGTGCTTGCGGCTGAGGGGCCAGAAGCGTTCACCTTTACCACCGGCAAGAATCACTGGTATTAAGGAGCTATTCATCTATTCATGTAAGAAAGAGCCAAATTGCGCCAGGCTACTCTATAATAAGCACGCTTTTTACCACTGGCAAGGATTATTAGTTGGATTAATATACGCATAGGGTTCTGTTGTTTGGGGAAATAGCAGTGGTCAAAGAAGTGGAACGGTCGGGCAATTGGTCAATACCTCAACCCGCTGCGGCACAGTCAAGGCGAAAGCCCGAAGATGGAAGACAGAATTTATTCTTCATTCTGCATCGTTTATCGTTCATTTTTCCGAAGAATCGGTTGCTGTTGCGGGGCTTATGGCTCACCTTCTTTGTGATGCTAGGGGCGGGTTTGGCGCTGCTGACTCCGATATGGAGCAATCGCGATCGTTTAAATCAAGGACAACTATTTTCCTTAGGAAACGCTAATTCCCAGAACAGAGATTTATGGGGCAACTCCCAGTATCAGCTATCCCGACCGCTCAATATTTTGGTGATGGGGATTGGTTCCCAACCCGGTGCTTCAGATATCTCCCCCGAAGTCTTCACCGGGCGCAGCAATACTATGCTGCTATTGCGGCTAAACCCGAAGCACAAATCAATAAAGTTACTTTCCATTCCAGGGGATAGCCAAGTAGTCATTCCCGGAATAGGGCTAGCTAAAATATCCCTCGCCAACGCCCGTGGTGGCTCAGCCCTAGCGGCGCGGGTGGTCAGCCGTACATTGAACAATGTACCCATTGACCGCTACGTCCGCATCACTACTGGTGCCTTGCGGGAGTTGGGGGATCTTTTGGGTGGGGTGGAGGTATTTGTTCCCAAGCGTTTGTCATCTAACGAGACTACCCAACAGCTGGAAATCGATCTAGCTCCAGGGTGGCAAACCCTGGATGGCGACCAGACACAACAGTTCGCACGATTCCGCGCTCCTGGGGCGTCTGGTGATATTGCGCGGGTACAGCGACAGCAAGCATTACTCAAGGCACTGCGCGATCGCCTTACTAGCCCCTCTGTGCTGCCCAGTTTCCCCCAGATCAGCCGAATTATGCTGAAGTACCTTGACACCAATCTCAGCCTAGAAGAAATATTGGCGCTGGTAAACTTTGGCGTCGAAGTCGATCAACAAAATTTCCAAATGGTGCTGTTGCCCGGTAGTCTGAGCCGTTTAAGCAAAGACCCCAGCAGCTATTGGCTCGACTCGGCGGGGAAAGACCGGGTCATGGGCGAGTATTTTGGGGTGAAATCAATTAGTGTTGCACCTCAGACGATTTCACCCAATACCCTCAAAATTGCTATCCAAAACGCCTCCGGTCAGCCTAACATAAGTCAGCGCGTTGTTAAATATCTCAAAGCGCAAGGCTTTGCCAACGTCTACATGGTGTCAGATTGGCCAGACTTGCAACGCCAAACCCAAATTATTGTCCAGAAAGGTGACTTGGAAGGAGCAACAGCTCTTCAGAAAGTCTTGGGTTCGGGCAACCTGGAGGCTGACTCCACGGGTGATCTGACATCTGACCTGACAATTCGGGTCGGTAAAGATTGGAATAATTAGATTAAGTAGCTAATTCTCTTTAATTTTCTAGCTGCAATGCAACTGCCTAAGCTAAAAGTCATTCAACCGATTTTGCTTCGCTTAATAAATCTGATTTTGATTTTGAGCCTTGCCTGTTTATGGGTGATGCTGAGTGCAACACCAGCTTTTGCTCAAACAAACACAATCAACTACAGCAATACGAATCTGGAAAACCGCGACTTCTCCAATGCCGATTTGGTGGGCGGGGTTTTTGTCGCGGCAGAGATGCGGAAGGCAAACTTCCAGGGGGCGAACTTAACCAATGCCATTATGACCAAAGGGGTTTTACTGGGAGCGAATCTGGAAGGGGCAAACCTCACAGGCGCTTTGGTAGACAGAGTCACGTTGGATGGTGCGAACATGACTAATGCCATTTTTCAGGAAGCAACCTTGACTCGGACTCGATTCTACGATGCTATCGTTACTGGCGCTGACTTTACCGACGCCCTGATTGACCGCTATCAAGTCGCTCAACTATGTGAGCGGGCAGATGGGGTAAATCCAGTAACTGGTGTTTCGACACGAGATAGTTTAGGTTGTCGCTGAATACTGATCTGGATGTGAGGAGCGCTCGATATGACTACCACCAAACAAAAATTGACCTTTGAGGAGTACCTACGCTACGAGGATGGGACAGACAAGCACTATGAGTTTGTGGGTGGAGAGCTAATCAAAATGCCTCCTGAAAGCCCCTTAAACTCTAGAATCTCATTCTTCTTAGCACTGCAATTCGCTAAGTTCCTACCAGAAGAAAGAATCTGCCACAAAGATACAGAGATAGCTGTGTCAGGAAGTCAAATTCAAACACGATTACCAGATCTCATGATCTTATCAGAGGCACTCGTGACAATTTTGGGGGACTCGAACCGGGGCACGATCACGCTAGAAATGCCTCCACCAGATTTAATCATTGAAGTGGTATCACCAGGGAAGACCAATGAGGATCGGGATTATCGCTTCAAGCGCACTGAGTATGCAGCTAGAGCAGTTGAGGAATATTGGGCAATTGACCCAGAAGCAAGCAAAATAACGGTTTACACTTTGGTTTCTGGCTTCTTTGAAGCGGAAGAGTACACCGATAAAAAGTTGATCAAATCTCGATTTGATCAACTACAGCTTACGGCAAAACAGGTTCTCACGCGCAAAAGCTAAGTAAGAAAATGGTGGCTTGGTTGGATAATTAATGTGCGCTAACCAGGTGGTTGAAATGGGGAGGGTGGTAATCGGAACCCGAATAGGGCACCGCGTGGCGAACGATTCTCTGCCCAAATTGTACCGCCATGAGCTGCGATAATTTGGCGAGATAAGTACAGCCCTAGCCCAGAACCCTTAGCCTGACGATCGCTATGTCCCTGGTAAAACCGCTCAAATAAGTTCGGCAGTTCTTCTGGTGTAATTCCTAACCCAGTGTCGAGAACCTTGACGATTTGATAGCCAGAATGGGACTCGAACACGACTTCCACCCTGCCGCCACGAAGAGAGTGGTTAATGCTATTTGTCAGTAAATTAGCGAAGACTCGCTGGAGTTGCAGAGCATCTCCGTTGACCCACACGGATCTACGGAAATCCGATTCTCCATAACCCAAACTAATATATACTTGGCGTGTCAAGGCTAAATCCGTCAGTGTAGCGATCGTCTCCTCAGCCACACATACTAAATCAATTGGTGCTAACTGTAATTTCAATCCTTCCGTATCATATCGATACACATCCAGCACGGTTTCCACCAGTTGCAGGGTAGTTTGATGACTACGTGCCATCGTTGCCAGTACTTTTTGCTGAGCTGATGTGACTACACCAAAATTCCCTTGCTGAAAAGCTTTCAGCGTCTCAATTGCTCCCAGAAGTGGTGTCTTCAGGTCATGAGTCAACGTCGAGGCAAAATCTTGGCGGACACTGGCTAACTGCTCTTGAGCTTGCAACCTTGCCTGCTGTTGAGTGAGCGCCTCTTCATAGCGGCGATTGCGATCGCTGAGGACTCCGGTTACAATCAATGCCAACACTGCAATCGCTCGACTAGCTACGGTTGAGGCTCTGAGCGGATAACCTCCTGGAACCCACAAATTCAGCATTGTCAAACTTGCTGCTATTATGGTGGTTTTAAAGGTGGCGGCTCGGCTCAAGCGGGAGTTTGCCAACAAAATCGGTCCAGTGTAGAGATAACCAAACACATAGTTCGGCGGAGTAGAATACTCCAGCACTACAACTACCGCAAACAGGCCAATAATTAACCAAAGCGTGCTCAGGCGAGAGTTTTTGCTGGGTAAAACGGTCTTATCGGTCAACAATGGCAGCATCTAATTAGAGGGGCAAGCGATTGATGTTATTGTTACCAAGCACCACCATAGATGAACCTTTGTACAGTCGCATGCTGTGGCTGGGATTAACCTCAAGTTTGCCATCCTGATTGACCGCTAGCAGATTTAACCCATAGCAAGTGGAAAAATGGATTTGTACAATTCTCTTGGTAGTGCAAAAAAAAATATCCGCGTTTTGAATTAGTATCGCTAAAATGGCAGATGAGCATCAACTCAGACCCGGCTCAACTAACATAAGCTGCGAGTCCTCCTAGGTTTACCAACGCCTTACCAGAGCGCGTTTACACTACTTTTTTAGGATAATTTCTAGGTGATGAATATCACTCCTGCCCCCTACTGTAAGCACTGCAAATTCTACCACGGGGCCAATAGCGTCGTGTGTGGCCTTCATCCTTATGGTCCAGACAGCGAAACTTGTAGCGATTATGTTTCAAAGGTCAGTAGTCTGAACCAGGGCAAAATTAGTAGAGACAGCTGGAGTATCCGCCAGTTCCACAACTGGAAAGGTTGGCAAAAGCTCCTGATGCTGGGTTTGCTGGTGGGGACTCTTGGCTCCTTTTGCGTGCTGGGTTGGCTCGCTACACATCCCACTAATCGAGCGACCAAGACGACGACCAAAAGTGGATTGGTCAGGTAGTCACCGCTGGTGATTTACTGTACTAACAAGTCTGTGGAAATTAATTTTTTTTGAATTGCTACAGCTACAGCTTGAGTGCGATCGCGCACCTCTAGCTTGTGCAAAATGGCATGGACATGCACCCTGACCGTACCAGGAGCAATGTAGAGATTTTCCGCAATTTCTTGGTTAGTCTTTCCAGATGCCAGCAGTGCCAGAATCTCTTGCTCACGCCGCGTCAGTGGATTTGCTAACCGCTCGGCAGTCCCCGGTGAGTTGGCATCGGTCGTATTGCTCTCAAAAGTGGCCCGAATCTCTGTGGTTGCTGTTTGGTCCCACCATGAAGCTCCTGCTGCCACGGAGCGAATTGCTAAAAATAAAGCTTCTGCTGCAATTCCTTTCAAGCAGTAGCCTTGAGCCCCCACTTCAATTAACCGAGCGATCAAGGACTTCTCGGAACGAGAAGTCAACACTAAAACAGGTATGTTTGGGTGTTGCTGCTTGATTTGGCGACAAGCCTCAATCCCCCCAATCCCTGGCAAACCCACATCTAACAAGACAATATCGAGCGGATGTCGAGCAGCCAATTCCACCGCCTTCTCGCCATCTTCAGCCTCGGCGACGATTTCAAGTCCCTCCTCCTGTTGCAATCTCATGCGCAGGCCAAGCCGAAACAGTTCATCGTCTTCAACCAGTAAAATCCGCAGCTTTGCAGGTAGCATCTCACACAGTTAAAAGTTGTTAAAATAGGCTCAGCTGGTAATCGGAATCCGAATAATGCGCCACACGACGAAAGATTCTCTGCCCAAATTGTACCGCCATGAGCTGCGATAATTTGGTAAGTCAACAAGGTTCGAATTCACTGCGAAAAGGCAAGCCTAATTCCCCACATGAGCAAGCTGGTTTAATGCCCGCAACACTGACTGGTACCGCGCCTGAACATCCTTTCGATCTAATTCCTCTGCTAACCCCTCTTGACTCCCGCGTTCGATCATGGTGGCATGACGCAGCAGAGCCATTCGGCTCATTTCGTTGTGGGTGTGTTGAGCGATCACTTCGATCGCATCCAGCAAGCGGATGGTTACCGCCGCGTCTGAGCGCCCATACTGTCGAATCTGGTGAAAGGCATCGTCGGCTAGACCCGCAAACGTGACTGGATTAGTGATCAGGCGGAGGTTGTCGTCATCATCGTAAACGTAGGGGGATGGGAGATCTCTTTCAGCCAGGCGGCAGAGGGCTGCACACAGTAGGTCAATACACCCAATCGCCGTGAATGGATCGTTAACAGCAGGGGACAAAGAACGAATGGCGATCTCGACTAGGTGCTTGATGGAAAACTCCACGTCCTGGTGCGCAGTGCGTTGTTTGCCCAAAAGGAACGCGTTGTTGATCTGCCTGATCAGCTTTTGATTGACCTGTTCCCCAGGCCAGACCAACACAAGCTCTGTTCCTTGGACGACAAATTTGCCTGCACGCTTTTTGGCACGCAAGAGGAGGTCATTTGACTTGGCAATCCGCATCAGTAGGTCATCGTCAATGGCTTGAATATAACCACTGCCAGCTGCCGGAATTGGGGAAGCTTCCCGGTCAAAACCTGATGGGATTTCCACAACCCACCGCGGCTTGTGCTTTGGCAAACCAAGCAACTTGAGGGGGAATAGTTCATCAATGGAATCGTTCAGTTCGGTGCCGATCTTCCCAATGATGTTCCAGGCGTGAATTGAGGTTGACGCATGATGGATAAAATAGATCAGCACGCCGGTGCTTATGATCGTTAACACAATCGCCACCGTGAGCGAAATCTCCGGCACAAAAGGGTGAGCTTGATCGCTACGGATAGTTCGCAGCACAATCAAGCAATAGATGAACGTGGCGATGAACGTGCCCAGCACGAACTGATAGCTCCTGTCCACCATAAAGTTACGCAGCACTCTAGGACCGAACTGTTGGGAAGCTAAGGTAAGGGCAACGAGTGTGACTGAGAAGGCAGTCACAGCAACGGTCATCATCGAGCCAGCGACGGTTGAAAGCAGCGTCAGCGCACTATCTGCGCCGCCATGGAAAATCTGAATCCAGCCCAATTTCGCCAATGGCCCAGACTTACCTGCTTGGTCAAGCCTAGGCAGGGCGATCGCCAGCCACATCGCCAAAACCATCATAAGTATCGGCACAAACCAGTAACTGGAGCGGAGTGAGTGCCGAATTTTGATCAGCTTGATCTTGTTCATCGTTTAGCTTTTGGTTGCATCACGTACTATATAGGGGCATATGTCATACTTCCTTATAGTTTAGATGGCACCGAATAAATTGATTTGGTATCATCTGCCCCCGTCCGTGTTTAAAGTGCGATTGCTGCCGTCTTGAGTGCTGCCGTTACAAATTTCAAGCATTCCCTTTTCCAGTTCTGCCGCTTAGGAAGCTTGGTGAGGTAAGATATACTATTAAGAAGTAAAAAATTAGCTTTCCAGTGCGGTGGAGTCTGTCAGGCCGGTCGGGTCCTACTGGAGCTTCTTAAGGAAACCAACCGATGGATTATCTACTTGCTACTAACCTTCTAGCTCCACGCCCTGAAGCACTCAAAAGCCGAAGTTAACTTGTGTCTCGTCAGCTCCTCATGTTTTCTAGACAATTTCTTAGTTGTGCCGCTATTTGAGGATGTTTGAAAATCCTCCCCGAGCCAATTTTTCGGCTGAGCCTGGCAGTGTTTAGTTACGAGCTGATTAGCTGTTTAGTGCCCTGTGAGGCTGGCTATAACCCCCGTTTACCGCCAGATTTTACCTTTAAAAACACGCTATAAGCGGTTTTGATTAATAGGTTTTTCAAAGCTTCTCCGACACCTGGATCAGCAATGTTTTTGCAGCTTGGCAAAAAATAAATAGAGGTAAATGATATGGATGCTTTAGTTTTTTTTTACCTTCATGTAGCAGCCGGAAAAAATGTTTATCAGGCAATCCCCAGTAAAGCAGAAATACTTAGTGTTTCATCTGCTCGGACAAAACTGCCGTTTGGAGCCATACCCGATGGACTACTGTTCTTGATTCCTATTTGCTTCGTTCTTTTTAAGGCAATTGTCGTGTTGACTGTTGCGTCTATCTGTAAGGCGGCAGCAGATGAGAAGAGATTAGTAACCATTGACTACTGTAAGCAAGTTCCCTGTAAAACATGTCGATTCTTTACAAACAACCCTTATCTCAAGTGTGCAGTACACCCTTCTACTGCTCTAACTAAACAAGCTTTCAATTGCTCGGATTACTGGCCCCAGGAGCGTCCTGACTTATCACTGCCCGATCCACCTGTAGTTTCTGCAACTGTATTTGATCCTCAAACTCAGTCCTGGTATTCCCTCCGTAATCTCTATGAGCATTCAGAATCAGTTTGGGTCGTTGCGCCTTTTCTTCGTCCTTGCCCAAGTATCCCCTCCTCTACTCCTGTTCCGATGCAACGTCTCAGTTTGCTTCAACTGGGTAATCCTAAGCCGGAAAGATGATAGTCAACACAGACCTACAATTGGTGTATTACCCCGTGTGCTTATATTCAAGTGCTTTGCATCCATCGATTAGGCAACGCTACTCAGAAGCCCTCTTAGCAGTTGGAGCAACAGGATCGCCAATATTGGGGAAATGTCAATACTACCACCCAGCGGCGGAATGATTGAGCGGAACACTTTGAGATAGGGGTCTGTCAACTGACTCAAAACCGAAAATGGTGGAGCCAACCAGTTGATGTTCGGGAACCAGGTCAGGAGAACCCGAATAATGATCATATACGAATAAATGGTTATAAAAGTAACCAATGTTCTTGTCAGCAGCGCAACCGAGTTACTCATGGAAGTGAATTCCTGCTAAGTTAAAATGGCAATAAAGAATTGAATTTGATTTAACCGATATCAGTAATTTTCAGTATACAATCCCGTAGGGATATAAGGAGCTATTAAACACATATTCTCTAGCTTACAGTTATGGTATATCTTGACTGTTTCATTTTACCTGAAAAACCAGAGCAAATCTTTTTCCAAATCCATCAGACTTTGTGGCTTTTCTCGTAGTTGATCACACCGCTACCCTTGAACGTAGTTTTACGACCCTGGAGTTTATATTGAGCGTTATAAATAATATCTAACAGTGGTAACCACTGCTACATTCTTAGACTGCAAAGCATTCTTTAGGAAAAAAGCTGTTTGGTTGTGCAACAGCTCCTCCCACCAGTGACGGGTTACAGCCACTGGGATGATCACTGTTGTTGAAGTATCGGGATGCTTTGCTTCAAACTCAGCAACGAAATCAACAATAGGAGATAACAGTGAACGGTGGGGCGAGTCTATGATTTCTAAATGAACATCTTTTTCGAGCTTTTCCCATTGGCGTTCTAGTTTGTCTCGATCTGTCCGACCAATGTCTACATGGACTGCAGCAATCTCTTCGGCAATGCTGTGTGCATAATTAAGTGCCTCTAGCGTTCCCTTATGAATTTCACCAACGACAACTACAGCCGTAGACGGGAGAAACTGTGGATCAGATCCAGGAGTGAAATTTTCTAAGTCTTCATCGTTGACACCGAGACGAGAGTCTACTTGCTTGTAGTGTCGATTAACTGCGAGGAATAAGGCGATTACAATTGGAATTGCAATCAACACAGCCCATGCTCCCTCGCTGAATTTTGCTATGATGATGATCACAAGAACAATTCCTGTAGCAACGGCTCCCAAAGCGTTTAGGAAAAGTTTAGATTGCCAATGCTCTGATCGCTCGTTGAGCCAGTGCTTCACCATCCCAGACTGAGAAAGAGTAAATGAAGTATACACGCCTATGGCATACAGGGGAATAAGTGCATCAACACTAGCTCTGGTAACCACAATCAGCACACTAGCAAAGATGCTTAGCAAAATAATGCCATTCGAGTAAACTAAGCGATCGCCAAATAATTGTAATTGCTGGGGTAAAAACCTATCATTAGCCAAGAAAGAGGCAACCCTAGGAAAGTCCGAAAAGCTAGTATTAGCGGCTAAGATTAAGATTAACAGCGTGAAAATTAGAGTAAAGGTGTATATTGGTCCATCTCCAAATATCTGATGAGCCAACATAGCAACGACGCTCTCATCCTTTTTTGGCACAATATGATAAATATTAGCTAAGTAAGTAATGCCCAGAAAAATTGAGCCCAGGATCACACCCATGGCTGCTGTGGTGATCTGAGCATTTTTCGCTTCCGGTTGTTTAAAGGCTTTGACACCATTTGAAATTGCTTCCACGCCGGTGAGCGCTACACAACCCTGAGAAAATGCCCTCAAAACAAAAAATATCCCTAGGTTTTCTGAGACCTTAATGACTGGGGGGGCAACATGAACTTGACCAGTAGCATGCTGAAACACACCCATGCCAATCATGCTAAACATAGCAGCAATGAAGGCATAGGTTGGAATCATCACGGCTGTGCCCGTTTGCCGTATCCCCCTGAGGTTGATTATTGTTAATAAGAAAATCAACCCTATACAAATAGGAATTGAGAAAGGATGTAATGATTTTAACTGTGGAAGTGAGGTAATGTTTTCTACCCCAGAAGCGATACTCACACTTACTGTCAGGACATATAGCAGTCCTAAATGAGTTGTAAAAAAATTAAGTATACATAAATATCTTTG
>CAXUIG010000035.1:0-37330 GCA_964250845.1 uncultured bacterium | reverse complement strand
GGCTAAAAAGCCAGCTTCCTAGCTGGCTGACAAGTCAGGGATGGTGCATGTCCATCCCCCCCATTCCCGAAGACCCCCCTGGCTGCACTGTGACTTCATACGTTAGCTCAAACGGACTGAAACTTGCCCCGGCTGAAGGCTTGCCACTAAGCTCCAGCTCGTAAATCCCGGCTCTGGGAAAGACAATGTCGGCTCCGGGGATGCCTCGATACTGGTCTGCTGATACTGGCTTGAGAGTGGGCTCCATCAAGGGTCGAGAGCCTTCCTTATGCGGTTCAGGGTAAACCGCCAGTTTGCAATTACATTGTTCGAGCGGGATCAGCTGCCCTCCCTTGCGGGTGAGCGCAAACCAGGCTCGAGACGGCTGCCCAGCTCTGGGATTGTGATTCGGCTCAATGTGGAACAGGGCAGCCACATCCCCAGATACCTTCATGGTGTGGGCAAAAACTGGAGCTGCCAGTAAGCCCAGAAATACCAGCCATCCCAGGCTTCTACTTGTACTTAAGCGGTGGGGCATAAAACTTCCTTAGCGATAAGAGTAACCACACAGAGCATGAGCGAGCCCGCAATAACCCGAGGAGTTATGATCTAAGCGATCGCTACCTTAAACCGTTTATTCACTTCATTCCAATTGATGACGTTCCACCAGGCGGTTAAATAATCAGCACGGCGGTACTGATATTTCAAATAGTAGGCGTGTTCCCAGACATCATTGCCCATGATGGGATACATCCCCTCCATCACGGGACTGTCCTGATTCGCCGTACTTATGATTTCCAACTTGCCACCCTTGTTGCGAACCAGCCATGCCCAACCACTGCCAAAACGCTTGACACCGGCTTGATTGAATTGCTGCTTAAAGGTGTCATAGCTGCCAAAGGTTTTGTTGATGGCGTCGGCAATTGGCCCCGTTGGAGCTCCACCAGCATTCGGCGCCATAATTTCCCAAAACATTTTGTGATTGACATAGCCGCCACCGTTGTTGCGAACCGTGGTGCGAATATCCTCTGGCACACTATTGAGATTGCTAAGTAATTCTTCAGCGCTCTTGGTTTGCAATTGCGGGTGTTTGTTGACTGCTTCATTCAGGTTTTTGATGTAGGTCGCATAATGCTTGTCATGATGAAACTGCATCGTCGCAGCATCGATGTGAGGTTCGAGAGCATTATAGGCATAAGGTAGAGCATCGAGCTGGAAAGGCCCTTTGATTTCAGCGGTGCTCCCAGCCGGAGATGCAGCTGCATCTCCGGCTGGTAAAGTTCCAAGAGCAGCTGCTCCCGTAGTGGCACCCAATAGAAACAGGAAGTTACGACGTTTAAGAGCCATAATTCAGTAAATTTTGAGATTTTTTCTACAGCCTTTATCCAAATTTACAATAACCTAGAGTATGAAATCTCTCCCAGTGGTTCACTTGTTCGGCGTCGAGTTGGTGCTTGCTCAGGTTGACAATTGCCCCAGGGAGCCTGAATGGCACTCCCTAGGTACGAGTTATTCTCTCGCAAGTTAACTACTTAACTGAGATTTTGAACAAATTGCGATTGCTTTGCTTCACTTCCAGTCTTGGTCAGATTTTTCCAGTACGTAGGACGCTACGTCTTCGATCTGCTGGTCATTCAAACGACCTTTAAAGGCGGGCATGGCATTTTTGCCATTCTTCACCTGGTAGACAATAGCCTCCAGGGAGTTCATGTTGTACTTCTCTAGCGCATCTTTCTTTAGAGTCTTCGCTGCGGCGACAATGTTGCGACCGCCCATGTGACAGGCGGCACAGTTGGCAGTAAAGATTTTGGCTCCATTCGCTGTAGTAACTGTATCAGCTGCTATGGCCGGACGCCCAAGGGCAAGGGTCAACATTGTAATTGCCAGCAGCATGACTGACAGGATCTTTTTCACTGGGGGTCTCCTCATTTAACAGATACACCCCTAATTCTGAGTAGATCTGCTGCTTGAGTCAAAAGACAAGCTGTCAAACTTCGCCAAATGCCCCCCAGAATCAAAGGTTGCCCACACCCCACGCTTGCCAGCCCCTGTTAGGATAGCAGCAACAAAGCTGAATATAATACGACCGAATCAAACTCCAAGGTTGCCACCTCGGTTAACTAAGCTCGAGGAATCTGGTTGACTCTCAACAAATAAAAAAGCCGTCGGAGCGGCTAGGTAGCAAGAGACGAAAATGGATCGATTTAACTTGAAGTTGTTCAGGCGGTTGTGGGCGATCGCCAAACCCTACTGGTTTGGGGAAGAAAAATGGATGGCGAGAGGTCTGCTGCTACTCTTAGTGTTGCTGTTGCTAGCATATACGGGTCTGAGTGTCGTCCTGAACACCGAGCGGGGAGCTTTAATTTCAGCCCTGTCAGCTCGGGATCAACCGAGATTTTCGCAAACTGTGCTGATCTTGGTCGAGGTACTGGTCGTCTATGCACCACTTTTGGGTGGCTACAGCTACTTGCAAGACCGACTTGGTATTTTATGGCGACAGTGGCTAACGAATAGTTTTCTGGATAATTACTTCAGTAATCGAGCTTTTTATAACCTCAACAGCTCAAGCGCGGAAATTGACAATCCTGATCAGCGAATTGCTGAAGATGTCAGAAGCTTTACTCATGACTCTCTCAAGTTTTTGCTCATCTTTGTGGAATCCATCCTGAAAGTGATTGCGTTTAGTGGGGTTCTCTGGGGAATATCCAGGACTCTGGTCATTTTTCTGGTCGTTTACGCCCTCGCTGGTACAATTTTCGCGACAGCAGTTTTTGGCAGACCCCTAGTCCGACTAAATTTTGAGCAACTCAAAAAAGAAGCCAACTTTCGCTTTGGCTTAATTCGCATCCGTGAAAATGCTGAATCGATTGCTTTTTACCGGGGGGAGGAGCGGGAGTCAAACCAGGTTAAACACCGATTTATGGAGGCGTTTGATAATTTTAAGCAACTTATACTTTGGGAGCTTAATCTAAATGTTCTGACCAATGCTTATGAGTTTATACCACTCATTATCCCAGCCCTAGTTGTTGCCCCCAGTGTCTTTTCAGGTGAAATTGAGGTGGGAAAAGTTACAGAAGCGCAAGGGGCATTTTTTCGGGTATTTTTCTCGTTAAACGTGATTGTGTCTCGCTTGCAGTCTCTAGCTAATTTTGGGGCGGGGATTGACCGTCTCTACAGCTTTGCTGAGTATTTGGAGCATCCCATAGCCGCCCAAGCAGAAAAGCAAGATACGGATGAGACTCCCACCATTAATACAGTAGAGGATTCTCGTTTAGCTATTGAACACTTGACCTTACAAACACCGAATTATCAAAAAACCTTGATTAAGGATTTGTCGGTGGAGTTGCCATCCGGGCAAGGACTGTTGATTGTGGGACCGAGTGGCTGTGGGAAGAGTTCTTTGCTGCGAGCGATCGCTCGATTGTGGAACGCAGGCACAGGTGCAATCATACGACCCGAACTCGACCAGATGCTGTTTTTACCGCAGCGTCCTTATATGATCTTAGGGACTTTGCGCGACGAGTTACTTTATCCCAATACCGATGCTGAGATTGAGGACAAGGAACTTAAACAGATATTGCAACAGGTGAACCTAAAAGACTTGGATGAACGATTCGGTGGTTTTGATGTGGAACATGACTGGGCATCCGTTCTGTCTCTTGGAGAACAACAGCGCGTTGCCTTCGCCCGTATATTGCTCAACCAACCCCCCTATGCAATTTTAGACGAGGCGACGAGTGCTTTGGATGTCAAAAACGAGGAGGGTTTATATCGGCATCTGCAAGCTACAGGAACAACTTTCATCAGCGTCGGTCATCGCCCCATTCTGGTTAACTACCACCAATTCGTATTGGAGCTATCAGAAGACCAAAAGTGGCAGCTAAAGCAACCGGAAATAGTACAAGCCGTACCTGGCAAGCAGGCAGATAGGGTAGAGGGGTAGAGGGGCATGCTCCCCTGCCAAGAACAGCTCCCCTAGGCCATCGCAGTTTCTTCGTTGGATGGGGACTGCTGTTGTAGCTTTTTGATCAGGTTCAGAGTTTGTTGGTAAGCAACCATCTGTCCTTGGTGGCAAAAGCATTTTGCTCCCTTGAGCAAATCTTCCAAAGCAGCTTGTTGATAGCCCATCTGGTAACGGTCAATGCCACGGTTGACGTAGGCTTCAGCTTGATCGGGATTGCGTTGTAGCGATTGGGTGAAGTCTCGAATTGCGCCAGCGTAGTCTCGTTGTCGATGACAGACGCAGCCTCGGTTATAGTACGCTCTGGCATCTATGGCATCCAGACGGATAGCTTGTGTGAAGTCGGCTCTGGCTTGATTCATATCCCCTAACTGGAAATATGCCAGCCCCCGGTCATTGTAGAGTGTAGCGACTTGAGTGTTGGCGAGTACACTCTGTAGTAGAGCTTGGTTGTAATCTGCGATCGCATCATTATACTTTTGCTGTTCAAAACGCGCTAATCCCCGGTTATAGTAAGCTCGGAAATCATCGGGCTTGAGTTGAATCATTTGGTTGTAATCGGCGATCGCTGCTTGATAACGCCCTTGCCGGTAGTAAGCCAGTCCTCGATTGAGATCAGCTTCAGCATTGTCAGGATTAAGTTGCAGCGCCTGGGTACAATCAACAATAGCTTTTTTGTAGTCTCCCAACTGGATGTAGACCAGACACCGATTATTGTAAGCTGCCGCCATTTGGGAATCCAGCTCAATCGCTTGCGTGAAGTCAACAATTGCTTGCTTTAAGTCCCCGCTTTGAGTCTTTTCTACGCCTGATTTGAAAAACTCTAAAGCACTCATCTGAGCGATGGATGTTGGTGCAGCGAGAGCTTGTGCCGTCATCCGAAGTATTAGGACGAGCACAAGGCCGAAGCTAATCAAGATTCTGTATAAACGACTCATCACAGTTGGCAGTTTGGCTACCCCATTGTGAAGGGAAGTTCCTGCCAGTGTCAAAAGACAGGCTGTCAAACTTCTCTTAATCCTGCTTTTATACAGGCTAAAAGCCTCTGGTGGTGTAAAGCCAACTGTTATTTTGGACAATTGACACCGCGATAGCCCGGAGGGAGCGACCTCCGGGCTTCGTCAAAAACAGGCTCCTCCAGGGGCAGAAAGTCATTTTAATCTGCCTGGCTTGATTTAAGACATTTGTCCTCAGTAGCGGAAACTTCTCTTACGCTGCTTGTGCTTGGCAACTGCTTTGCGCTTGCGTTTTTCCAGGGGTGTTTCAAAGTGGCGATGCTTTTTCATGTCTGGAAAAATCCCCGCCTTGGAAACTTCTCGCTTAAAGCGACGTAAGGCTGACTCAATTCCTTCATTTTCGCCCAGAATTATTTGGGTCATTCTCTCTCCGACTAAATTGACTTAATTGGTGGCCCGATAGTGGTGAGCCATCTATCTAGGCTTCAGTAAAACAGGGTAGACTCCTTGTCTGCCCTTAAGACTTTAGAGTTATATTACTTTGGATAAAAGCTTAGTAGCGTTGGGAGAATCCCCCACTATTGTTTCCCCGTCTCCCACCAGACGAACCTCTGTCTTCCTTGGGCTTAGCCTTACTAACCTTCAGGTTACGCCCCATCCACTCAGCACCATCCAGGGCCTCAATCGCTGCAGATTCTTCGGCTTCTGTTCCCATTTCTACAAAGCCGAAACCTCGCATCCGACCTGTTTCCCGGTCCGTAGGCAATTGAACGCTATTTACAGCCCCATATTCTAAAAAGACCTTTTTGAGGTCATCTTGCCCGACATCATAGGGGAGATTACCGACATAGATTGACATAGAACATCTCCAGAATCACAGGGTGTACTTAGAGAGTTAGATTCGGAGAGAGGTCTGTAATATAGATAAAAACAAACTGCATAACCGAATGTAATCTGCAATATACACTCTAACACAAATCGAGAGGTGGTTTGGCCAATTTAAGTTAATGAGCCGACCAGAGGTCGCGCGATCAGTTTCACTTTATTTCCACTTGTAAAAAATCCTGGGATGAGACTGTTAGAGTTATAAATCCGATTTGCTTGGTTCAGACCCCTGCCATCGGTTCGCAGTAAATCCGATACTCTGAGCCCTGGAATAGTTAAACGCTCTACTCTTTCATTGGCAGATCCAGCTTCCCGAAAATAATATTGATAATTTTATGGTTTGTTAGTAAAAAAGGGTTATACTTTAAATATTAAATTCAAAACCTAATAAATCAAAAATAAATAATTTGTATCCCTCAATTTATCAAAAAAAATGATCACGATTTACAGCCTTGAGATAGTTTTTACTTCCTTAGTAATTGCAGGTAAAATTACTCTGAGTAACGCCCTATCAATTTCTGATGAAAATTACGATAAAGGTTACTAAATTACTTAAATTCGGGGTAAAAATTAAAACATATTCACTGCATTATATGTCTATAACAGCAGCTTTAATAAAAATAAAAATTAACCCAGGCATTTAAAATTAATTAAATTAAAAACATGAACACCCGTTTATCAAAATGTAAATCCGCCAAAACTGACACTTTCAATACAATAGAAAACTGCAAATAGCAAGTAATAAGCTATATTAACATTGATGAGCAAACTATTTTTTTAGATAATTTATACAAAGCGTTTGGACTTAGAACTTTTGAATCATCAGACACTTTTACCTATCTATCAGGAATCTGGAAAGCATTAAAAAAGCTTGGATATGAAGTAATAATATCGCCACAAAAGTGCTATCAATCCGTGGTAAATTGGGAGATCATTAGGGATAGCTAGTTTTATTAATTAGAATCGAAAAGTGCTAAGTAATTTATGCTAGAAACAAAAATGTATACAATCAACAAAAAGATGCCAGCATTGAGTGATACTTACTCTACCGACAATGAGGCCATCCTTAGTAAAGCCCTAACGTAAGGATTCAGGTGATCCAAACCCTTACTAGACAAGGGTTTCAGCTCTGGAGATTAAGGCTAAATTGTTAGTTGTTCTCAATAAACAACGAAAAATCAGCGTTTCAGCAATCGCTATTGATAATAAGAATAATCGAGATTTTCGTCGAAAGCATTGCCGGAAAAGCATTTGAGACATTTCCAGATGACCTGAATCCTTACGCCCTAACGTTAGCTGGCGTAGAACACTTAAAAAAACCTTGCATTTATGGCTACTACCCCGGCTTCATTTTTCCTGGTCATAAGTTAGTAGTCGAGGTTGACGGTAATACACACAGCGGTAATTTTCACAATAAACTAGAGCAGAAAGCCTACGATCAAGAACGAGATGCTCACCTAAGGGAACTTGGCTATCAGATAGTGCGCTACTCCAACCAAGCGGTAAACAAATGCGCCAAAGGCGTAGTGCTAAGCATCCAGCGTCATCTGTTGGCAAGCTAGACGAAAAATGGTTAGCTTGATTCCACCCGATTGATCCCACACTCACCTTCGCGATTAGTGTGGGATCAATGGCTGATTCAAGCTAAGCAAAAGCTGGGGGCAGTAATTCTTGCTTTTTGCCCTGCAGGACTTGAATTTTACCGTTATCGTCTACATCAACGACGACTGCGTCTCCAGCCACTACGCGACCGCTGAGGATTTCCTCTGCGAGGCTGTCTTCCAATAGACGCGTAATTGCCCGACGCAGAGGACGCGCCCCATAGCTTGGGTTGTAGCCTTCTTCCACCAAGAGGTCATTAAACCGAGCAGTGACTTCGAGGGTAATTCCTTTCTCAGTTAAACGGTGGCAGATTTCGCGCAGCAGGATTGAGGAAATTTGTTTGACTTCATTCTTGGTCAGTTGCCGGAAGACAATAATTTCATCGAGCCGGTTGAGAAACTCTGGACGGAAGTAGTGCTTGAGTTCTTCATTCACAAGCTTACAAATACTGGTGTACTCGGCATCAGCTTGATTTTCTCCATAGGAGAAGCCCAAGCCACCGCCCCCCTTCTCAATCACTTTTGAACCGATGTTGGAGGTCATAATCAACAACGTGTTCTTAAAGCTCACGGTGCGGCCCTTGGCATCAGTCAACCGCCCGTCTTCCATAATTTGCAGTAGGAGGTTAAATACGTCGGGGTGTGCTTTTTCAATTTCGTCAAAAAGCACGACTGTATAAGGCTTCCGGCGGACGGCTTCGGTTAGCTTTCCCCCGTCTTCGTAACCCACATAGCCGGGAGGGGAACCGATGAGCTTGGAGACGGTGTGACGCTCCATGTATTCGGACATATCCAACCGGAGCATCGCGGCTTCCGACCCGAAGAAGTAAAAAGCCAGTGACTTGGCTAGTTCTGTCTTACCTACCCCAGTGGGACCAGAGAAGATAAAACTAGCGATGGGGCGATTAGGGTGAGAGATGCCAACTCGGGCGCGACGAATGGCACGGGAAATTGCCTTGACTGCTTGTTCTTGACCAATGATCCGCTGGTGGAGGGTATCTTCCATGTGCAGCAGCTTCTGTGACTCGGATTCGGTCAGCTTGTTCACCGGCACTCCCGTCCAGGAAGCAACAATGTGGGCAATGTCTTCTGAGTTCACTACTAGTGATTCAGAGTCATGGCCGCACTCCAAAGCGTTTTGGCCTGGAGTGATCGCCCGAATCTCTGCCTTGATCCCCAGTTCGCGGTTGTGCAGTTCTCCGGCTTGATCAAAGTCCTGGGAGCGGACGGCGGTGTCTTTTTGCTGCTGCACCTCACGCAGTGCCTTACCCAACTCCTTTGCTTCCGGTGGCAGAGCTGAATTAGTCAGTCGCACTCTCGAACCAGCTTCATCCATCAAGTCAATCGCCTTATCCGGCAAATAGCGATCGCTGATATAGCGGTCAGAGAGTTTCGCTGCGGCAACTAGGGCTTCATCGGAGATCTTCAGTCTGTGGTGCTGCTCGTAGCGATCGCGCAGGCCAGACAAAATCTCAATTGTTTCGTCCACCGTGGGTTCACCCACCATCACTGGTTGGAACCGGCGCTCGAGGGCGGCATCCCGCTCGATGTGCTTGCGGTATTCATCCAGCGTGGTGGCACCAATGCACTGCAAATCTCCTCTGGCCAACGCTGGCTTGAGAATATTCGCCGCATCAATCGCGCCTTCAGCGGCCCCAGCGCCAATCAGGGTATGCACCTCATCGATCACCAAAATCACATTCCCGGCAGAACGGATTTCATCTAGAATTTTCTTCAGGCGCTCCTCAAATTCCCCTCGGTATTTTGTGCCAGCCACTAACAAGCCAATATCCAGGATGACTACACGTTTGTCTTCAATAATATCTGGCACATCTTTATTGGCAATACGAGTGGCTAACCCTTCAGCGAGCGCTGTTTTACCGACCCCTGGTTCCCCAATCAACACCGGGTTACTCTTGGTACGGCGGCCCAAGATCTGGATCACCCGCTCAATTTCCTTGGCACGCCCTATTACTGGGTCAAGCTTACCTTCTGTTGCCATTTGAGTCAGATTCGAGCCAAACTCATCTAGGGTTGGTGTCTTGGTGCGGCTCGATGGGGAACCCGATGGCAACACAGCCGTTTCTCCCAGCATCCGAATCACTTGCATTCGGACTTTCGCGAGATTGACCCCCAGGTTCTCTAGCACTCTACCTGCCACACCTTCTCCTTCCAGGAGCAGGCCCAACAACAGGTGTTCTGTGCCAATGTAGTTATGCCCCAGCTGGCGTGCTTCTTTTAGGGATAGCTCCAGCACCCGCTTTGCTCGTGGAGTTAAGGGAATTTCTACGCCAACGAAGCCCGAACCTCGGCCAATGATTTTTTCGACTTCAATCCGGGCATCTATGAGGTTAACACCCACAGATTTCAGCACCTTAGCTGCTACGCCCGTCCCTTCTTTAAGCAGACCCAGGAGGATTTGCTCTGTTCCTACGAAGTTGTGACCCAGGCGGCGAGCTTCTTCTTGAGCCAGCATAACAACTTTAATAGCTTTCTCTGTGAAGCGTTCAAACATAGGTCTACATCAACTAAAAATGGCTAGCAGGGTTAGTGGCGTAAGAATTGCACTTTAGAACTCAAGTCCGGTCGCATTTAATTTGATCCGGATTAAGTGCTAGTGAGATGATTGAAAAGGAATAATTGCTGTTAGAGAATCGGACGGCAGCCCAAAAGTGTAGTAAAAATAATGTCCGCACAAGAGATTATTGATGAGTAATCATCCAATTCTTGTGGATGTATTAATCTCTCTTCCTTGGTTCAATTATGCAACACTTTTTTATAAATGGCCATGCTCCGCTTCTGGGCAAGCACTTTTGGTACTCTGCCAAATCTGTCACATACGCAGCTGAACCACAAAATACTTGTGGCAATTTTGAAAATGTATTTTATTTTACTTGACAAAAAGTCAACATGCTGTTTTTAAACAGGTGGCTCAACGCTTATCCATACCAGAGAGGGCATTTGTCCCCACAGGCAACTGGATAGAAGAATTTCATATCATTAGCCGAGATCCCAGAGGTTTAGAAATAATCGGTTTTTATATTTGTGACTAATAAAATTAAACATAACGTCTGTAACTCTGAAAGAAAATCAGTTCCTGAAAGAAATAGCTGGCGTGGCAGCTGAGGAAGTGAGGCTGGCAACTTAGGTATTTACTAAAATTGCCAGCCAAATATCGTTAATGGGCAATGTGTTTTAGGGAATCAGGTGGAACAGGTCACGAACTACGCTGTACCCAGCCAGATCCCAAAGTAGGTAAGCGAGGAAGCCGATCATAGCGAAGCGCCCATTCCAAAGCTCAGCTTGAGGATTGAAGCCAAACAGAAACGCATTACGGTCTTTGCCATTGTAGGCATTAGCAACAGGGGGTAAATCAGTAGGGCGAGTTTGCATTGAATACAATCCTAAATCAACTACAAAGTAATGTAACAGATTATGTAAAATTTTGCAACAGTTTGTCAGGCTCAGTGATTTTATTGCTGGATTAATGCATATCCCATCCAGGGGGATTGGGAGGATGTCAGTTGACGGTGAAGTCGGTTGTCAGATGATTAGGCGGTGTATGCAGGGATGATTTATTGACAAAGATTGACAATAAATTGGGTGAGTCTTATACTTTTAGACAGATTTAGTTGCAATTATTTCGCAATAAAGCGCCAACGGTTGTCCATAAAATGCAAAATCGCCTGATACCAGGGAAAGACAAACCCTGGAGCCGTCGCCAGTTACTGAAACTCGGATTAGCAGGAGCAGGTGTTACGGGTGCTGCTATCGCCTTCCAAACCCTGAAGCCAAGAACAACGCCACTAGCTAGAGTGCCACCGCTGAGCAATTTTGATCGGGCAACTGGCCCTGGCATGAACCCAATGTCAGTGCTGCGGGATTTTGACTATGGCACCGTTAAGCGAGAGAACGGACGCACCATCCGGGAATTTCGGATTGTCGCTGGAACTTCCACGATTCAGCTCAATAGCGCTGTCTCATTCAACAGCTGGAACTTTAATGGTCGCGTACCGGGGCCGACACTACGGGCAAAAGAAGGCGATCGCGTCCGGGTCCTTTTCCTCAACCAGGGGGGTCATTCCCACTCTCTGCATTTTCATGGCATCCACCCCGCCGAAGTGGATGGCGTTCGCCCAGTCAGCCAAGGTGCAGCAGCTATTTATGAATTTGATGCCGAACCGTTTGGCGTGCATCTGTACCACTGCCATACTGCGCCGGTGACTCGCCACATTGGCAAGGGGCTGTACGGAATGTTCATTATCGATCCACCAGATGGGCGTCCCCCAGCTGACGAAATGGTGTTGATTATGGCTGGGTATGACGTGAATGAGGACAAGCGGAATGAATTTTACGCTTTCAATGGGAAACCGGACTACTACATGATGCATCCCATCCCTATTTACCAGAATCAGCTGATTCGGCTGTACGTCCTCAACATGATTGAGTTAGATCCGGCAGCGACGTTTCATATCCATGCCAATTTCTTTCGGGTCTATCGCACCGGGATGAGTCTGATCCCCAGTGAACAATCAGACGTGATCACTATGGGCACGGCTGATCGTCACATCTTGGAATTTTCCTACCGCTATCCCGGCAAGTATATGTTCCATCCCCATCAAGACGCGATCGCCGAAGCCGGTTGCATGGGTCAGTTTGAGGTAATCAGTCGAGGATAGTTGCTATTACTTTGCAACAAACAATGACTAGCGACTGATTGAGCCTACCAAGATGTTGCCAAAAAATCTTAAAAGTAGGCGGATTAAGCCACCCTAGCCTAAGCTTGAAAGTATGTCTATTTTTCGTTTCTTGTTGCTTGCCATTGCCACTGCGATGCTGAGTGTCGCGATCAGCTGCAGTCAGACGCCGACCCCCGGTGACAACTTAACTCAGTCGGCTGGTGCTGGTTCGAGTCCGGCAGTAACGACCGTTGCCAATCAAACTAGTGGCAAGGCCAAGATCAACATCAACACCGCAATTCTGTCAGACCTGGATAAATTGGAAGCAAAGTTAGGCGTTCCAGCCCTGTCCAATAAGATTCAAGCTAGTCGTCCCTACGGCAGCCCTGAGGATTTGGTCTCTAAAAAGGTGATCTCTCAGGATCAGTTCAACCAAATTAAAGACTTAGTTACCGTTCAGGATGTAGTACTCACTGGTGTTGCCAAAGATGTTGATTACATGACAAAGCTGGGCTTGATGAAAGGGCATCTCCTGGTTGCCAAAGAACTCCTAGCTCTGCAAAAGCCTAAACAGGCGGAGCCTCACATTGGTCATCCAGTCGAAGAGATTTACGTTGATGTAGAAGAGCAGCTGAATGAGCGCAAAGTCAAACAATTCAAGGATAACCTGATGAGTTTGCAAGATTTGGTCAAATCGCAGCCTCAAAATCCCAAGGTTGCTACGAATTTTACCGCTTCGATGCAGGATATTGATACGGCAATCCAGGCTTTGCCAGAATCCCTTCGTCAGGCCCCCCACTTTGTGCTACAGGTGGTTAATGGGTTGCTGGATGCAGCTAACTCTGAATATCGCTCCGCGATCGCCAATGGTAAAGTGGCAGCAGTGATTGAGTACCAAGACTCCCTTGGATTTACCAGCTACGCCAACCAACTCTACAAAGGGCTCTCTAGCCAAATGACCAAAGGCAATCCCGAAGTTTACAAAGCGCTGGAAACAAGTATGGCTGAACTCAGCAAAACTTGGCCCACCCCAACCGCCCCAGCTACCCCAGTGAAAACCCCTGAGCAAGTGTCGCAGCTAATTAAGAATATTGAGCAGAACTCTCAAAAGGTGGTTAAAACCTCTAACACATAAGCTTCGTTATAGGAATTAGGAGAGAAAATTGATGGATTTTAGTTCTGCTCTACCTACTTTTGTGATTACGCTCCGAGAAGGAGTGGAAGCCACCCTAGTTGTAGGAATTGTTCTGGCTTGCCTTAAAAAAGCTCAGCAGAGCCAGCTAAACCAATGGGTTTATGCCGGTGTTGGGGTGGGAATCGCCGCCAGTGCGCTGGTGGGTGTCCTATTCAGTTGGATAATTAAAACACTAGGCGCAGCTAATCCGCAATATACACCCGTGATTGAGCCGCTGCTGGAGGGGGTGTTCAGCGTCATTGCGATCGCCATGCTCAGCTGGATGCTAATCTGGATGACCCAACAAGCACGGTTTTTAAAAACTGAAGTCGAGGGCTCCGTAACAGCTGCCTTGAAAGATAACGCTAGTGGTGGCTGGGGCGTCTTCACTTTAATTCTGATTGCCGTCCTGCGAGAAGGTTTTGAAACAGTTCTATTTATCGCCGCCAATTTTCAACAGGGATTAATCCCAGCCTTTGGCGCTCTTGCTGGTTTAGCTGCTGCCGTAGGCATCGGAGTCTTGCTGTTTAAGTGGGGTGTCAAGATTAACATCCGCCTGTTTTTCCAAATCATGGGCGTTTTATTGCTCCTAATTGTGGCTGGGTTAGTGGTTTCCGCGTTGAAACATTTTGACGAAGCTGTTGGCAGCCTGGCACAGATAGATCGCCAGTCTGAATCTCTCTGTTTCTATTACGAACGGTTTACCAAAGATCCCTCTTGCATATTGGGACCAA
The DNA here is from genome assembly GCA_964250845.1 of uncultured bacterium. GTDB lineage: Bacteria > Cyanobacteriota > Cyanobacteriia > Cyanobacteriales > Chroococcidiopsidaceae > CAXUIG01. The sequence goes on along the minus strand of CAXUIG010000035.1, from coordinate 23,361 downwards.
AGGTTTTGGATACCTCCAACATCCTGCCTGATGACCGATTCCCTGGCATTGTTCTCAAAGCTCTGTTTGGGTACAGAGAAAAACTCTATATCGTTCAAGCAGTTGCTTATGTTGTGTTTTTACTTACTGTCGGTGGTCTTTATTTCCGCAGCTTAGGCGGTGGAGCCACTACGAGCAAAAGAAGTGAATCAGGTGCCCAAAAAACCAGAAGCTCGGGTTGAATGGGTGAATATTCTCACGCAGGTGTTAAACCGCCCACCACTTCTGGAGCAGCAACACTCAAACGCAACTGGTCGCAGGAAATGGTTAACCAAGGCTGGCCTAAGCTTAAACTGGCGAAAGGGCTTTCTGCTGGTACTTCTAATTTGGAACCAACCAGACCGAAGCGAGACTCAAATTCAAATGGAAATAAGAGCAAATCAGAACCTATTGTACTGAAACTAGACGCGCTACCGCGCTGTCGCCACCCGATGCCTTGCCGGTTGTAGCTGAGACGGCACAGTAGCCGGTTTCCTTGACGTACAGTGACGCGCCCATTCTCCCAAGTAAAATCAGCCAGTTCTTTGGGCAGTCCCCATATCTCTCGACCACCAGCAACAGAATCTGGATGATCCACATAAATGTGGGAAACCCAAGCACCGAATTTGCCCCTATAGCTTAGCCCAGCTGCAATAACGATCAACTCGTTGTACTCCAGCACTGAGCCTGACTGATAAGAGGACAAATAAACTCCACCCAGCGTCTTACCAGGCCACACAGAGATAATTTCCAACTCCGAGGGGATAAGTGGACGCACTCGGTCAATATCTACCAACTGCACAGTCTGGAGAGCGTAGCCTTGGAGCGTCCAAGGTGCTTGTGGGTATGCCATGTTTCTAATTCATCTTACTTTGGCGTAAAGAAACAAGGGTTGATAAAAATGCTTATCAACCCTTATAGTTTTAAATTAGCTGACGCATCAAAACCCTACTTGGTTTCTGTGAAATCAGCGTCAATCACATCCTCGCCACCACTACCAGTGGAACTGCCAGGACCAGAACCATCATCGGGGCTCGGGCCACCAGGAGCCGCACCAGCACCAGCTTGTTGATAGAGGTTGCTGCCGATGGCGAATAGAGCCTGTTGCAGTTCCGGCATCAGCTTCTTGATCTGCTCATCGTCTTCCTTGGAGATAGCTTCCCGCAGGTCTTTGACCAATCCTTCGACCTTGGTTTTATCGGCAGCGGGAACCTTGTCGCCCAAATCTTGAAGCTGCTTTTCCGCTTGGTAAGACAAAGAATCGGCCTGGTTCTTGCGGTCAACTTTCTCACGCCGCTCTTTGTCAGTTGCCGCATTTTGTTCGGCTTGATTGACCATCCGCTCGACTTCAGTTTTATCCAGGGTGGAAGCCCCAGTAATGCTGATGGACTGCTCTTTGCCACTGCCCTTGTCTTTGGCGGTGACATTGAGAATGCCGTTGGCGTCAATGTCGAAAGTGACTTCAATCTGAGGGATGCCGCGCGGTGCTGCTGGAATCCCATCTAGGCGGAAGGTACCCAGGCTCTTGTTGTCACCTGACATCTCCCGTTCGCCTTGGAGAACGTGGATTTCCACATTGCTCTGACCATCAACAGCAGTGGAGAAGACTTCCGACTTCTTGGTAGGAATCGTGGTGTTGCGGGGGATGATCTTAGTCATGACACCGCCGAGGGTTTCCACACCCAAGGACAGCGGAGAAACGTCTAAGAGCAAGATGCCTGTGACCTCACCGGAAAGGACACCGGCTTGAATCGCTGCACCCACTGCTACGACTTCATCCGGGTTAACACTCTGGTTTGGCTCTTTACCCAGCACCCGCTTGACCACTTCTTGCACTGCTGGAATCCGGGTAGAACCACCTACCAAGACCACCTCATTAATCGCAGCTTTATCTAACTTGGCGTCGCGCAGAGCGTTCTCAACAGGAATGCGGCAGCGGTCAATCAAGTCAGAGCAGAGTTGTTCAAACTGCGTGCGTGTCAGCGTCGTATCCAGGTGCTTAGGACCTTCCTGGGTTGCGGTAATAAAGGGCAGGTTGATTTCCGCTTGGGTAACGCTAGACAATTCAATCTTGGCCTTTTCTGCGGCTTCCGTCAGCCGTTGCAAGGCTTGTCTGTCTTTGCGCAGATCGATACCTTCTGCCTTCCTGAATTGGTCGGCTAAGTAGTCAACGATTTTCTTGTCAAAGTCGTCACCACCCAGGTGAGTATCTCCAGAGGTGGCTAGAACTTCAAACACACCATCGCCTACTTCCAGGATAGACACGTCGAACGTACCACCACCAAGGTCAAATACGAGGATGGTTTCGTTGCTCTTTTTATCAAACCCGTACGCTAGAGAAGCAGCTGTAGGTTCGTTGATAATCCGCAGCACTTCAACCCCAGCAATGCGACCGGCGTCTTTGGTGGCTTGACGCTGGGAGTCGTTGAAGTAGGCGGGAACTGTGATCACGGCTTGAGTTACCGGTTCACCGATGTACTTGCTGGCATCTTCCACTAGCTTGCGGAGCACTTGAGCGGAAATTTCTTCTGGAGCAAACTGCTTGCCAGCGACGGGGCAATCAATCTTGACGTTGCCATTGCTGTCCCGCAGGACTTTATAGGAAACTTCAGTTGCTTCGTGAGTGACTTCGTCGTATTTGCGCCCGATGAAGCGTTTGACCGAGTAGAAGGTGTTTTCGGGGTTCATCACAGCTTGGCGTTTGGCAATTTGACCAACCAAGCGATCGCCATTTTTGGCAAAGGCAACGACTGAAGGCGTTGTCCGAAAACCTTCTGCATTGGCAATGACGGTGGGTTTACCACCTTCCATAACTGCTACGCAGGAGTTTGTCGTACCTAAGTCAATTCCAACTACTTTTGCCATTGGAGATTCTGGCTCCGTATAACTACTAAAGACTTTTGAGGGAAGAGAGAACTAAAAATTGAACCAACTGCGTTGAATCAGCAACGCTTTTCCAGCTTCAATACGTTTAAATTTGTGTACTGAATCTATACTGAGCATACGTAGCGACTCCATGAAGGGTGGTTTTCCGAACCTCAAGGGACGGTTAACCTTCAGGAATTGTCTAACGCTTGCTCAACCATCGTTCGTTCTGCTGATTGCTTTCACTTTGTTTAATGTACGCAAATAAATCACCTGAGGAATTGGGGCGAACCGTAATTGAACAGTTGTGTTTGCCGTCTTTGAAATAACTAATCCCATTACCCCTATCTTTCCCTAGCCCCTATGGTTGATCTATCTTCCAGTCTGCAAGCCAGACTTTCGACACCACTCAAGATTGGCTCCTTTGAGGTGAAAAGCCGGGTTCTGCAATCGCCCCTATCAGGCGTTACGGATTTGGTATTTCGCCGCTTAGTCCGTCGCTATGCCCCCGACTCGATGATGTACACCGAGATGGTAAATGCGACTGGGCTGCACTACGTCAAAGAGTTGCCTAAAATCATGGAGCTAGACGCGAACGAAAGGCCAATTAGCATTCAGCTGTTTGACTGTCGCCCGGATTTTCTGGCAGAAGCGGCTCAAATGGCGGTTGCCGAAGGAGCCGATACGGTAGATATCAACATGGGTTGCCCTGTCAACAAGATCACCAAGAATGGCGGTGGCTCTTCCTTGCTGCGTGAACCGGAAACAGCTGAGGCGATCGTGCGCTCCGTGGTGAAGGCGGTGGATGTGCCGGTTACGGTAAAAACTCGCATCGGCTGGACAGATAAGGAAATCAATATTCTGGACTTTGCCAAGCGCATGGAAGACGCAGGGGCGCAGATGATTACGGTGCATGGTCGCACCCGCGCCCAAGGCTACAATGGCCCTGCTAAGTGGGAATGGATTGCTCGTGTTAAGGAAGTTCTTTCTATCCCAGTTATTGGCAATGGGGATATATCTTCCGTTGAGGCAGCAGTCAAGTGTCTGGAGCAGACAGGTGCAGACGGGGTGATGTGTGCGCGGGGAACGCTAGGCTATCCATTTTTGGTGGGAGAAATTGACTACTTCCTCAAGACTGGGCAGAAACTGGATTCTCCGACGCCGGTGGAGCGCTTGCAGTGTGCTAGGGATCATCTCCAGGCGCTGTGGGAGTATAAGGGCGATCGCGGTGTCCGTCAAGCCCGCAAGCACATGACTTGGTATGCCAAAGGCTTTACCAGGGCATCTGAGTTGCGGGGGCAGTTGAGTGTGATCGAAACGATGGAGCAGGGGTTGGATTTGATTGACCGGGCAATAGAAGAGAGGTCAATGCGCTGCGCGCGGGTGTAGGGTGTGGGGTGTGGGGTGTGGGGTCAATCTTTTACCACCTTTAACGTGCGTAGGCTGGCATCAGCACAACCAGTGATGACTCCACCCATTGCTAATACCTGTTGCAGGTATTCGAGGGCAGATGGGGTTATGACTTCACCGGGCATCAAAATTGGGATTCCTGGTGGGTAGGGACAGACTAGCTCCGCACTGATGCGATCGCAGCTCTTTTCCACAGGTAGCGTTTCCGTCTGGGAAAAGAAAGCATCACGGGGAGAAATCAGACTTAAATCGGCATTATCAGTGATCTGGGTGACTTTATCACCCACGGCTGCTTGCATATTGTAGGGGGATCGTCTATAATTAATTGCTAAATTTGTAAAAGATTGAACTAATAGCTCTATATCCGCTGCGGTATTTCCTAGACTGACAATAAAGGTCAGATTCTGAGGTGATGGCAGCTCAGCTAGTACGGAGTGTTGAGCTAGAATTTCATCGGCTTCAAACCCAGTTAAACCTAAACCAGAGACTGTCACAGTTAGTCGCGTTCTGTCGAGAGCGATGAAACCAGGTGTTTTTAAGGTATCACTGTGGGGAGCCCCTGGGGGTTCTAAAACCGACAAGCCCGGAATCTGGCTGATTCGGGTTCTCGCCGCATCAGCCAACTGCAAGGTGCGGGACATCAGCTGTTCTCCTTGCACTGCCATTTGTTGACGCGCTGCATCCAGGGAAGCTAGGAGTAAATAACTGGGACTGGTAGACTGCACCAGCTGCAATGACTTAGTTAAGCGGTCAATGTCTATCCAGCTACTCTGGATGTGCAGCATGGACGCCTGGGTCATGGCTCCCAAAACCTTGTGGATGGATTGTAAGGTTAAATCTGCCCCACCTGCTAGGGCTGGGGTGGGTAAGTCGGGATGAAAGGCAAAATGAGCGCCGTGGGCTTCGTCTACCAGTAAAGGAATACTGTGTTGATGGGCAAGTTGTGCGATCGCAGCCACATCACCACACACGCCATAATAGGTTGGGTAAACCATCATCACCGCCTTGGCGTCGGGATGCTGCTCTAGTGCAGCTGCCACACCAGCAGGGGTGATACTGTGGGCAATGTCGAGGACTCGATCGTATTCTGGAGTCACGAAAATTGGTAAAGCGCCGGAGAGGATAAGGGCAGCGATCGCAGATTGATGCACATTCCGAGGCATGATAATCTTGTCCCCAGGGGTACAGGTTGCTAAAATTGCCGCCTCCACTCCACAGGTGGAACCATTGACCAAGAACCAAGTGTGTTCAGCCCCAAAAGCTGCCGCTGCCAGTTGCTGAGCCTCCTGGATGACTCCCTGCGGGGCAAATAGGTTATCCAACTCCGGCAACTCTGGCAAATCCGCTCGAAACACATCTGAGCCGAGACAATCAGCCAGTTGTTGAAGAATTCCCTGTCCCCGCTTGTGTCCTGGTGCATAAAAGGGAGCATGAGGCTTGTTAGCACACTCCCGGAGAGCGTCCAGTAAGGGTGTTTTTGCTTGAGACTGGTTGGCAAATTGCATGAGTTAGTTATTTCGGAAGATGTCTTGAGCGTCACTTGACATTTATCTTGTTAAAGTCGAATGATCTAATCAGATTGCCATGATAAATCCCATTCCTCAACCCACCCAGCCACAGATTCCAGGTACCCAGCCCAATCCCTTGCCGGGACCAATGCCTGGTCCAATTCCGCAGCCCATCCCAGGTCCAGTACCAGAGCCAGTACCTGCTCCGGTGCCTGAACCCATTCCGGGTCCGGTGCCAGAGCCAGTACCTGCTCCGATTCCGCAGCCTGTTCCAGCCCCGATTCCTCAACCTATTCCTCAACCCATGTAACCTGGTAGAAATGAGCCTTTCAACCTCAAATCTCACCCTTTAACCTTCAAACTGCAATGCTAAGAGCCGGGATTGTCGGACTTCCCAACGTCGGAAAATCTACCTTATTCAATGCCCTGGTCGCCAATGCTAAGGCTGAGGCTGCCAATTTTCCTTTCTGCACTATTGAACCTAATGTCGGCGTTGTCTCGGTGCCAGATGAGCGATTAAAGGCTCTGGCTGATATCCACAACTCGGCGCAAATTGTGCCAACCCGCGTCGAGTTTGTGGATATTGCCGGTTTGGTCAAAGGTGCGAGCCAGGGCGAGGGATTAGGGAATCAATTTCTGTCCCACATTCGGGAAGTTGATGCGATTGTCCATGTAGTGCGCTGTTTTGACAATGATGATATCATCCACGTTGCCGGTTCCGTTGACCCAGCGCGAGATATTGAAATTATCAATCTGGAGCTGGGTTTAGCGGATTTGGCACAACTTGAGCGTCGTATAGATCGCACCCGTAAACAAGCTCGTGCTAACAAAGACGCTCAGATAGAACTAGCACTGCTGGAAAAATTGAGTGCTGCCTTGAATGAGGGGAAATCCGTTCGGCAGCTCAATTTGACTGCAGAAGAAGCCGAAATGATCAAGGGGCTGGGACTGCTTACCAGTAAGCCGATTATCTACGCTGCCAATGTGTCTGAGGATGAGTTGGCAACGCGAAACAGCTGGGTGGAGCAGGTACGAGCGATCGCGGCTCAGGAAAAGGCTCAAGTTGTGATTGTTTCTGCCCAAGTTGAATCAGAACTGGTAGAGTTACCAGAGGAAGACCGAGCTGATTTCCTAGCATCTCTGGGTGTGGAAGAAGGCGGTTTGAAATCGTTGATTCGCGCCACCTACGAACTTTTGGGCTTGCGGACCTATTTCACTGCCGGTCCCAAGGAAACCCGCGCCTGGACAATTCACGCTGGGATGCTAGCACCGCAGGCAGCTGGTGTGATTCACTCTGATTTTGAGCGCGGCTTTATTCGAGCAGAAACTGTTGCCTACAAAGACTTAGTAGCGGCGGGCTCGATGAATGGCGCTAAAGAAAAAGGTTTAGTCCGCAGTGAAGGTAAAGAGTATGTGGTGCAGGAAGGAGACGTGATGCTGTTCAGGTTTAATGTGTAGTGTACATTACATCTGCATCGATATTTTTCAACAATCTAGTTTAATGTCAATGACTTTTTCACCCTAGAGGTGATGCGATGAAACGTCTAATTTCGAGTAGCCTATCGGTTTTGCTTCTAGCGATAGCGATCGCACCTGTGGCGGGTGCTCAGAATACAGCACTAACCTCTGAGACTCTGCACAGCACCAACAGTTACCAACTGACACCATTTAATCTCGTCAGCCTAGCCTATCAAGGTAGTTTCAAGCAGCAAGGCATTCCCAGTGCTGGTGCCTTCGTGTTTGCTTATGAAGATGGGCGGGTGAGTGCAGCCGGGTTGGTCAGGAGCGCGATAGTAGCAAACAAACTGTCACCTTCAGTGCTAAATGACCGAGGATATTTGAGCGCGGTTAAGTTCCAACTCGAAGAACTCCTCTATGAACAGAAGGGGGTGTTTTAGGGTTTAAAAAGTTGAGGCAACACAACTTATCGCTGTGCAACTGAAGTAGCCGTGGGCAAAGATGCCTTCGATTCATCAACTCTAGGGTAAGCCCCCCAAATTATAAAACCTACGCCTAAGGCGGCTATTCCCAAACCCAAGTACCATACTCGCCGTTGCCGTAGCAGTGCAGCTACAGCACCTAAAGAGATACCGATTTGCAGGGCAGCTACACTATGGGCGAATGATTCGTGTTGTTGCAAATTTACGCCAGCCTCAGTTTCTAACTTACGGGCTTCAGTTTGACTATCTTTCTGTTGTTGGCTGAGTTTGGAAATTTCTGCTGTTACTGCAGGAGAAACAGGCTTTTGCAGAGCTTGTAAAATAGCTACAGTTGACTCATCTTGGTGACGCTTGCTTGATCTTGCCTGGTATAAAGCCCACTGGTCGTTAGCGCGAATCTGAGCCAACATTCCCTCACTAGCCAGGTAGCCAGCTTGCATCGAAGCGATCGCAGCTAGCCCCGAGAGAATTCCAGTTGATAAACCGATTTGGTTAATCCACCGGCGATCTTGCGATTCCTTAGCCCGCTCCTCTGAAAGTTGTTCTTGAACTTCTTTAAGGCTATCGGCAACCTGCTCTGCAGTCTCGTGCGGTTCTGGACCAAAATCATCAGTCATTTGGGTTCTTAAATAAACTTTTGAGAAGTATGCGCTATCTCGGTTAGTCCTGTTGGTGGGCGAACTGGTAAGCACCGACTAGGGACAGCGCGATCGCAATCACCAGCAAAACCGGCACCGTGTACCAAGGGAATTGTGACATCGGCAAGTAGGCAGCTGCACGCAGTCCGATACTGGTATAAGTCAGGGGCAGCAGATAAACAATTACCTTGAGACCAATTGGCAGGGCAGCTGGGTTAAAGAACGTGCCTCCCAAGAAAGACATGGGGACGATGACAAAGTTGTTATACCGACCGACGGCTTCGAGCGATCGCACACTCAATCCCACAATCACTCCCAACCCGGAAAAAACCGCACAGTTGAGCACCAGTAACAACAGAAACAGAGGGTTGAGAAAACTCCAAACTTTGTGGGTACACAGCAGCGCTACTACTATGACACATCCCGCAGTTATCAACCCCCGCACAACCCCCGCCAGCAATTTGCCAATGTGTAGAGCTAGGGGATGTACAGGGACTAGCAGCATTTCCTCAAAGGTGAGGGTGAACAGGCGATCGCCGCAAATAGCAAATGTCGTGCTACCGAAGCTAATCGTCATCGACGACAGCGCCACCATTCCCGGCAAAATAAACTCTAAGTAGTTACTACCAACAGCTGGCTTGGGCAGTGAGCTTCCCAGTCCCAAGCCAAATGTCAGAATGTAAATCAGCGGAGACAGCAACCCAGAGGCTGTAACTGGCAGAATTCGTACACGCAAATCTAACCACTCTCCCCAAAAGACGGTGAGACTGTCTGCCATCAGGGTCTGAAACTGGGAGCCAATAAATGTTTTACCTTGTACTGATGATTCAGACTTCACAAGTTTAAGCTACGCCAGATATATTCTTAATTTTTAGTTTACCTTTCTCAAACCTTCAATTCGAGTTAAGACTCGGCATACTAGTAGAAGGAGAGCAGTTGCAACCACTCACCGCCCAGTGTTGTAAAATAAGCTACAATGAGACGTAAACCTACTAAACCTACTGATACTAAATCCCCATTCTCTGCATTCAATTACGCCTCCATAGCGCTTATAGCAGGGGTGTTGGTTTTGGGAATTGGGATTGGCATTGCCTTTAGCTCTACAACGACGTTGAGCCAAAACAATATCGCCTCCAGTGTTTCTATTGACGCCAGTGCGCCAAACCGCGATCTTTGTATTCAGTATGGAGCCAGCGCTATGGTCATGGACACCCGCCTGTTTGTGACGCTAAATCCCTTCAACGTCTATGTTGCTCAGCCCAGTATGCGCCCTGGATGTGTACTGCGTACCAATAACTGGGCAATTTTAGAGCAACGAAAACTGCTGACATCGCAGCAGGAGCAGGAATGCAAGAACCGGATGAATACCTTTGGCTTTACTGGCACCCTTGAGTCTTCACCAGATATTAGTTGCATCTATCAGAACGATGCCGCTAAGAACTTCTTCCAAAATCAGCCAGGAGCAGTTGTGCCGCCGGGACAAACGGACAATTTCTAGTTTCTCCATTAAAGACGCTTCAATGGCTGGTAGAATTCTCAGACGGGGCAGGAGCTTCTCGCTGGGCGGTAAATCCAATGTCGCCTGGAATGGAGCTCAAGTTCATCTTACCTTCTAAGTTTTTTCCCTCTACTTGGCCTAGAATTTTAACCAGGCTGGGACGATTATCCTTCGGGCTACCGCTCGGTTCAGCTTGAGAAACTGCGTTATTACAAACACTTAATAAGGGAGCTGTACCAGACAAACTCAGCTGTTGACTACTCAGCCGTCCAGTCAGGGTAGGTTTCGCCTTAGCCGCTGTTGCCCCCTTGTTATTATTAGTATTTGTCGGCAACAAAGACGCGCTCAAGTAACTACCCGATTGCTGAATATTTAACACCAGGGGATTAGATTTGAGACAATCGGGCAAATGGCCAAATGAGAGGCGATATGGACCATCAACCGCAGTAGGAGCTTTTATATGGCTTTCCCCGTAGCTGGTTACGGTTGAAAACAGAACCACGACCACTGCGATCGCTCCCCCATAAAAGGCTAAGGACTTAAAATTAAAGTGACTCATTAGACCTCGACTTCAGGCTTTTCGGTGTCAATAGTCGATTCCCGGTTGGTATCGCCAAGCACTGTGGCAAGGTGAGAGGTGACTTGACTGTAGCAGCGAGTAATCAGGAGCGAGGAGCGGCAGTGAATAGCAAGTTGATCTGTGTATCGCCCTAGCGTTTGACGCTGTATTCCCCGAGCGCGGCTGGTGCCAGCAATGGTGAGGTCAACTCCTGCCGATGCTTCTACCACAGCTTCGATTGGCTCTGCTGCTTCGACAATCTTGAGGTCAATGCGCGAGCGCACAGTGGTTGGCAAGTGTTCCATCATCGTGCCAAATTCGTCGTTTAATTCACTAGGATTTTGTTCGGCGGTCATAACAACCTGTAGAACGGTGAGACGGCGCTTATCGTCATTAACAAGAAGTCTTAAGGCGATTTCCAGTCCCAACTCATCATGAATATTGGCAGAGTAAGGCATCAACAACGTCTCTAAACGCTCCCCTCCCCGCTCTACAAACACACCTACATCCACCCGCGCCGTACTGAGAATTTGACCTACCCGCCCACCCAGCCGGTTGCTACTAAAAGCTGGGCGGTGCCATCCCAGCAGAATTAAATTAGCTTGTTCAAGTGTGGCAATCTGTGCCGTTTCCCGTGCGACATTGTTAGTTGTACGGACGATGGGATGCACCATCTGACGATTTTGTGGAGGTTCCAGGCTTTGAATCAATTCTTCGAGGCGAGACCGCCGCTCTTCGATTAACCGATCTGCCTCACCTGGGGTACTTCTAAAGGCATAGTCATCTTGCAGTTCAATCAGGCTCAGGGGATGAACCACGGCGCGTTGCCACCTACTGCCAGCGATCGCTACTGCCAATTGCATCAATCCTTTCTGCGTACTGGGATTAGCAACAGGAACCAAAATGCGATAAGTCGGTTCACCAGCACCGACTTTGGTTTCCTCATCTGCTTCTGGCTCCACCACATCCAGCTTGATCAGCCTTTTCGGATAAGTCCACTCCAGCAGGGGCGAGGTCATAAATGTCGTCACCAGCGCCATAATCACCAACATGGTGAACAGCAACGGTGAGATCACTTTCAGCTCTAAGCCAATGTTGAGGACAATCAGCTCAGTCAAGCCACGGGTATTCATCAACCAACCCAGTGCCGAGGCTTCCCGCTTCTCGATCCCACTGACGCGAGCTGCTATATAGGTGCCAATGTACTTGCCACTGATTGCCACTGCCACAACCACTGCACAGAGTAGCCATAATTCTGGCCGGTTGATCAAGCCAATTTGCGTCTTCAAACCACTGTAAGCAAAAAAGACTGGCAGTAGAAAAGTGAGAACAAAGTCCTCGGTTTTCTCAGCCAACTCCCGCACTAGACCGGCATTCTTTGGCATCACCGCTCCCAGTAAGAACGCCCCAAAGATCAGGTGAATCCCGATTGTCTCAGTGATTAGGGCAGAAATTACGACGCCCATGTAAATCCCAGCGAGTACGAACTGGGTGAGGCGCCCGGTGCGCTCGTAGAGGGTGGCAACTCTTTGCAGGAACCAACGCCCCAGCGTTACCATGAACGCAATGTATAGCCCGGCATAGATAATCGTTGGCAGTGCTCCGCTCATGGTGTTGGTTTTAGCCACTGCGATCGCCACCGCCAACACACACCAAGCCGTAACATCATCCACTGCCGCACACGTCAGCGCCAATGTCCCTAATCGCGTTCCTTGCAAGTTGTTCTCAGTAATAATCCGAGCCAATACCGGAAACGCCGTAATCGACATCGCCGCCCCTAAAAACAGGGCAAAGGCAGTAAATGAGACACTGGCATTAGAAACAATCGGATAAAGTAGCAAGGCTAGTAGCGTTCCCATTGAAAAGGGAACCAAAATACTGACGTGGGAAACTAAAACTGCTACCTCCAACTTACCGCTGAGGTATTTCGGATTGAGTTCCAGCCCAATCAGAAACATGAAAAATATCAGCCCCACCTGAGACAGCACATTCAGGAAGGGAACAGCCGTAGCTGGGAACAGGGCAGCTGCTTGTTCGGGGGCAAGCCAACCGAACAAAGACGGTCCCAGCATAATCCCAGCCACAATCTCGCCAATCACCAGCGGTTGTTTTATCCACCGGAATCCCAGCCCCACGAGTCTCGAAAGTCCAATGACAATCAGCACTTCAATGAGAACGAGAATGACTGTTTGCATAACTTCCTCGGTTGTTGACAATGCGCTTATGAATGCTGATCTTAGTTACGACGCCGATTACGCGCTCAATTCTTTTGTCCTTTCTGTTATCTGTTTTCCAGTCAGGGTGTTGGGAAGGCCCAGCACCGGGCAAGGAAAATCAGAACCTAGTTCCTGGACAACTTCATGATTAACAGAGCTACAACCTAAAAACAGCAGAGCTGCAGCTTCTACTTCAACAACTTTTCTCAGTTCACTAGCAACGGAACCACAACTGACATAAGTTTTGAGGTTTCCTCCCCACTCGTCAGCGAGATACTGAGCTTGCTGGAAGATCCGGTCTGCTTCAGCAAATAAATCAGTTGTGTTGTTATCTACAACATATACGACTTGGACAATTACCTGCTTGCGAGTCACCAGCCGAGTCTGATGAGCAATCCACAGTGTAAAATCCAGAGCCGTGTGGCTGTTAGGAGAGCTGTTATAGCCAACTACTAATTTGATTGTTTCTTTCGAGTTCGTCTCGGCAGAAGGTGTTGAACCTAGACCTGGCAGCAACACCATCTTTTCAGATAAATCATTCCGGTCTAGTGCACTTTGAAGGCGCACTAACATTGCTTTGATATTCACAGTTGTATCCTCTTTTATACTCAACGGCCAAGAGGTGGGTCAAAAACCGATAGCCACCATTTTTATGGTTGACAGTGACATCAGCAAGGAGACCCCAGTGACAACTGCTATCAACAGCTTTTGTCCTTGGTGCTCCTTCCAATGCCTACGGAGTTAGCTGACGGGCTAAGACTGGAAGGTGTCTCTCTCGAACCGAGATTCGCCCCAATTTTTGGTTCCTCCGTTCCAAACCCAGGTGGAGCAGTCAATAGATGCCCAGCCTGGATTGAATTAGGCTACCCACTTAACGATTAACTTTATATTGATCTTGATGAAGAGTCAATAGGCTTCTAGGTTTTGGGTCCAGAAGCCAGTTTATCCGCAATCCGCGTTGTTTCTGGTAACCTGTATTTCGGCGTACAGCGCAACACATACTCAATTGCGGTTGGTAGACTCACCCGATGACCACTGGAGACATAGAGGGGTTTTGTACCAGTGCGCGTCCGTAGCACCGCCCCAATCGTGTCACCCCGATGCCGCAACGGTCGCCAGCTGCCTCGTGACGAAGGCACTTCCTCATGCTGACCAATCAGCAACGACTTGGCTACACCGATTGTTGGTATATCCACAATTAGCCCCAGATGGCAAGCGATGCCAAACCGACGGGGATGGGCGATACCCTGACCATCACATAATATCAAGTCTGGTATAGTACTAATTTTTAAGAGTGCGTCTAGTACAGCTGGGATTTCCCGAAACGACAGGAACCCTGGTATATAGGGAAAAGAGGTGGGGCGCCGAGCGATCGCTTTCTCTTGCAGTTGTAAATCTGGAAAACTCAGCACCGCCACTGCGGCACGGCTGATGGTACCGGCGGATTCAAAGCCCATATCAACCCCAGCCACATACTGCACTGGTTGGAGCTGGTCCTCGGTAATTACCTCGGCGCTGAGGTGTTGTTGGATTGCGATCGCCTCCTCCACCGTGAGGGGCCATGCATGAGGTTGAGAAATCTTCATATTTCAATCCCTAATAGGGATTTGTACATAACTACACTAACACATATGCGCACGTCAGATGTATCTCACTCAAATGAAAATCGCTATAACTAGAAGTTGATTCTAACGGTTGGACAGCACCGGAGTCGTTTGCCAATGGTGACGTCTCATTTCAAATCAGGTAATAAAGAATCTAACAACCTATCAATACTGCGAGTAGATAAATCTGGTATAGAAAGCACATCAGCTACGCTTTTGAAGTCCCGACGCATTGACTGGGTATAGGTGGGGTCGTAGTGCGACTCCAGCAGGTCTTTTACCAGATTTTCCCACTGCCCAGTATCAATCAGTTGATACCACTGATTTAATTTCTGCCGCCCATAGCGAGATTTGAGTGCTTGGAGCTTTGCTTTTAAAACATCGGGATGGGTGATTAGGTGGGGATATTGCTGCAAGAGTAGCTGGACTCTAGCAGAATAGGGTAATTGAATCTCTACACAGCTAGCCTGTTTTATCTTCTGCCAGAGAGACTGGGGCAAATAGACTTGCCCAATTTTGTTGCTTTCCGCTTCCACCCACACCGGCGCATTGCAGTCAAAGCTTTGCATCTGGTGCAGCAGTAGCGATTCAAAATACTTTTGCTCTGGCTGGGGCGAAGGTTTCCCCTCCCATGCTTCACCGAGTAAAGAACCGCGATGGTTAGCCAAACCTTCCAGGTCAAGGACTTGGACTCCCCGCTGACTCAACTGGCGTAAGATATACGTCTTGCCGCTCCCGGTGAGACCAGATAACAGCTGATAGGTAAATTGTTCTGGCAGTTGTTGCAGCTGATCGCGCACATAAGCTCTGTAAGTTTTGTAGCCGCCCTGAAGGACTGTGACCTGCCAACCGATCTGCGTCAGCACCACAGCCATACTATTAGAGCGTTGTCCACCCCGCCAGCAATAGACTAGAGGGCGGTAGTTCTTGTCTTTTGAGGCAAAGTGTTCAATTAAATGCTGGGAAATGTTCTTGGTAACCAGGGCAGCGCCGGTTTTCCGAGCAGTGAAGGGGCAGACTTGTTTATATATTGTCCCTACCTCAGCGCGTTCGGCATCATCTAGCACCGGCAAATTTATCGCTCCGGGGATGTGGTCTTGAGCAAATTCGCTGGGGGAACGAACATCAATAATTTCGCTGTAGGTTTCTGCCCAAGGCTTCTGGGTATATGCAGGGGAAAGCGGCATGAAGATGACTCCGTGTTTGTGAATGTGATTGAAGTCATCTGACTTTTTATTACTATAAGTCAGACGTTTTTTAGCTATTTAGCCGAAAATACTTGTGGTTTGATTCAGGTGGCGGTTTTGTACCAAAAACAGTAGTCCTATCGATGTTCAGTCATATTCCTTTCTCTGACAAAACAAAGTTGTGAGCAGTGCTCAAGAAAGTATAACGGCGTACCCGCGTGCAGCCTCCAGGCGAATCTTGATCGTTGAGGATAACGACATGAATCGGCAGTTGTTGGAAGACTATCTAGTTGTTTTTGAATACCAAGTTCGCAGTCTGGCTGGTGGCGAAGGCTTTTTTTCGGCGTTGGCTGACTTCGAGCCGCACCTGATTTTACTAGACTTGAGGTTGCGAGATATCGATGGCTATACCCTACTCGAACAAATCCAACGAGGAACTGACTGGCAATACATCCCTGTGATTATCGTTTCCGCGTTAGCTTTCAGCTCAGACCGGCAACGCGCTCTTAGTTTGGGGGCACGTCGTTACTTTGTCAAGCCAGTGATTCTCAATGATTTAAGGCAAGCCATTGAAGACGAATTGGCCGGTTGACTACCTCAAAAAGTTTTGGCAACGGAACCGAGCTTCTGCAGAGCGTGAATGTTTAAAAGAGCTGCAAAAGTTGTGTTTTATCTAAGTATAACTTTATCAGACTTTTTATGACTTAAAAAACCGGATTTTATAGCTATAGTAAACAAATCTTTGTGGTTAAATGCACGTATTCCTTTTCAACATCCGGTAGTGCGCTCCAAATCCCACTTAAAGGAGGCGTTATGGAGACTGTTGCCATGACCCATGTAGGTACAATCCTAACGTTTCAACAGGCGCTCGACTTTGAAGCAATGCTCAAACGCATCACTGACAAAGTTCGTGACAGTCTCGATGAAAGCCAGATTTTGCAAACCGCTGTGCAGGAATTGGCCCTCGTACTCGATCTTGATGGCTGTAATGTCGGTTGGTACAACTTCGCAGATGCCACTTCCACTATCTGCTACGAGTACGTAACAAACATACCGGCGTCTCAGGGTCGAGCCGTGCAAATGGCAGATTTGCCGGAGATTTACCATCAGCTTCTGCAAGGTCAGTATTGTCAATTTTGTTCAATCTTTCCCAGCCCTGAACGCCCTCAAGTGGCGATGCTAGCTTGTCCGATTATGAATGACAAAGGGGTGGTGGGTGATCTGTGGTTAATCAATCACAAAAACTATGCCTTTAATGAATTAGAGATTCGATTGGCGCAGCAAGTAGCGAATCAGTGTGCGATCGCCGTTCGGCAAGGGTACCTCTATCGGTTAGCTACTGCACAAGTGGAGGAAGTTCAAAAACTCAATCAACTCAAAGATGACTTCTTGAGTACGGTTTCCCACGAACTGCGCACGCCTATGACCAATATGAAGTTGGCAATTCATATGCTGCAAAATTCTCGCTCACCAGAACAGCGGGAGCGCTATCTGCATATTCTACAAGTAGAGTGTGACCGAGAGGTTGAACTGATCAACACTCTCCTGGACTTACAGCAGTTGGAAGCTGGGTCTTATTCGCTCTCGCTCGAAACCGTAAGCCTCCAGGACTGGTTACCCAGTATTATCGAACCGTTTCAGTTACGAACCGAGCAACGCCAGCAGCGACTGCGCGTTGATCTTCCTTCCATGCTTCTGCCAATGGTTTCAGACCGCCCTAGCTTACAAAGGGTCTTGACAGAACTCCTCAACAATGCTTATAAATACACTATTTCTGGTGGTGAAATTGTCCTCAGCGTCCGTCAAGACCCTGAGTCATTAAATGGGGTCGGGAACCCAAAGGCAGCTTCGTCACTAGGCTCAACTCCAGTGACTACTTTTACCCTTAGTAATCAAGCAGAGATCCCTTCTGAGGAGTTGCCACGCATCTTTAAGAAGCTGTATCGTATCCCCCAGGCTGATCCCTGGAAACAAGGTGGGACTGGGTTAGGGCTAGCTCTGGTGCAAAGGCTAGCCGAGCAACTGCACGGAAGCATCCAGGTTGAAAGCTCCAGGGGATGGACTACATTTACCCTCCAGTTACCCAGCAAAATTGGAAAATAGCGCTTATGACTTATGACCGAGGTGTTGTTGCATCAGAAGCTACCAACTAAACGCAGTTCCCGTGACAAACTTTAGCAACACAACTGCAAACGCCGCCTGGAGGCTGAATGACTTCTGGATTATTTGCCAAAAAATCAGTAGACGGCTTGATGCAAGATTCATCTACTGAGGATGACAAAGGGATGCACCGAACGCTCGGTGCAGCAAATCTAGCCGCTCTGGGTATTGGAGGCATTATTGGTGCTGGTATTTTCGTCCTGACTGGACAGGCGGCGGCTCAGTATGCTGGACCGTCTATTGCTCTTTCGTTTGTAATATCCGGCATCGGCTGTAGCTTTGCGGGACTGTGCTATGCCGAGTTTGCGGCGATGATTCCGATGGCAGGCAGCGCGTATACTTATGCTTATGCCACGCTGGGTGAGATTGTGGCGTGGATTATCGGCTGGGACTTAATTTTAGAATACCTTTTCGGCGCTTCGACGGTGGCAGTGGGCTGGTCTGGCTATGTCGTCAGCTTCTTAAAAGATTTTGGCATCACGATTCCCCCACAGCTATCGAAGGCACCGCTGAATCTCCCCGCGATGTTCATTGTAGCGATGGTATCGGCGCTTCTGGTTTTGGGTATTCGCGAATCAGCTAAGTTTAACAATATTATAGTTCTCGTTAAACTTTGTGTAATTTTCCTGTTTATCGGTTTTGGCCTTTCTCACATCAATATCCAAAACTTAACGCCATTTATTCCTGAAAATAAGGGATTCGGACATTACGGCTGGAGCGGGATTTTGCGGGGTGCAGGTGTGATCTTTTTCTCCTATATTGGCTTTGATGCAGTTTCGACCGCTGCTCAAGAAGCACGCAATCCCCAGAAAGATATGCCAATTGGCATTCTCGGCTCGCTCGTAGTTTCCACAGTGCTTTATATCGCTGTGTCATTAGTGCTGACTGGGATTGTGCCGTATCAACAACTGAATGTCGCCGATCCGATTGGTGTGGGGGTCGATGCAGCTGGGGCGGGGCTGCACTGGCTGCGACCTTTAGTTAAAATTGGCGCGATCGCAGGCTTGAGTTCGGTGGTTTTAGTGATGCTGCTGGCTCAACCCAGAATCTTTTACTCGATGGCAAAAGATGGATTGTTGCCACCGAGATTTGCTGCCCTCCATCCTAGGTTTAAAACGCCCGCCGCGACTACTATTGTTTCGGGCATCGCAGCAATGATCTTGGCAGGCATATTACCCATTGGTATACTGGGAGAGTTAGTGTCTATCGGCACCTTACTGGCGTTTGTGATTGTTTGTACTGCCGTGCCGGTTTTGCGTCGAACTAGACCTGATTTACATCGACCGTTCAAAACACCACTGGTTCCCTTAGTGCCGATTTTGGGCGCAGTAATATGTCTGGTGCAGATGCTTGCTCTCCCTGGTGATACCTGGCTGCGATTGTTTGTGTGGCTGGCGATTGGCTTAATAATTTACTTCACCTATGGTCGCAAACATAGTACAGTACAACTCCAAAGTGCCGAGCACCGTGATTATCATCAGAGTAGCTGAATGTAGTTATTCCCTACCGTGTCCTTTGAAGTGAGCATACACCGCGCACCACCCGCTTTAAAACCTGGTGATATGGTGCGGGTGATAGCACCCAGTGGTGCCTTGCGAGAAGTTGAAGCCTTCGGGGCGGGTGTGGAAATTTGGCGATCGCGCGGCTATCAAGTAGAACTCAGTGAGTCTGGTGTTGATGCTCACTGGGGCTATCTGGCTGGAAAAGACGGCGATCGCCGCCACCAGCTGCTCAGCGCTTGGAAAGACCCAGTTTGTCGTGGTATCCTGTGTGCCAGAGGCGGTTATGGCAGCGCCAGAATCCTGGAAGACTGGGTTTGGCCCCCAGACTGCTCAAAGTGGCTAATTGGGTTTTCTGACATTACTGCGCTGCTCTGGAGTCTAAGCCTGGTGGGTATTTCAGGCGTCCACGGGCCGGTAATGACCACGCTTGCAGCTGAGCCGGATTGGTCAATTCAGCGATTGTTCGACTGTGTGGAGGGTCGGACTTTAGCCCCCCTTAATGGTACGGGCTGGGGGGGCGGCATCGCCACCGGCATTCTGCTACCAGCCAATCTCACCGTTGCCACCCATCTACTCGGCACCCCAGTCCAACCCCAGCTTGATGGCGTCATTCTTGCCTTGGAGGATGTGACGGAGGCTCCTTATCGCATTGATCGGTTGCTGACTCAGTGGCGCTCAAGTGGTGCGTTGTCAAAAGTTAGAGGCATTGCACTGGGGCGGTTTAGCCGCTGCCTAGCGCCGTCAAACATTCCTAGCTTTACGATTGAGGAAGTGCTACGCGATCGCCTAGGTAATTTGGGCATTCCCATTGTCTCCAACCTCCCCTTCGGTCACGACGGCCCCAATGCCGCCCTACCAGTAGGATTACCAGCACAGTTGGACGCTGATGGGGGTATCTTAAGCTTTCAGTTGGCAAAAATGGGCAATACTAAGATGATAAGCTAAAAAATGATTTTAAAAAAGAAAGTTAAGGTGAAGAGTTAAATGACCGTTTCAACCCAAGTTCCCTATCTGCTACGGGCAGCTCGTGGTGAAGTATTAGACCGTCCCCCAGTGTGGATGATGCGGCAGGCAGGTCGCTATATGAAAGCTTATCGGGAACTACGGGATAAATATCCTTCTTTTCGCGATCGCTCGGAAAAAGCAGAACTCGCCATCGAAATTTCGCTGCAACCCTTTCGTGCCTTCGCTCCCGATGGGGTAATTATGTTTTCAGATATTTTAACGCCGCTGCCGGGAATTGGAATTCCCTTTGATATCATTGAAAACCGGGGACCGATAATTGATCCGCCCATCCGCACCCTGGAACAGATTAACCAACTGCATCCCCTGGAGCCAGAAGAATCACTGCCCTTTATTCGAGAGATTTTGCAAGCATTGCGGCAGGAAGTAGGCGATCGCGCTGCCGTACTAGGTTTTGTCGGTGCGCCCTGGACGCTGGCAGCTTACGCGATTGAAGGCAAAAGCTCCAAAGACTACACCATCATTAAGAGCATGGCTTTCTCACAGCCAGCTATGCTACATCAATTTTTAGGCAAACTGGCAGACGCGATCGCTCTCTACGTCCGCTACCAAATTGACTCTGGTGCTCAAGTCGTCCAAATGTTTGACTCCTGGGCTGGGCAACTCAGTCCCCAAGACTTTGAGACATTTGCTTTGCCCTACCAGCAACGGGTAGTGGAACAGGTGAAAGCGACGCACCCGGATACGCCCCTGATCCTTTATATTAACGGCAGCGCTGGGATACTAGAGCTGATGTCAAAGTCTGGTGTAGACATTGTGAGTGTGGACTGGACAGTAGACATGGCACAAGCGCGGCAACGTTTAGGTGAGAAAATTGGGGTGCAGGGAAATCTTGACCCCTGCGTTTTGTTTGGTTCTAAAGAGTTCATCCGCGATCGCATCCTCGACACCGTTCGCAAAGCTGGCAACCGAGGTCATATACTGAATCTGGGTCACGGCGTTTTACAAGGCACCCCAGAAGAAAACGTCGCCTTTTTCTTTGAGACGGCGAAGCAGCTCAAGCGAGTGAGTGCTGAGTGATGAAACGGATCTTAGTGACTGGTGCGAGTGGCTGCATTGGTCACTATGTGACCGAAGCATTGATTCAGGAAACTGAACACGAGCTGTATTTGCTGGTCAGGAACCCCAATAAACTGCAAGTGGATACTCAATCTCGCCCTGGGATCACCGTCTTGCAGGGTGAGATGCGAGAAATTGGGCGCTTTGCTGACTTGCTAAGAACAATAGATACCGCCGTGTTAACCGCCACGGCTTGGGGCGGTGACGATGTGTTTGAGACCAATGTGATCAAGACAATCGAATTGCTAAACCTGCTTGATCCAGCTGTTTGTCAGCAGGTAATTTACTTTTCCACCGCTAGCATCCTGGATCGCAACAACCAATTACTTAAGGAAGCTGGCGTTATCGGCACCGACTACATCCGTTCCAAGTACGACTGCTTGAGCCAGTTATCGAAATTAGCGATCGCCCCCCAAATAAGCATTCTCTTTCCCACCCTAGTGCTGGGAGGGGATGCCAAAAAACCCTATTCCCATATTTCCTCTGGCTTACCAGAAGTGGTGAAATGGATGGATCTAATTCGCTGTTTCAAAGCAGACGGTAGTTTCCACTTCATCCATGGGCGAGACATTGCCCAAGTGGTGCTATATTTGATTAACAATCCGACACAGGGTAACGAGCCGCGCCAGTTCGTTTTAGGTCAAGAGCGGTTGACAGTGAACCAAGCGATCAAAGAGATCTGCGCCTATTTGGACAAAAAGATTTACTTTCGCATCCCCCTGTATCTGTCGTTAGCTAATTTGTTGATAGTTTTGTTCCGAATTCAGATGGCTGATTGGGATAGGTTTTCCCTGCGCTACCGGCATTTCTCTTACGACAACCCAGTCAATCCAGCAAGCCTTGGATTACCGAATTACTGTGCTACCCTCAGTGACATCTTGAAAATCAGTGGTATTAGCCCTTGGTAAGCTGAAAGTAGCAACGGGGAGCTATAGAGAGCCTAATTGAGTCTCTTCCCCAATTGTGTTTTGTCATGAGAACCATCACAAAGCCCTCTACAGCTAAATGTAATCTCAGCATTTACACCCTAAATAAACAGATGACAATGCTGTCCCTTCATGTATATTTAGGGTGGTATTTTGTATTTCTATCCACTTGTATACTTAAGTCTTAGACCCTAAATATACAGTAAAGGCCAGCGAGGGTATGGTGCCAGGAAGGAAATTGTGAAAGGGCAGCGCGGCAGAAAGCAGCGCTCGCCCGCGCCTACGGTATCACCCGCAAAAGGATTTATAAATACTTGGCATAATTATCGACTGCCGAGCTTTCAAAGCTTAAGTTAAAATTGGTGTCATTCATGTTGTAACCTCCCTCGAAGCCGGATTGTTACCCTTTCCTTCCGGGAACTCACCTTCTTTAATTTCAACTTCCGCGAGCGATTGCCCCTTTCTATTTAATAATTCCCAAAGGTCATTATAAAAAAAATGGTCAATGGTCTGAATATGTCTTTTTAATAAATCGTCTACGCGCATTGAAGGTCGTATGTCGCAATAGTACACTCCATCTAAGGGATTCAGTTTAATAGTGAAAGCCTTGAAATGACCGGGTAGAAAGGTTGCATTAATACCATAAGCAGGAATGCAGGTTTGTTTGTTTCTCTTCTGTGCCCGCTGCACATCATTTAGAAAAATAGCTATGTGTGGAACTGAGGTATCCGTCAACTTATTGTATAGAAATTTATCTAAGAATATTTTATCAATTCTATCCTTGCTTGACGTTTTAACAGAACCAATAATTTTCAATTCGCCATGCTCATTAATAAGCAAATCGTGCTGATAGCTTGACCTAAAAAGCTCTATGCCATCATCATCTTTAACCGGAACTTTTACGATGCCTGATGTGCAGTCGATACCCAATGAGCAAATAAGCAGTTTGATAAGACGCTCGAAAAGATCACCGTTTATTTTGCGAGCTTGGTTGCTTGCCCCGGCTGGCAGCGCATCGAGCATTGCGCCTATGGACTGTTGAATGGTATATATAAATCTAGGGATAATTTCCCTTTTTGCGTCTTCTGGACGCTCCTTATGTTTTAGAGCGTCTAAGATTTCTAAAAACTCTTTGCAAGATGTAGGGAAAGTCTCAGCATCGAGCATAAGATTGTCATTTATAGGCCGTGTAACATTGTAAGCGTTCAGGGGGGGGAAGTGGTCGCTGTGGAATTGACCCCCGGTTCT
>CAXUIG010000034.1:0-37388 GCA_964250845.1 uncultured bacterium | reverse complement strand
CCCGTAATTTTGCCAGCATTCTGTTCTGATCGCTTTTAGTCTAAACTCCAGTACTAACGACCTGCGTATTTTGCATTGTAGACATATATCAGACTTGGAATACAGTAAGACGATCAACTTCAAGATGGTATAAGAGCAAATTTATATTTAGCTGTTCGCTGTTGCAATCATAGGTAAAAGTGGTAGCAGTTAAATCTAACTTTAGATACAAAAAAGAGTAGATATTTTGAACCAGCATAGACTATGCCTTTACACAGCGGCATCCTGCCATCTATAATTAACAGTTAAATATGCGTGACTGGATGAGCAATATATGGATTTGTTGAACCTGATTAAAAAGGCTGTACTATTAGCCGTAGGAACGGTAAGCTTAGTCATTGGTATTGTGGGCGTTATCCTCCCTGTACTCCCTGGAACCCCTTTCCTCATCGTGGCTTTTTTCTGCTTCAAAGGTGTGTTTGAGGCGGTGTGAACAATAAGCGGTTTGCTCATATTGTGATTACGCGAATACTTTCTTCTTAGGTGGTTTTGGAGATTGAGTACACATGGAAATTTTTGAAGTTTTATTTTTCGGACTTGAGCCGCTCACTGCATTAGCGGTTGGCGTTGGAGCATTGGTTCTTGCACCTGTGATTGGTGTCGTGGGTACTGTGGCGGGAAAAGACACTGCCGTGGGTGAGTCTCTATCAGAATCAAGTAAAAACCTAACAAAGGCTGGCTTAATTTGGGGCATGGATGTCCTCGACAAGACGCAAACCTTTGTTGCTGAAGCAGGAGAGTCCTTTCAGGATTTGGTTGCTGAGGCTAGTGCTGAGCGAGCGGCTGCCGCTTCTAAAGCTCCCGATAGAACCCCCCATCAGGTGCCGATCAACTGAGCCGGTAGTCCCTGAAAAACAGTAGTCTAAACAAAGACTGATGACTGGGTAGTTATCAGTTTTTGTTTACTGCCTACTCTAGATGGTCACGTCGTCATGGGAGTTTCAAAAAATACATCCAAACTGTCAAACTGAGCAAGTTTTTTCTGAGGCTCTTTCCCAGGACTTAGTGCCTTCGGTGCCGGGTTACCAGGACCTAAAAGCGGACGCCAGCCATTCAATTCCGCCATCAGTGCTGCACAGTTATTAATAATTACTGCCCCAAGTGGGTGTAAACCAAAGAACATCCCTGCTATGACAACACTGATATTGGGCACAGCCACGAGCGCTATGTTTTGATAAACAATCGCCATTGCTTGTTTAGCAATGGCGATCGCCTGAATCAACTGCTTCAAATCATTGCCGAGCAGGACTACATCGGCTGAAACCCTTTCAATGTCAGTTTCCTGACCCAAGCAGACATAGACATCTTGCTCACAGGCAACCGGAGTGTCACTCAGCCCATCCCCTACATATGCCACAGTCTTACCATCGTCGTGTAGCCCACGAACTACATCATTGAGCACTTGCTGGTTACCAGCAGAAATCAGGTAGGTTTTTATATCCTGAGCCGTGAGAGTGCCGCTCACACTAGTGGCGATCGCCGAAGTGAGAGTACCAGTCAAGCCAAAAACGACAGTGTCAATCTGGGCTAGAACTTCTAGAGCCCTACCATTACGGATGTACACACCATTACGAGCAGCATACGTCAAGGCGGCGAGAATCGTAGTCGGTACAGCAATCCCAATGCCAGTGCCGAAATCAAGCTGGAGCGGTGCCAGCGCTGGGAAGATGTTGCCAGTCACAGCGAAAATGCTACCGCTCAGCAACAGGGTTGGCACAATCAGTCGGTCCGCAACTTCCTCCACCTTGTCTCCTACTTCGGTGTAGGCAACCGGCAGTCGCTGTTGGGACCCATCTTGTTCAACCCAGGCATAGCGGTCTGGCAAATAATCCAGCTGGTCTATAGTCTGACGTGCCACGCCCGCTCTCAGGTCACGCATGGTGGCGCTCGTCTCCATTAGGCCGATCATCAGCGCCGGGGCCACATATTGCCCTTGTAGGGTTTGCAGGGTAATCCACAGTGAGTCGAGCAAATCGACCTTGAATTTGCGCTCGTCAACCATACCAGCGATCGCGCGACTGAAAATCGGCACGCCTGCACCAGCAATCAATCCGCCAACCACTAGGAATGGAATTGACAGCTCAAGCGGACCAGCAAGTATTGCTACAGCCAGACTAATCACAGGCAGACCTAAGCGTTCCCAAGCGTTGACTTGTGGCTCTACTTCGTGCTCTGTTGGTGTGAGTTTTAGGGGGATTTCGGCAATATTTGCCTGTTGGATACAAGTAAAAATCTCTGCCTGTGCTGCGGTAGTTGAAACCACACTGGTGTCAAAGCTGACAATCAGCGAACTGGTAGCGGGATTGATGCGAACACTGCTAACAAAATCAAGCGACTCAACTAACCACTTGAGTTTGACAGCATATACTGAATCACTTGCAACTTGGGGGACACGGATACGGCAGCGCCCCGCAGTAGTGTGAACGACCTGGTAATTCATTGGTTGAAGGGGGAGTAATTGCCACGTACCAGTAATGCATATTCCTTAGTAGCTGAAACCGGGTGAGAGCTATTCGGTAATATGGGAATATCTGCCAAAGATGCCTGTTGGATAGCAGTAAAAACCTGCTCTTATTGAACTCACTTTAGACAGTTGGAAAGGTGAGCGCTTCTTCCTAATGGAGTAAAACTGGCTCACACCTAATCACTCCTGGAAAATTTAACTCTGGAAATATTCATAAATCCCTAAAGCAATTATAAGAACTCCCGATATGATTCCAGGCACACTTCCAGAGAGGTTGGCTGTGAATGTAGCGCCTAAAAAATATCCTCCGCTAATTGCTAACAAACTGGATATAAAAGTTAAACCAGTCGTCAGAGCTATATTTAAGCCAGAAATTCCTGCTCCTAAACCGTTACCTAGATTATTTATCGTTAAAGCAAATGCTAAAGCCCACGCTTCTTTAAGTTCAACTCTACGAGAGTTATCTACATCTACTATTTCAGGCTTTCTAATGTAGGTGTTAAAATCAAGTTGATCGCCAGAAGATTCGGATTTTTTTCTTCTTTCTTCTTTCTGTTTCCTTAATGCCTCCCATATACTCCAAATCCCGATAGCTACAAGTACACCACTTCCCAGCGCATTAGCTAGGGCTTCAGGCAAAAATTTACTAACAATTTCTCCCGCTTTCATAGAAACAAGTGTACCTACACCAGAAACCAAGGCAATAAGTAAGTTAGCAAGTATGGCTATTCTTACTTTCTTTACACCATAGGCAATACCTACAGCAAAGGCATCAACATTAGATGATAACGCAAGTAAAACAGAAGAAAAAAGGTGTCCCATACAACTATCCTAAACCAATTTCGATTTGCCAGTTACTTGATAACCAATCTTTCCCTATCATAATGAAATTAGTATGAAATATTTATTGCCCTTAGGGTATAAATAGAGGTAACCCCAACCCCAGGGCAGAGGAGAAAGAGACTCCGGTTTCCCCTTCTCCCAAATAGACTCGAATCACACTCTACGAAATCGGAATAATTTTCAGAGTAGTTTCATTGGTTGTTGAGGTTAATTTCATCGGAATAACGTCAATTGTTGTTGACGTTAATTTCGTCGGAATATCGTCAATAAAATAAGCGACGGCAGCTTGACCAATTGCTTGAGTACCCGCACTAGCAACTCCAACAGAAACGACACTTCCAAAACCAGGGATGAGTTTCACCAAACTTCTGGCAACTTCACGTAGCACAAAAGCACTTCCAACGTTAATGCCAAGTGCTGCCATAAACTCGGTCACGGTTTGAAATGACAGCTCGCGTCCTGAAATGTATGCGATCGCAGCAACCATAGCCATCTGAATTGTCGTCAAGACTGGTAAATCGTCACAAGGAATCGGTGAAGCCGCGATCGCACCACAGACGACACTACAGACATTAATGATATTAGTCGCTACTTTTTTTTGGAAATTCCGAACGCTTGCAAGGCGAGCGAAGGCAATATTAGGTCCTTTGGGCAATTCTTCAACTAGAAGTTCAGTAAGACGATCAATATTCCAACGATAGTCTCGGTTTGCCTCCCTTCTGCCCTCCGCATCGTAGCGAACAAATGCCACAGTTGGCACCACCTCTACCAACTTTTCTTTCAGGGTTTTTCTGGACTGAAGGTGTTCTGCAAGCACCTTGACAGCCGTGTTTATATTTTGATTTTTTTCCTCATCATCAGTTGGTAGTTTGCGAATATCTGGGGGGTCGAGTTCATCACATTGCGTGAGAATGCCTACAATTGGTGGATTGTAATTATGAATATTTTCAATTTTCCTAAGGATATTCTCAACAATATCGAGAGATTCATTAATCGCCGAGTCTACTTCCTTGGCTTTGCACAAGAAAAGCACAATATCTGGGCAGTTCTCACGGACTGCTCGAATAATACTTTCTTGAGAATCTTCAGCAGCATCTTCTTCTATAGGCTTTCCTCCTTCTTGAATACCTCGTGTATCCAGAATCTCAATCTTTTTGCCATCGTGTTCGTATTCATACCAGTGAGCCGAGCCCGTTTGTGCTGCAACTGCTCCAACTCTGGCAACTGGGGCATTGAACAGGGCATTGATCAGAGTTGACTTGCCAGCCCCTCGCCTACCGATTACCATAAAACGAGGTGAACGTATATCTTCCAGTAGATGGATTAACTCATTGAGTTCCCCCTCTACCTGTTCTCTTAGTGGGGGTGGGAGACGAGAGATTTGCTCTAAGAGCATCTTGATCAAGGCGGAGTAGCTATTTAGGTCACTTTCTCTAGTTATAGTCATATAAAAAACCGCTAGAAATCTCTACTCTACTTAAGTGTACAATTGCCTTAAAATCTAAACTAACTCAAAAATACCTCTCAATCAGCATAATTATCACATTTCTGGACAAGGGGTGTACAGGGTACACAACCCTGGTCATTGCCACTGCCAAGCAGCTCAATATGTGCCGCTCACCCTAGAGGGAATTGGTCGGGTGGTAAGAAAAATAACATGTCGAGTGTGCCAGACTGAATCCGGTCAAGGATGCAAGTAAAATGCTGTTGCTAGAACAGCATAGGTCATTAGCAACAAAACTCCCTCTAACCAGTTAGAGCGACCATCGTTGCTAATTGAGTTGGTGATCAACACAGCTATGGTTACTGCCAGAACTGAAAAAAGATTGAAGTTTAAGTTCATTGGTTGACCCATCACCCAACCAACCAGAACTAGAATAGGAGTTACGAACATAGCGATCTGCAAACTAGATCCTATAGCCACAGAAACAGCTAACTCCATCTTGTTCTTGATTGCGAAAGTGATACAAGAGATATACTCTACGATGCCGCCAAAAATGGGAATTAAAATTACACCTGTAAACAGTCTAGTCAAACCTAGAGTAGAAATAGCTTTTTCTAGACTTTCAACCAGGATGTCAGATACAAATACAAGTACTACAGTGCAAGTTAGCAGTACACCTATTTGTAGCCGTAAATTAACTTGATGTTGACTAGATTCAGTAGAATCACTCTCGGCCTCCTCTAGTAAATAGATATGACTATGAGTTTTCATCGAGAAGAATAGCATCAAACAGTAGAATGTAAGTAACAATATGGCTGCTACGTAGGAAAAATTATTTATAGCTGAGGTCTTCAAACCTCTAGAGGTCACTTGTATGGCAGTAGGTGTTAGGAGCACAATTACCGCTAGAGTCAAAGAAGAAGAATTTAGGCGAGCTACAGTGGGGTGAAAAGTTTGTTCACTGAAGCTCAACCCACCCAAGAGAGTAGCAAGCCCCAAGGCAAGCAGCAAATTTGCAATTATAGAGCCAGTTAAGCTGGCTTTAACGACATCAATCAAGCCAGCATGGAGGGCAACAATGGAGACAATCATCTCAGTAGCATTACCGAAGGTAGCATTGAGTAGACCTCCGAAAGCCGGACCGATGACAGTTGCGATCGCTTCAGTCGAGTTGGCTATTCTTGCAGCCAAGGGAATAATTGCTAGACCAGAAGCAATGAAGATAACTACGGGATTTAAATGCAGCCATTGCGCAATTACTGAAATTGGCACAAAAACTAGCATCAATAACAGAATTAAATCTTTCTTTGCCATCTTCATGATTCCTAGCTCGGGGTAACTGGGTAACTTGTTTAAGACTACGTAGATACCGCCTAACCGCCGAGCATTATTGGTGTCCCCACCCTACTCTGCTGCGCTTAGTTGAGGATCAGGACTTCCAGCGCTGGAGGTTAAAGCAGGGTGTGAGTCATTCGATGCAGCGAGTCTGGCGGAAGCATCTTGCGTAGGACTTAGCGCCATCGGGGCGATGACACCAGTACCTAAAAGCGGGCGCAAGCCATTCAGTTCTGCCAGGATGGCTGTACCATTGTTGATCACTACCGCCATCACCGGGTCGAGACCAATGAGGATACCGGAGATTAAAGCTGCGATATTCGGGACAGCCACAATGGCTGTATTTTGCCAAATAATCTCCATTGCTTGTTTAGCAATCCGAATCGCGTGAGTCAGACCCCGCAGGTCATTTTCCATCAGCACCACATCGGCGGTTTCTCGAGCAATATCCGTTGCCCCAGCAAACGAAATCGACACATCAGCATATGCCAGCGCGGCTGAATCATTGATCCCATCCCCACAGAAGGCCACAGTCTTACCACTATCATGTAGCTCTTTCACCACCTCGACCTTGCGCTCGGGAAATGCTTCGGCATAGATATTGTTGGGGTCCATACCCAACTCATGAGCCACACCAGTTGCGACTCGCTTCATGTCACCACTGAGCATATAGGAAGTGATGCCCTGATCGCGCAGATCATTGATCACACTGGCGCTTTCTTTTCGTGGCGGGTCGTTGTACAAAATCACCCCCAGCAACTGCCCACTCCCAGCCACATACACCAGGGAACTACTGCCGGATTTGATGTTTGGATATTCCTGATTGAAGGCATCTAAATCAATGCTTTCAAGAGCCATCAGGCGATGAGAGCCTACCATGATCTTTTGCCCATTGATCGTGGCAACAACACCCAGCCCCACCCGGTAATCCCATTCTTCACACAAGAGTGTCCCGACCCCAATTTCTCTGGCGTGGCGGACAATCGCCTCCGCTACTGGATGAGTCAAACCCTGTTCCGCTGAGGCGGCCAAACTCAGCACTTCTAAGGCTGGCACCCCGACATCAGTAGTTTTGATGTCAACAATCCCAGCGTGACCCTGGGTGAGTGTACCTGTCTTGTCAAACACGACGGTGTCAATCCGGGAGAGGATTTCTATAGCGCGACCACTGCGGATGAACACACCGCTACGAGCCGCATAAGTCAAAGCTGACAGAATCGTCGTTGGCACAGAGACGCGAATGCCGGTGCCGAAGTCAAGCGTGATCAGTGCGGTGGCTCGATTCAAGTCGCCAGTCAAGGCAAACACTGTACCACCGATCAGGAGCGTTGGCACCACCGCTTGATTCGCCACCATGGCAGCGTAGTTTTCCACGCGGGTGTCATGCACAGGTGCCGCCTCCATCAGCGACACAATCACTCCAGCGCGGGTGTTGTTCCCAGTACGTTCGACTTTGATGCACAGGTTGCCATCGACCAGCATCGTCGAAGCAAAGACTTCATCACCTTCCGAGCGAGTCACAGGCACAGACTCACCCGTGAGCTTGCACTGGTCGAGCAACCCGGTACCGCGCAGGATGATGCCATCCACAGGAATCTGGTCGCCGGGATAAACCAATACTCGGTCGCCTTCGACGATTTCTTTGACGAGTATTTGCACTTCAACACCATCTCGTTCCACCAAGGCATACTTACCTAAGCTATCGAGCAGGTCTAGAGATGCCCGCTCAGTGCCACGAGCAGTCAGGTCACGAATTATTTCTCCTGACTCAACCAGACCGACCATGAACGCTGGGGGAAAATAAGTCCCCTGGAGAGTTTGCAGGCTAATCGCCAAGCCGTCGAGGAAATCGATTGTGAGCTGGCGTTCTTGTTGAATCGCATCGAGTGCTCGCTGGAAAATAGGCACAGCTCCAGCCAAAATTACGGCAGCAATCACAAAGCCTGGAATCGGCACCCCAACCAAAGAAGCTAGTCCCAGAACCAGACCGAGCGTCGGCAGACCTAAGCGTTCCCCGTAGTCGATTTCGTGGCTAGATCGCTGTTCTACAGATGTTGCTGATATGGGAATTTCGGCGAAATCTGCCTGTTGGATAGCAGTAAAAACCTGCGACTGCAGTGTAGCGATCGCCTCCGCATTCGCTTCATGATTATACTCCACAATCACTGAGCTGGCCGCTGCGCTGATGCGTACACTGGTGACAAAATGCACTGACTCGACTAAATACTTAAGGTTCCTGGCATAATCTGCATCCAATGCCAATCGTGGGATGCGGATGCGGAAACGCCCCGGAATCCAGTGAACAACTTTGTAATGTATGTTTTCAACCTGAGTTAACGGGGGTTCTTCAGTAATTGTTGTAACCACCGCTTCAGTTTTAACCAACATGGGCCTCTCCTGCGATTCTGGAAAAAGTGTATCAACTATGAAATTCCAAGGGTTGATAGACTGAAAGTCATGATTTTAACTAACGTTAGCCCATCCTCTTGAAATCGTGTTACCATGCCATATATAAATTAGCCTACCTACTTAAGCAGTTCACCACGGCAGCACAGAGTGTACCTAATGCTGCACAAATCGCTTCCACTTGGTCACGAGCAAGGGTAATATAGGGCAAAATCTTTCTGGGGCGACATGCTGAATCCGCGATGCCCTAACGCGCTTATTAACCCTTGGCTGCTTCAAAGCGAACAATTTCAATCCCCTTATACCAATTTGCATTCAAACTTCTTTCTAAACGGAGCTAGAAAAGAATCTCGGAAATTGCTTCTTTGTTTATCTGGCTGCAAATTGGTATAAGCAAGCCATTGATAAAATTTAATCCTAGTATTTTGTCTAATCATCTGTCTAAAGAAAGGACTTAATTATCCAATCGATGTAGCAATTAATACATCTGGCCGTAAACTGCAGCGCTCTCTCAACCAGTACAAGAAACCGAAACAGTCAAAGTAGAATAAAAAAATAAACCTCCCCACTGGTTGGGAAACCAAGGGAATAAAATTTCATGGGAAGCGAAACAATCGTTATTTTATCAAACAGAGAACTAGACAAGATGCGCCAGGCTGGGCGCTTGGCAGCTGAACTTCTACACCATCTCGAACCGATGGTGCAGGTGGGGGTAAGCACCCAAAAGCTGAATGACGAAGCCGAGCGCTGGACGCAGGCTCATGGGGCAAAAAGCGCACCTCTTGGCTACAATGGCTTTCCCAAGTCGATCTGCACCAGTGTCAATGAGGTTGTCTGTCACGGCATCCCTAATGCCAAGCAGATACTCAAGGAAGGCGACATCATCAATATTGATGTGACGCTCATTGTTGATGGCTACCACGGCGATACATCCAAGACATTCTTCGTCGGCACGCCTTCCCCAAAGGCGAAAAAGCTGGTCGAAGTCACTGAGGAATGCCGCAGAAGGGGCATTGCTGAGGTCAAGCCTGGGGCAAGGATAGGGGACATTGGTGCAGCGATTCAGGAGTACGCCGAGGCACAGGGCTTTTCTGTGGTACGAGACTTCGTGGGACACGGCATCAGCAATATTTTCCACACCGCCCCCCAGATTCCCCACTACGGTACGCGCGGCAAGGGAAAGCGTCTCAGACCAGGCATGGTTTTCACCATCGAGCCGATGATTAACGAAGGCACTTGGGAAGTCGAAGTCCTTAGCGATAAGTGGACTGCTCTTACCCGCGATCGCAAGCTCTCCGCTCAGTTTGAGCATACGCTGGCTGTGACGCCTTCTGGCGTTGAGATCCTGACCCTACGTGAAGGTGATACTTACTAATAATCTACCTGGTGCTGGTGGCATATGATTTGAAGTCCCAAGGGTGGATTGACACAACGATTTAGATCCTGACTGGCGCCTGGCAAAACCCTATCTCAAGCTCAACTCAATAACTAATGTCTCGGATAAAGGAGACCGAGTTTCGCAAAGCTCCTGTAGGGCGTAGGTGTCTCGCTTACGGCGAACAGTAAACTCTGGCAGAACCTCTGCCAAATTGTCAAAATACTCGTCTAATAGGCTGTCAAACACGGCTACATCTTCGAGTGCTGAATTGCGACTTTGACCGAGAGATGGCGATACTGCATGGGCGGCATCTCCAATCAGCAACACACTGTCACTGTAGTGATAGCGGCTGCAACGAATCGTTAAGATTGTCGAGACAGGTCTGGAAAGGAAAGCTTCGGCTTCTAATTCAGGTATAATCTGACCAATGTCTGGAAAATTCTGCCGAAAGAATTCCAGCACCTGTTCTTTGGTGGAAAAATCAACCACTTGATTTTTCTCGCGCAAAAAGGTAATCATAGCACTAACTGTCTCATCCGGCGTCGGCACCGCCAAAATAGCAGCAGTGTTGTCATCTAATCTCCAGCCGTGGATGTTGCCTGGCTTCAGGTCAATGCCTGCCTTTTCGTTGCAGCGAGGCAGGAAAATTATTTTGTAGTCAGCTGGAACATACCTCTGCTCAAATTCAAACAGTTCTGTGTTCAACAAATGAGTTCTCACGGCAGAATGCGCTCCGTCTGCACCTATGAGTAGGTCGTAAGCAACAGTGAACTCCTTTCCCACCGCCTCGAGCGTTCCCTTAGTCACTGTTTGCAACACCACTGTTTTCGCCTCCAAATCAACCGACGTACATTTGCAGTTGAAGTGGAGGTTGACTCTGCTGTTGTCGTACTTTTCTGTCAGCTTTTCCAACAAAGCAATCACAAAATCGTTGCGATCGAGGGCAACAAGAGTTTTTTTTCTAGGCAATAACCGCGTCTTCCCATTTTTTGTGTGGACTATCGTTCCCTCGATCTCTATACCCTTGGCTTTGACTGCTGCTTCTATTCCCTCGATTTTCCTTAAAGCGCTCAATCCCTTTTCGTAAAGGGCGAGGGGATAGGTTCTGGAATTCTCAAACGAGACGGTTCGAGGATCGGGTTCGTGGTCATAAATATCGATTTGGTAGCAGTCGCCACGACGCAACAAGTAGTGGGCAAGGAGGATTCCGCTGGGACCTGCACCCACGATCGCGACTTTTTTGATCATATTGGAGTAGTGTCGTCAGACGGATTGTAGGGGAAAAAGCAATTGTTCATAAAAAAATTTGAGCAGCCAAAACTACTTATAAGTCCATCTTTCGAACCGCTCCTTTCGATTATATCCGTAGTTTTTCCTCCAACCCGTATATGATATATGCTTCCCTCACGTAAGTCCCCTAGCCAAAATTCCAGGTATTGTTCTGCCCATTTTTCCGATGCCATCAACCTGGACAAAGCGCCACGATATCAGCAGACGGGACAGTTGCTCCCGTAATTGGGAAAAATTCGTGGAGGAAAGGGAATGTCTTCATCAACACCTGGGAACGTCAGCGCTCTGCTGGCTCTATCCAACAATTTAGCCGATACCGTTGAGCAGACAGGCCGCTGTGTCGTTGCGATCAAGGCGCGATCGCGTATCTCCTCAAGTGGTGTCCACTGGCGAAAAGGTGTAGTCGTCACCGCCGACGAGACAATCAAGCGCTCTGAGGATATTACCGTCACGCTTGATGATGGTCGTACCGTACCGGCGACGCTGGCGGGTCGTGACTCTAGCACCGATATTGCTGTCCTTAAGCTCACTGATGTCGAGCTACCCGTAGCCCAAATCGGGGAAGCCTCCTGGCTCAAGGTCGGTCATCTAGTGTTAGCTGTCGGACGTTCTGATGATAGAGGTTTGAATGCCAGCATGGGTGTTGTTAGTGCGCTGGGTGGTCCTTGGCACAGCAGTTACGGGGGTTTGATTGACCAGTTCGTGCGCCTAGACCTAAACCTCTACCCCAGCCTAGAGGGCGGTCCTTTGGTAGATGCAATGGGCCAGGTCGTGGGCATCACCGTGTCAGGTCCGCGCCGTACAGTTCTAGCAATTCCTGCAACTACCGTCAACCGTGTGGTTTCTCAGTTGCTAGAAAAAGGACGGATTGCGCGAGGCTACCTGGGTTTGGGGATGCAGCCGGTACGCCTGCCTGAGACTCTTAAGAGTAACCTGAATTTAGCTGCTGTCGCTGGAGTGATTATTATTAACATTGAGCCCAATGGCCCGGCTGACAAAGCGGGCGTGTTAATTGGCGATGTGCTGGTAGCTATTGATGGCACTCCTGTTCTGGAGCCGGGTGATGTGCAGGCGATGCTAGGGCCACAAAGTGTCGGTCAAACCGTCAAGGCGCAGATTATTCGTGGGGGCACATTAGTTGAAGTAGTACTCGCTCCTGCCGAACGACCTTTGAAGGAGGATTGACGTGGCTACCACTCCACCTGAATAATTCAGGAGTGTGGGTTGTCAATATTATCCTCTGCCGATCTTGCCACGGGGTTGTTTAAGGTTGATTTGCTCAGCTGCTGCTAGTCCAGAAAGCATCGCACTTTCCACCTGATTGCCTCCACACCAATCACCACAGCAGACCAAGGGTAGGGGAGTCTCAGCAGACAAGTATGTTTCGTTCCAGCGACGGCTAGGAAAGGCATAGCGCCATCGGTGAACTTGCATCCAGTCTGGGTGAGCGAGCAAGGGTTGCAAATACTCAGCTGCACTCGCCAACAGCTGGCGTCCAGCTGGGTGTAGATCCTGATCTTCTAAGTAACGCTGGGCAAATCCAGCACTGCTTTGAACCACAAAAACCGATGACTTCCCAGCCACCATCCGCTTGCTGCTATCCAAGCCAATCCAGGCAAGGTCTGGGTGATCGACAAAAGTAACAGCTTTCCAAGCTGGGTTTTGGTCCAGCTCGGCTGGATAACCGGCAATGACGCTGAGGCAAGAATCAAACTCCACCGATCGCAGGTGATCTAGAAACACTGCGCTTAGAACTGTCGCAGCCAAGGGTTGTAAGAGCATCAAAGCTTGGGGTGCTGGGATGGCAATAACCACCGCCCTAGCTGTTAACTCCTGTGGCTTCCCAGAAGCTGCTTCGGCGTTAGTGGGTTCCAGGGTGAGATGCCAGAAGTTGTCGCTAGTTGGGGCGATGGGGGAACTCGTGGCTCCCCCGCCCATGGCTAACGCCTGTACTCGCTGATTCAGCCATATTTCTAAACCTGTGGCGAGAAATTTAGCGATCGCACTCATCCCATCTGGTGCAACATACCGGGGAGATGGGCTTGTCGGTGTGGGCTGTTGTCGCTCCGGTGACCATTCGTAAACCGTGTCTGTCCAGACTTGGAGAATGTGGCGATCGCACAAGAACTGAACGAAACGTCCCAGCAGTTCACCTTTTGGTTTAAGGTAACACACCCCATGATCTGCACAGGTGCCATGTAAGCGGCGCGTGGCGACTCGTCCCCCCAACCCACGGGACTTCTCCACAACCACCACGCTATATCCAGCCTGAGCCAGTTGCTGGGCGCATACTAGACCAGCTATCCCAGCACCAATCACTGCAACATCAAACATAACCGTAAACCGTTAGATCAGACAGGATGAAAAGCTTAACACATTGATAAAATCTCCGGCTGCTTTTAGCTGCCTGATGGCTTGCTTCGAATTTCAATTGGTGAAAACTTTGCTCTATTAGCTGTTTAATTTATCTTTTTAATTGAACACAGCTAGGCGTAAACAAAAAGACACTTTGACCAATTCGCTCTTGATTCCCCTCAATTGAGTAGGTGCCACCTGCAACAAAATCCACTGCTCGTTGCGCCTGTTCCGGAGTCATCATCGTTAGGTTTAGGATTACGGACTTGCGGTCGCGCAATGCTTGAATCACCTGAGGCATTTCTTCAAATTCGCGCGGCTTCATTACCACCATTTCTATAATACTATTGATGGCTGAGGGCAACCTAACCACGTTGCTCATCGTTAAATCCTATTCCTTATTCTAACCTTGAAATTTTATTACTACTATCTAAGGTATTAACCTCAACTTAACTTGGTCTGTTATCCTGGCTACAAAAGACTATAGAGGCTCTGGTATGTTTGTAACAGACGACCAGAAAACGAGTTTAAGTGCTGGGAATCAGGTATATGGGCCACCAAACCGCTCGTTGCCCAAACCGGCGACCGGCTAAACTTTTACTATGTCGAGTTCTGGGAATATTCCTCAGGTCTTAGTTTGACTTTACTCCAGGGGAGATGCAATTTTCCGTCTATCTCGATACACTTTAGGGCGTAACAATGACTCAACAAGAGCCGAGGAGAAAAACGTGCTGCTATCAAAAGGCTTCGAAATTGAGATGTACACCGGCACACCGGAGGGTGATATCGTCGGCCTCTCAGACCGGATTGTGGCGTCCTTAGAAGGATTTGTGCGGGAGCCAGATAGCCGTAATGTAGAATACACAACTCCGCCCTTGCGTGACTATGACCAGCTGTTGTGTGAGTTGGTTCGCCCTCGGCTGCGGCTACAAGAATACTTATTCGGCTTGGGCGATTACACTCTAATCCCTGGAAGTACGCTGTCTGTGGGTGGAAGCGATCGCTTCTTGCGCTCCGACCCCAGCAACGCTTATCATGCTTACATTGAGCAAACCTACGGCACCAAGGTCGTCACTGCCAGCGTTCATATTAACATCGGCATCAGCGATCCAGAAGTATTGATGCGGGCGTGTCGCCTCATCCGCGTCGAAGCGCCCCTATACCTCGCCCTCAGTGCCTCTTCCCCGTTTCTGGATGGCCTCGCCACCGGGTATCACTCAACCCGCTGGGGACTATTCCCACAAACCCCAGCCCATGTCCCCCTATTTGAAAGCCACGCCCACCACATCCAGTGGGTAGAAGCTCAGATAGCGGCAGGGACGATGCAAAATGTCCGTCACCTGTGGGTATCTGTCCGACCGAATGGCGATCGCCGTCCCTACGACCTCAACCGCCTCGAACTAAGAATTTGCGATCTTGTAACAGACCCCATTGCCCTACTAGCTATATGCGCCTTGCTAGAGGCTCGTCTGTGGCAGCTGATTGAAGATCCACAACTCGACCCATTGGAAAAGAGTACGATTAGCGCCACAACACGCTCAGAAGAATTGCTAGTCCTCACCGCTGCCAACGAAGCCGCCGCCGCCCATTACAGTCTCGATGCCGAGCTCAGACACTGGGAAGACGGCAGAAAAATCTTAGCCAGGGATTGGATTTCGGAAATTTATCAAGAAGTTTGGGCGCTCGCTAAACAACGGGGCTTCAACTGTTTCCTCTCCCCTTTGCCCAAAATTCTCCGGGAAGGAAACGAAGCGCAGCAGTGGTTAAAACTGCATGCATCCGGTCTCGATATTCGGGGCGTCATCGTCCAAGCAAGTCGTGCGATGCGAGAGCGAGAACAAGAATTGGGAGAGAAGTTATGTCTGCCCTTAGTCGCTTAGGAGATTAAAAAAACATATATACTAGTTCTGTCTTTGGGTAGATTGTGAATACGGCACAATTTCTTCCGAGTCAGGTTGAGTGCGCACCGCGAATGCCTCAGGTTGTCTTAATTCACCCACAAATTCCCCCCAATACCGGCAATATTGCCCGTACATGCGCCGCAACGGGTACCCAATTGCATCTGGTGGGGCCCTTGGGGTTTGAAATTAGCGATCGCTACCTGAAACGAGCCGGTTTAGACTACTGGCCTTACGTTAACTTGCACTACCACAACTCTCTTGAGAGCTTTAAAACCTGCCATCAACAAGGCGGGGGGCGATGGATCGGCTTCAGCGTGGCTGGCAGTTGTAGTTATGTCCGCTTTGAGTTTAAACCGGATGACTGGCTGCTGTTTGGCAGCGAAACCACTGGTTTGCCACCCACAGTCATTTCAGCTTGTGCAGCAACTGTCCACATTCCGATGACGCAACCGGGTGTCCGCAGCTTGAATCTTTCAGTAAGTGTGGCTGTGGGTCTGTTTGAAGCCCGTCGTCAACTTGGCTATCTAGGATAAGTCCGCTCTCATTTTTTGGATTACTTCAAAAGTATTTAGTTATCTACCTCCCCGGATAGATGCGTTTTCAATAACAAATAATTATATAAGATCCAATCAACAGCGGGACTTGATATATAGATTTTAGTCATCCCAAATCTGCCACCGTTGTGGGGGGTCAAAAACCCTCAAAGCCACTATAAGCAACGTTTTGAGCGATTTGGCTCAATCCTTGTGTTTAGCTCGGCTTGCTGGATGGCGGCAAAATCACACGCTAGGAAAAACAGGTCTGGCAAAGGTGTGGTTGCCCAGCAGACGTGACATCTATAGACGGCACCTCATCCTAATGGTAGATTATCGAGGCTATGCCAAAGCTGGTGAGGAGTGTATGTGGCAGGGAAACAGAGAGATTGAACTTTTGCCAAATCATGGAAAATTTTATAGGTCAATAAATCGATGCCATTTAAGCGCTAGTGCTCATAGGAGGTACTTTTTGAAACGAGGAGCGACGAAGAAGGTTAAGGCGCATCCTGCCTGTGCAGCTGGTAATGATGGCTTGGAGGGACACCCCAAGCCGCTTCAGCCAGAGGTCAAGCGGCGGGGCACCTCAGCTGCCATGATTGGCTTAGCAATCTCTATGGGAGCGTCTAGCCTTTTACTGACTCGACATGCACATGGTGCGCTGGCAGCTGATCCGGTAGGAAACGCTCCGATGCTCAGCACCCAAACCGCCGCAGCT
This sequence comes from uncultured bacterium, assembly GCA_964250845.1. Classification (GTDB taxonomy): domain Bacteria; phylum Cyanobacteriota; class Cyanobacteriia; order Cyanobacteriales; family Chroococcidiopsidaceae; genus CAXUIG01. The sequence goes on along the minus strand of CAXUIG010000034.1, from coordinate 20,682 downwards.
GTTGCTGCCCCGTATGTCCAAAACTTGCAAACTGAAATCCACAGATTATGGGAGAAGTACCCCGCCCAGCAGACGGGTATTAATCCCCAGTTCCGTCTCGCTCAAGCGGCTCAACTCTTACAGCCAGCAATCGAAAAGCGGTCTCCAAGTCAGGTAAGTTCGCCCATCCGGGCTACAGCGATGCAACCGATGGCAACGGCACCCACAGATGGAGAGCCCCTTGCATTGCCTCAGTCTTTCTGGGGACGGCAGGTTTCTCCAGAGTTACCGCCGTTGGCAGCAGTAGATACTTACCTGCCTAGAGCTTTAGTCCCGTTCAAGGGTTACATTTGGCCCGCGAAGGGTGTCGTAACTTCCCCCTTTGGCTGGCGCTGGGGCCGCATGCACAAGGGAATTGACATTGCGGGCCCGGTGGGAACGCCGGTTTTCGCGGCAGCTCCGGGTGTGGTGGTAACGGCAGGTTGGACATCCGGTGGCTACGGCAATCTCGTGGACATCCAGCATGCCGATGGCAGTCTGACCCGCTATGCCCACAACTACCGGATTTTAGTCCAGGTAGGGCAACGGGTTGAGCAAGGTCAGGAAATTTCTGAAATGGGCAGCACTGGCTACAGTACTGGGCCACACTGTCACTTTGAAGTGCATCCATCGGGTCATGGAGCAGTTAATCCAATTGCCTATCTACCGCGTTAGCAAAATTCGCCCAATCCTCACAACGTTAGGATTGGAGGCGCTGGGTCGTTGACTTCCTGGCTGTATTCGACTCGCTAACTGGTTGAAAAGGGGGAGTGTCTCTATGCTCCCTCCTTCACACTCTTCGATCAGCAGGTAGTGTATGCTATATTTATTAATCGTTGATGAAAATATGGCTCAGTAGCTCAGTTGGTCAGAGCAGGGGACTCATAAGCCCAAGGTCGGCAGTTCAAATCTGCCTTGAGCCATTCTAAAGGAAGAATCTGTGTCTAACCTAGTGCTGGTGACAGGAGCAACAGGGGGTGTCGGGCAACTGACGGTAGCCAAGCTACTGGAAAAAGGATATCCGGTGCGTGTCCTCACTCGCAGTGCCCAGAAAGCACAGCAAATGTTTAAAGAAAACGTGGAAGTGGCTGTTGGTGATACTCGCCATCCAGATACTCTTCCCGGTGCAATGCAGGGGATCTCTCATGTCATCTGCTGTACCGGAACGACCGCCTTCCCCTCCGCCAAATGGGATTTTGATATCAATCCACAAGCTAACGGCCTCCAACAGTTGGTGGAGTGGAGCAATGTGTACTTCAACTCAGATTATCGCCGCGCTAAAGCGCTGAATAGTCCAGAGCAAGTCGATGCAGAGGGAGTTAGCAATCTGGTTGCTGCTGTCCCTAAAGACCTCAAACGCTTCGTGTTTATATCGTCCTGTGGAATTGAGCGTAAAGACAAGCTACCCTATAGCCTGCTCAATGCCTTTGGGGTGCTCGACGCTAAGCAGAAGGGCGAGATAGCAGTTATTCAATCAGGACTGCCCTACACAATTATCCGACCGGGACGACTCATTGATGGTCCATTCACCTCTTCTGATCTCAATACCTTAGTGCAAGCGACTACAGGTGGAAAGTTGGGAATTGTTGTTGGAACCGGAGATACGTTGACTGGACAGACGAGCCGAATCGATGTTGCCGCCGCTTGCGTGGAATGTTTGGGCTACCCAATAACACAAGGCAAAGTATTTGATCTTATTAACCAAGGATCAAGACCTGCCCAGATCGACTGGGCAGCAATGTTTGCCCAGTTGTCCACTGATTAAACTTGTCCGGTGCGTCCGGCAAGGTTGGCCACGGCGGCAATTAACTCAGCTGGCTCAAGCGGTTTAGGCATGTGCATCTGGAAACCAGCTTGGAGCGCCCGAATACGGTCTTCACTGCGTGCGTAGGCGGTCAATGCCATCGCTGGAATCTGTCCTCCTCGCTCGGCGGCTAAACCTCTGAGTGTCCGCATCAGTGCGTAGCCATCTTCATCTGGCATCCCGATGTCACTTACCAGGACATCCGGCTTCAATTGTTTGAGCACTGACAGCGCCTCTGGCACGGAAGCCACTGCTATCACTCTCGCCCCGCACTCTTCCAGCACGGTGGTCAGTAATTCGCATGCATCGGCCTCATCATCTACGACCAGAACCTGCAAGCCGTCAAGCGACGAGTTGGGATTTAACGGAACTTCCCCTTCAACTTGAGGATGCACCCGAACGGGCGTCATCACATCTTTATGGAGGATCATCAGCGGCAGAATGACTGTAAAGGTTGCCCCCTGTCCCTCACCTGGACTCGCAGCGTGGACGGTTCCCCCATGCAGTTCGACGAGTTGGCGGACGATCGCTAGCCCCAGTCCGAGTCCACCATACGTCCTGGTACTTGTGCTGTCAGACTGGCGAAAGCGCTCGAACACATAGGGGAGAAAGTTAGGACCAATACCAATCCCCGTGTCACTGACAGTAATTTCAATATGAGAATTGATGCGTTCGAGTCGAATCTGCACTCGACCACCCTTAGGTGTGAACTTGATCGCATTCGAAAGCAGATTCCACACCACCTGCTGCAAGCGCTCTGAATCTCCCGAAATGGGGCCAGCTGATGGGTCAAGCACAGCCTGGAGCCTTATCGACCGGGCATCGGCGGCGGGCCGCACGGTATTAATCGCGGCTTCGATCAAGGTAAACGGTTGCACGGGACGGACATTCAGGCGTAGCTTTCCTTGAATGACGCGAGAGATATCCAGCAGATCGTCAATCAGTTGGCTCTGCGACTTAGCATTGCGCTCGATAATCTCAATCGCCTGAGCTGTTTTGGCTTCGCTAAGCTGACCACCGCGAAGCAGTCGCGACCACCCGAGAACCGCATTCAGCGGGGTGCGCAGCTCATGAGATAGAATTGAGAGAAACTCATCTTTAGCGCGACTAGCGGCTTCTAGCTGCTGAGTGCGCTGGCTGACCCGTTGTTCGAGTTCCGAGTTCAGTGTTTGCAGTTGTTCCTCCACCCGCATCCGCTTATTGATATCCTGATCGAGGGTAAAGATGGCCAAAGCCACGATCAAAGCCGCCAAGAGACTTCCCAAAACGATGACTAAAGTTGTAGTTTGAGCCTGGGCTTCGGAAGTCGCCGAGCGCTGGAGGAACAACTCATTCTCGGTGTCACCCATTTCTCCAATCAGCTGCCGAATCTCATCCATCAGCAGCTTACCCTTACCTGTTCGAATCGCTTGTAAGGCTACATCAAAGCCCTGGTTTCTTTGTAAGTCGAGCGTTTGCTCAAGGACAGCCAGTTGAGCTGAAACCAAAGGTTCAAGCTCATTTAGTCGTCGCTGTTGAATAGGGTTATCCCTAGTTAATTGGCGGATGGCCTGAATTTCTGGCTTCACTGCCTTGTTAATTGCAGTTTGATAATCCTTTAAATAACTGGACTCTCCCGTCAGGATATACCCGCGTTGGGCTGTTTCAGTCTCTGTCAGTTGCAAAAGTAAGTCGTCGAGTTGGTTCTTAACAAGTTGGGTATGTTCGACCCAACGATTGGCCTTTTTGAACTGCCGCAGATTGATATATGACTCTATGCTGATCGCCACCAGAACGCAGAGCGCGACCCCAAATCCGAGCACAGACTTTTTTTTGCCGAGCCAATTCATCTGCCCACCCCCGAAGCCCTAGTACCGAGCCCAATCATCCAGTCCCGGACTCGACCGTAGGCTCGATCCCTGGGGGTCAATAATCCCCCATTGATATAGTCGGGTAAGCTGTTCAGGTGAGAATAGCTCCGATTGCCCATAGCGATCGCTTTTTAGGGTAGTCTATGTTTTTGGATGTAGTTTCAATTTTAACTCTCTTGTTCGATTTTACGGTCGAGAGTAGAGTGAGCAAGGTAAACTAACTAGTTAGTTCTGTTCCTTGCTAACGCTTATTCTGACTTACCCTACTGGATAAAATCACGCGCTACGCGGCTATTACTGAATCTGATTTCTCTTTGCTATTCCCTAGTAGTATAATCCGTCACTTGCGGTTCGGTCGCACTCACGTCTGCTAGGAAAACAGGGTGTTACATTACGGTAATCCGTATTCTTTGAAGATATGACGCTTGTTCAACTATTCAATGGTGCTAATCTCTTTGTCTTGCCATTTTGGGCGCTGATGATTTTGTTGCCGAACTGGGGGGTGACACGGCGGGTAATGGAATCATATCTACCCTTCGTGGCGTTGGCAGGACTGTATGTGTATTTGTTCGTCAGCAGCATCACACCCGAAAACGCTCAAGCCTTATCTAATCCCCAATTGGCAGATATTGCGCGATTTTTTGGGGATGAAAGGGCTGCCGCGACTGGGTGGATTCATTTTCTGGTGATGGATTTGTTTATCGGACGCTGGATTTATTGGGAAGGGCAGCGAACAGGTATCTGGACAATTCACTCGATCGCCCTGTGTTTGTTTGCTGGACCATTAGGGCTGCTATCTCACATTTTGACTCACTGGATCAGCCAGAGATTTTTCTCTCGTTCTGAGAGTGAGGGCTTTGTTTCCAGCACAGCCCCACATATTAATCCTTAAGCTGAGAAGCCAACCAAGCCCGGAACGCTTTTATCGCTGCATTTCTTCCATCTACTTTGCTCTTCGTGAGATACTGGGGAATAGCATCAACAATTGGCAGACCAGGGAAAATTTGGCTTTGGTTAGACTCAACGTACTTACCCTCTCTTAGCACGTTGATTTGCAGTTGCTGTGAACCCCTATCATAAATCCAAAGCTCAGTCACACCTAAAGCTTGATAACTATTCTTTTTAGTTTTTGAGTCAGTAGTCACATCAATTTCAATAGCCAAATCAGGGGGCGGATCTGTGTTTAAATCTATTCTTTCCCTGCCACGGATAACCGCTTCATTTTGGATATAGAAACACTCATCAGGTTCAACTCCAGCGTCCATGTTCTGGCGTTTGAACGTAGTGGAACCAGCGGGGGAAAATTCAATATCAAGTTCTTCAAGCAAGGTTTTGACTAAATCTCCGATGATTTCTTTGCTATTTTCATGCCCCAGCAATGGTGCCATAATTTCCAGCATTCCCTTGTAATAGACTACTCGGGTAGCACGCTCATCGCCCAGCTCATCTAAAATCTGCTCAAATTCATTCCAGCTAATGTTTTGCAGGAGCACTCGCTGTCCTGGTCGCAAGTCTAGTTGCTTCAGTTGTAGTTGCATTGCTATTTGAATTATTGAATTTCCAAGGGGTGATAGTGCACGCAGCGATCGCAAGGTCCACTAGGATTGACGGCACACCGAAGCACCTCAGAGCGAGCATTATACAAACAGGTGATATTCCCAATCACCCAGTGCCCGTCTAATAAACTTCTCTCGGTCGGAACGTGGGACTTCTGAACGTAGAGAGCAATCTTATGCAGCTGATAACGTCCTAGTTTGAGGCGATAGTGATGTCTGCGCTCTAAAACCAGGTATGTTTGACCCTCAACTTCCAGGTATGCACCCGGTTGAGGATTCCAGTCCAGATACAGGTGACCAAGGGGAGAACGGGGATGACTCAGGATAATTTCTGTAGGCGGAGAATACAACTCCATAGCAATGGGTGGGGTGGATGATAAGAATTTACACTGCACCTGTTGCACGGGTTCCTGACCTAAAAAGTACTTCGACATGAATAACCTGAATATTTCACTGCGTAGCTTGCTTCGGGCAGGGTACAAAGCTACGCAGTCTTAGAGATTGCTACTCAATAGAGTTGCCACAAGCATCTACGGCACTCAGGTGTCATTCTCACCAGAAGGCTTGCGCCAACACAATGATACTTTAATCATGCCTACCTACTTATTTACGGTCAGGAAGCGTGAGGGTACTCCCTGTACAGGTAATGGTGGCTAATTTGAAGCCAAACTAGTGGTTCCGGTGTGTGACTGAGGACATCCTACGACAGGGCCTGGCGCTCTTTGGCTTCCTTAATCGCCTCTTCCGCCACATTGCTCGGGCAGGGGGCGTAGTGTGAGAACGACATTGAGAATTGACCGCGACCAGATGTCATGGTGCGCAAGTCGCCAATGTAGCCAAACATCTCGCTCAACGGGACATCTGCCTTGATGCGAGCCCCCACTGCGCCTGGCTCCTGAGATTTCATCATCCCACGGCGGCGATTCAGATCGCCGATGACATCACCGATGTAATCATCTGGTGTGAACACGTCAACATTCATGATTGGCTCAAGCAACTGAGGCCCAGCCTTGGGAATTGATTGCCGATAGGCGGCCTTAGCGGCAATCTCAAACGCAATAGCTGAAGAGTCAACCGCGTGGAAGCCACCGTCTGTTAGTGTAACCTTCAAGTCCACGCATGGGAACCCAGCCAACGGCCCGCGATCGACGCTGGTCTCAAATCCTTTTTGTACCGCTGACCAGAACTCTCTTGGTACGGTGCCACCTGTCACCTTTGACTCGAATTGAAAGCCGCTGCCCGGTTCACCTGGCTCGACAACATAATCGATTTTGCCGTATTGACCAGAACCACCGGACTGCTTCTTGTGGGTGTAGCTGTCTTCGAGGCGCTTGGTTATGGACTCGCGGTAAGCCACCTGTGGCTTGCCAACCACCACCTCCACTCCGTGAGTCCGCTTGAGGATATCAACCTTGATGTCTAGATGCAACTCACCCATCCCCTTGAGAATGGTCTCGCCGCTCTCCTCGTCGGTCACCACATGGAAGGACGGGTCTTCCTGAACCATCTTATTCAGCGCCATGCCCATCTTCTCGTCACCACCTTTGGTCTTAGGTTTGACGGCAATGGAAATCACGGGCTCCGGGAAGACCATTGGCTCCAACGTGGCAGGATTTTTTGGATCGCAGAGGGTGTGCCCCGTCTGAATATTCTTCATGCCGACGATGGCGATGATGTCACCAGCCTGAGCCGAGTCGATCTCTTCGCGGGAATTGGCATGCATCTCAACCAGACGGCTGATCCGCTCGGTCTTGCCTGTAGCGGTGTTGAGTACGTTGTCACCCTTGGTCAATTTACCTGAGTACAGGCGAGTGAAGGTCAGAGCGCCAAAGCGATCGTCCATAATCTTAAAGGCTAGCGCCCGCAACGGTTTCTCTGGATCGACGATCGCAAACTTGCCCGTCTCAGTGCCCTCTAGGTCCACCTCTGGCTGCGGTTTGACCTCAGTTGGGTTCGGCAAGTAATCGACAACGGCATTGAGCACCAACTGCACTCCCTTGTTCTTAAACGATGAGCCACAGTAGGTCGGGAAGAAAGCGAGGTCTCGGGTGCCCTTACGGATGCAGCGCTTAATCGCGTCGATTTCTATCTCTTGTCCTTCCAGATACTTTTCCATGATATCGTCATCCTGCTCGATCGCAGTCTCGATCAACTGCTCGCGATAGGTCTCGACATCGTCAATCATATCGGCGGGAACCTCTTTGATCTCGTAGTTCATCGGATCGCCAGATTCATCCCACACCCATGCCTTGCGGGTTAGGAGATCGACCACACCGCAAAACTGCTCTTCAACGCCAATGGGCAGCACCATCACCAGCGGCTTAGCGGCAAGCACTTTTTCGACCTGCTTGACGACCCGGAAAAAATCGGCACCCGTGCGATCTAGCTTATTGACGTAGATGATGCGAGCGACTTTAGAGTCGTTGGCGTAGCGCCAGTTAGTTTCGGATTGCGGTTCGACTCCACCCGAACCACAGAAAACACCAATGCCCCCGTCGAGAACCTTGAGGGAACGGTAGACCTCAATAGTGAAATCGACGTGTCCTGGGGTATCAATGATGTTGAGTTGGTGCTCGTTCCAGAAACAGGTGGTCGCGGCGGACTGAATCGTGATCCCGCGCTCTTGCTCCTGTTCCATGAAGTCTGTCGTCGCCGCGCCTTCGTGTACCTCACCGATTTTGTGGATTTTGCCAGTAAGTTTGAGGATTCTTTCAGTTGTGGTCGTCTTACCTGCATCTACGTGAGCGAAGATACCGATGTTTCGATAAAGAGTGAGGTCTTTCATGTTTGCTCTCTAGATTAGACGTGACAAAGCGTTGTTGAGCACCTTTAAGCATTACGATTGAGGGAATCAGTGTTGCCTTCGCAGCCAGTGCAGGCACGGAAGCGCGATCGCGCGGAATCTTAAAAAATTTTTACCCTGCTCATGGCAACATTGCTAATTGTAAAGTGTCGCGATGTAGTATGGAAGATATTTGAGGGGTAGTCTCTTCCCAAAAAAAAGCCAGTCGGATTGCTTGACAGGCTTCACACCACACCAACATCCCAGGTGGTTCCTTTTACTATGCCAGCCCAGATACATCGCACGTTGCCATTTTTCCAGGAACACCTACCCAAATCCCAGCCTACCTAAACAGGATTTTGAGCAAGCGCCTCCACCGAACTTGAGAGGAAGTTCCGCCGTTCCACTGCACAGAAGGAGAGAGAGCGCCTTCAGCATTATTTTTATTATAAGCGGAAACATTATAGACTGCGGAATTTTTGCCGCTTTGAAGGTCTATGTCGGTATACGAGAGATCTGTAGTTGCGCCGATGAGTACACCATCGCGATATATATTATAGCGGTCTGGGCCATTTATGGGAGCAGTAAACGAAATTCTCGGCGGATTACTCGTTACCTTCACCGCACCAGGAGCCGGGGGAGCCATGCTGTAGATCGACTGAATTCCGATATGCTGTACCTGAAGGGCACCGCTACCTGCTGCTTGAAGCTTAATCACCACCTTCCCCTTAACGATATCTGAAGGCTGGTACATGAATTTGATCGGGTTCCATTGAGATCCAATCTGAACAGGCTGGATGCCGCCGAAGACCCTGCGCGAACCGCAGAAAATATCAAACGGTGCATCTCTATCATAGGCACCAAGATTCACGATGCCGCGAGAATTCTGAGGAACGCTCAGCTCGATTTCAAACGAGTTGCCCCAAGCCTGATGCCAATAGGATGCGGTTGCTTTACTTGGACTTCCATAATGATGGACGGCGTTTAGAACCGTGTAGTCGTAGCCGATGAGCGCGGATGCCTGATCTAAAGCCCGATTGTATGAGGTCTCGTTGTCCGAGGGTTTACAAAAGGTGCAAGCATCGGCCCAGAGAGCGAGCTGGTTGTGATAGCCTCCGTTTCGTTGGATGTAGACCGGGTTCTGCATTTCGTTGTTGTAGCTGTTTACCCAGCTTGAAACAGCTGTATAAACGCCGCTTGCAGTTCCATTGTTCCAGTCCGGATCTTTTGACCAGTCGGAGTTGATGTATTGATATCCCTTGATTGTGGGCCAGTTGGCGCTATGAAGCTTGTCGAAGAAGCCGCCCTTCCCAAACAGCCAAGTTCCGACATCCGACGTTCCATTGGCTAGTCCAGATGAAGCTTCCCCTATCATTACCGGCTTGTTGTGTGCCCGAGCTTGAGAGAGATACCATGACCAATTGAAGGTAGGGGTAAAGACATTGAAAGCGAACCAGTCGACGTAGTTGTTGCCTGGATACCAGTTGTACATTTTGTAATCGCTCGCCGAATACGAATCCCAGACATATGCAACATTCGTCACCCCGTCGGCAGTGAAAATATCATGAATGTGCCGGAAAGCCTTGATGTAGTCAGTGGAACCGTACCCGTTCCTCGGAAAGTCGAATTCGTATCCTATCCGCAGAAATATTCTTTGCTTCGACATTTTGTAGTAGCGAGCCATCGCATGGATGGCTCGATCCCACTTCCCGTTGCTCACGTTTGCCAGCCCATGTGCGCTGCTCGGCATCCACAGCCCGATTTGCATGTACGAGTTCGGAAAGTAATTTAGGTAGTTCAAGATGGCTGGAGTGGGCGTGTAATTTTGCCCGTAGAGCGCGTCATAAGTTGCGACGATGCTTGGCTGGAACCATGGTTTTCCCGAGTTGATCATCTGGGCGATCGCTCCCATGCTCTGTCCTGCGCCAGAGAGGATCTTCCCGTCAGGCGGCTCAAACTTTGCACTTGAATACGCTTGAGCTAGCGACGCTCGAAACGAAACGGACTTCCCCCTGCCCGAGAACGAAAAAGGGATTGAGAGTAAAAGGGCTAAAGTGATGCAAACAACAAGCGACGCCTGTTTCATAGTATCTTCTTTGACTGAAAGCCTTCGCGCCTTTTTTGGACTACAATGCTGTGCAGAGCGCACTCTCCACCAATTTTTAACCTGTATGGACATCACCCTCACAAAAAGAGAGATAGATCGCTTAGTTGCAGAGCGAGTAATGGGATGGACCAATCTATATCTGGAAGGTAGCCGCTTCGGAACCACACCAGAAGGAAAGTCTCACAGAATAGTTCCACAATACTCCAGCGATATGTCAGCCGCATGGGAGGTGGTAGAAAGACTAAGGCATTCAGGATACGAGGGTGGAATCGATTGGACTAGACCAGAGCTAGGATATGAGTGCGCTTTTTGGTCATCGCCGATTCCACCCGATGAAATGCAACCTTCTAGAGCAGAGACCGCCCCTCTCGCCATCTGTCTAGCTGCATTGAGGGGCATGGGAGTGTCAATCTAGCTTGGTGTTTGAGAGCTTCGATTCTTCCTGCGGCGGTGTTCCTGCTTTTCGGCATACATGCGGGCATCGGCAAGCCCCAATGCTTTCTGCGAAGACCCATTAGCCTCACACAAAGTTGCTATTCCAACGCTGGCATCCACCTGCTCAAATCCAAACAGTCGCGTTGCTTCAACAACCTCGGTAATGCGCTTTTTCACACTTTTCAGGTCTGCCCCAGTTTTTATCGGCAGCAAGAGAGCATATTCGTCCCCACCCAAGCGGTAGGCTGTGTCTTCATCGCGAAAGACTGATCGCACAGCCGTGGCAAAAGAGCGCAGCAGCGCATCGCCTTGTTGGTGGCCCATCGTATCGTTGAGCGCCTTGAGTCCGTCCAGGTCAATCAGCACGACGGCTACGTCACCAATAAAAAACTTGCTGGCTTGCATTGCTTGCCAGTTAATCATGTCGATATCGAAAGCACCTCGGTTTTTCAGTCCAGTCAGCGCATCGGTTTTGGCTAATTTTTCGGCTTTTTCCTTCTCCTTCTCGGCCATTATTCGCCGACTAGTTTCGAGTTGAACTTTCAGCGCTGCCAACCGCAACTCCAACTCGTCAATCACAATCGCCGCTAAATCCTTTAAAATGGACTTTTCTTCCTCCGTGATCTGACGCGGCTGGCGATCAGTTACACAAATCGTCCCCAAATTGAATCCATCAGATGTACGCAACGGCGCTGCGGCGTAAAAACGTAGACCAAATTCTCCTGCCACTAGCGGGTTGGATAAAGTGCGGGGGTCTACTTTGGCATCGATAACGCTATAAACGTCGTTTTGCAAGATTACAGAAGCACACAAACCTGGATCGCGCCCAATCTGCTGCACCTCTAAACCATGATGGGACTTAAACCAGATGCGTTGAGTGTCAACGATGCTAACAATGGCGATCGGGACCTGGAACAAACGTGCAGCTATGGAAGTGAGCCGGTCAAAAGCAGCATCAGAAGGAGTGTCGAGAATGTTGTAGCGCCGGACAGCTGCCATCCGAGCCTGTTCGTTGGTAGGAATGATCGTTTTTGAACGAGCCATAGCGGATTAACGGGAGTGCAAAATCAGTGTTTGTGATATCTGGCTCTCAAGGCTCTCTCCCAATTCATCCTCACAAATCGTTAGCTCCTTTGGCTGGCAGCGCTTGCTCACAACGGCAATCAAAACTGCTTTTTCCTGTTCGAGGTCTTCAATGTAGCCTGGGTAGGCAAGTTCAGCTTCTTTAGCATTCGCAAAAGGCCCAAAGTAGTAAGTACATAGGGGCTTATCGGTAACAATTTCGACCCACCAAGCCAATCCGAACTGCTCTAAAGCAGATAAAACAGACTCTTTAACCGTTTTTGACAATTTCAATTGTAATTCTCCTACCTAAGTTAAATAACTTTGCCTATATCTGACGTATGTCTTTCTTCTTTACTTAGACAAGCATGTTCATATGTCGTAAGTCAGTATTTTATAACACATTTTTTTGAAAAAAGATTAAACTAGTGGCAAAAATTCGGTCGGTTGAGTTGAGTCTTTAAACCTAGAACTCAGCACTTAGTCCTGATAGTGACGGATGAGTTCGGCAACAGACCAGGCTTGGGCGATCGCACCTTGAGGTGCATGGGGCGGATCGCCATCAAAAATCTCGGAAATCGATCCAAGGCAGGCTTGCTGCTGGAAGTGATTGATCAGGGGCTGCCAATCAAAGGGAAGCGGTTCTGAGTCGTAGAAGCGCTGCCAAGCGCGGACAAAGGGGCCAATCAGCCAACTCCAAACCGTACCTTGGTGGTAGGCGTGGTCACGATGTCGCGAATCGCCGCTGTAGTTGCCTATGTAGTCTGGATCAGCTGGGTCTAGACTCCGGAGACCGTAGGGAGTGAGGAGGCGATCGCGAGCCCCCTGGAGTACCCTACGCCCCTGTTCAGGAGGAAACCCACAATGGTGCAGCGAGAGAGCCAAAACCGCATTCGGGCGAATCTGGGCATTCGGGCGATCATCCGGCTCAATCGTGTCGTAGAAGTAGCCCAGGTGGGGATTCCAGAACTTTGCCAGCGATGCCTTTACCTGTTGTGCCTGCTGAGCATAGCTTCTAGCTTGATTACTCAAACGCACCGAATCCGCAACCGTCTCCCTAGCCAATCGTTCTGCCCAGTCGCTAGCCCAACACAACGCCGAGTACCAGAGCGCATTGATTTCCACCGGCTTACCGCGACGCGGAGTGACGGGCACTTCCTCAACCACCGCATCCATCCAAGTGAGCGCGACCCCAGGCGCATCCCACCCTACCAGCCCATCTGAAGCATCAACCTGGATGTTGTAGAGAGTGCTAGCTGTGAAGGCTTTGTAGATTTGCTGCACCACGGGGTATTGCTCAGCCAAAAATGCCCAATCCTGAGTCGCTTCTAGGTAAAGACCCAAAGTTTCAATCCACCACAGCGCCGCATCTATGCTATTGTAAAATGGTTCGGTACCGGCATCGGGAAAGGCATTCGGAATCAGACCGTAGCGACAATAACGACCAAAGGTTTGCAGCAACCCTTTAGCCAGGGCAAAGCGCTGTGCGAACAGATCCAACCCAGGTAATGCAATCAACGTATCGCGCCCCCAGTCATTGAACCAGGGATAGCCAGCGATCACAGTTGGGCCAGCAATTGACGCCCGATAGACAATAAACTGATCGCCTGCTCGTAGGATTTGCTTCCACGTTGCTGGTTGCTTGACCACAGCAACTGAGGGCACCTGGGCTCCCAGCTGAGTCAGCCGTTGTTGCTCTGCCTGCACAGCTTGTTCAAACACCGAAGGGCTAAGGGGGGATTGCTCTGTTGGCCATCCCACCCGCGCTTCCAGGGTCAGGTCGTCTCCCGGTTCCAGGATGATTTTCAGGTAGCCGGGGCTGTATAGATCTTCGCGATCGCCCAATCCCCGCTTGGTTTCCTCCGGCAAGTGATAATCCCAGTACCAAACCCCACCCGGTTGGTAGTTGCCTTGCGTCCAGCGCAAATTCCAAGGTGTCCCAGCCCAGCCAGGGCGAATTGCTTGCAGGCAGAGTTGATGTTGCCCAACCAATTGGGAAAACTGCAACTCCGGCTCCGCCCTTTGCTGGTGGTGAAAGTCGCGATCGCCAACCATCGGTCGCAACCTCAAAATTGCTTCCTCGCTGCCTTCATAACGGTACTGAATCAAAAGGCGCGTACAGCAATGGTAGTTAGGATTGTCCTTTAGAGTTACCAAGCTATGGGGCATCACCAGTTTTCGGGTTAGCTGCCATTTGTTCTCACCCCAAATCCAGGTCGGAACCGGCTCAATCTCAAAGCTACGCAGCAGTTTATAGCCCGTTGGCTCAGCCTTGCCACTCATCCAGAAATTCGTGCCCAGCACCACAACTTGCCCTGCAACTTCCAGGCTGGCATCCAGATGCGAAAGCAGGAGTGTGCGCCGACCGGGTGGGTCCAGGGCTGCAATCAGCCAGCCGTGATAGGTGCGGGTACGGGCATCTGAGACAGTGCCGCTGGCAAAACTACCCAACCCGTTAGTGAGGAGCCATTCTCGCGGATCTAAATCTATCATGTAGTACTCAAAATCGTTATGACTATGATATAGTCGTAACAGTTCGTAATTAATCAGTCATTGCGTATATGGGTAAGTGCAAGAAAAGCTTTACCCCTAGTCGAGCACCAGTAGTTGCATAAAGAGCCAAGGAGAATCAGTTTAATGCCTCTAACTTACGCAGCAGAAGGATGCCTCCGTGTTGGTCAACCGGCCCCCGACTTTACGGCAACGGCTGTGGTTGATCAGGAGTTCAAGACAATCAAATTGTCCGACTATCGCGGCAAGTATGTCATCCTGTTCTTCTATCCACTAGACTTTACCTTCGTTTGCCCAACTGAGATCATAGCCTTTAGCGATCGCTACGAAGACTTCAAGCAAATAAATACCGAAGTCCTTGGGGCCTCCGTTGACAGTGAGTTCTCTCATCTTGCCTGGATTCAAAGCGATCGCAAATCTGGGGGTGTCGGCGACCTCAACTACCCCCTCGTTTCCGATATCAAGAAAGAAGTTAGCGCCGCATACAACGTTCTTGACCCAGAGGCAGGCGTTGCCCTCCGAGGTTTATTCATCATCGACAAAGACGGTGTCATCCAGCATGCGACCATCAACAACCTCTCCTTTGGTCGCAACGTTGATGAAACGCTAAGGACGCTACAAGCGATTCAGTACGTTCAATCGCATCCAGACGAAGTTTGCCCAGCTGGTTGGCAACCAGGTGATAAGACGATGGTTCCCGACCCAGTTAAGTCGAGAGTCTACTTTGCATCTGTCTAGATTGAGCCAGCTCAATCTATCTCAGGACAGATTGCGTTACAAATCTTAACAACTAGCTATAGACTATAGAAAACCCCAACACCCCTAGTGTTGGGGTTTGAATTTATCCCTGACTCGAATTATGGTATTAACTTCCAACGACTTTAGCGGCTTGTTAAATCAGCGCTTCTTCCGCAATTTTTTCCCGATCCCAGCCACGAATTGTCTGGCACTGGGAGAGACAACCCCAGACTTTCAACTGCCGGATATTACCAACGGTCAAATGGTGAGGTTATCGAATTACAAAGGGAAGCAACCAGTCATCCTCGCTTTTACTCGGATTTTTACCGATAAGCAGTACTGCCCCCTGTGCTTTCCTCACATCAAAGCCCTGAATGAAAACTACGAGCAGTTCACCAGCCGGGGCGTAGAAGTTTTGATGATTACAAGTACCGACGAACGGCAGAGTCAGAAAGTTGTTAATGATTTGGGCATAAAAATGCCCTTGCTCAGTGACCCCAGCTGCCGTGTCTTCCGTGCCTATGATGTTGGTCAAGCATTGGGAGCGCCCCTGAGCGCGCAGTTCGTGTTAGACCGTCAGGGCTTCCTGGGCTACAAACATCTGTTCTCCTTCCTTTCCAACAACGCCAGCATTGAGAGGTTACTACAGGCACTTAGCTGATTTTAGAGTTTGACTTGTTGCAAGTGAGTGCGGGGATTGAAGCTACGGCTGGCACGGATCTTCTCGTAGTACTCCCGCTCATCTTTGCTGAGGTCTTTCGGTGGCACGATCGCCACCCTCACCAGCTGATCGCTGCGCCCACCCTTGGGCTGGGGCCACCCTTTACCGCGCAGACGCAATGATTGACCAGAGCGAATGCCAGCAGGAATATTCATGTTGACCACACCATGCGGCGTGGGAACCTCAATCGAGGCTCCTAGTACGGCTTCATCTGGGGTGATCGGGACTTCGCAAACTAGATTATCTCCCTCAAACTGGAAGAAGGAGTGAGGCAGAATTTCTACCTTTAAGTACAGATCGCCCCGCTGCTGGGTGTAGGGGTTGACTTGACCTTTGCCTCGAACGCGAATGCGACTACCCGGTTTAGCTCCAGGGGGAATGCGAACTTCTATCGCTTCCTTGCCTAAATTTAGGCGCTTTTGCACCCCCTGAAACGCTTCGGCAAGACTAAGGGTGATCGCTGCTTCTGTATCCGGGACACCACCCGCTGTGCTATTGTCAAAACCAGCGAAATCCTCAAATCCACCAAAGCCGCCAGGCCCAGTTGGTCCACGGGTGGAAGTGCGGTAACTATAGCTTTGTCGCCCATTGCGACTGGTGCTAGGACCGGCATCGGCATAGCGACCGAGTAACTGATTGATAAAGTCATCGAAACTGTTGTATTTACCGAAATCAAAGTCTTCAAAACCAACATTGGCGCCTCCTCCCGACGGCCACGCCTGCCCAGCCTGTTTCCAGTACTGACCAAATTGGTCGTACTTTTGCCGTTTTTCTGGGTCTGATAAGACTTCGTAAGCTTCGCTAACTTCCTTGAAGCGAGCCTCGGCCTCCTTGTTGCCAGCGTTCATGTCTGGGTGATACTTCCGTGCCAGTTTGCGGTATTCCTTTTTAATCTCATCCTGACTGGCAGTCTTACTTAATCCCAAAATGGCGTAATAGTCCTTAAAATCAGTTGCAGCCATTAACCCACCTCCTATAAAAATTCCAGTTATTTTTTGTTCTAAAATGTACACCGCGCTGGCGAGACAGCAGTACGCTCGGCATAATTCCGAATATAGTTAAGTCTGACCATAACTTAATCATTGCGTTAAATTAGGTTCGGTTCTTGCTCAAAAGGCGATCGCAATTTCCGTACTGCCCCCAACTAGTTGTAGAGGATAAGTTGGTCTAGCCCCTCTTCGAGCGTCGGAGGGGCGTCGCGGAGTTGGCGATGCATCCGGAAGATGACGTCTTCTGGGACTTGGCGATCGCGCTTTTTATTTCGTGCAAGACTTAGCCAAAGTGGAGTATCTAACCACACCCCAGTGATGTGGGTAAAGCCAGTGGCACGAGCCAGAGCGATTACTTCTCGGCGGTGCCGTCGTTGGGCATTCGTGGCATCGTAAATTGCTGCAAGTGCGGACGTGCGAGAGATTTGCACAATGGCTTGCTGAAATTGGCGCTGCACTTCCCGCCATACCAGGAGCCACGCTCCCTGAATAGCTTCATCTCCAAACAGTTGCCTGCGGATGGCATCAGTGGAAATCAGCTGCTGGCAGGGGCTTTCTGCCAGCAGCTGTTGCGCCAGAGTTGATTTGCCGCTACCAGGAAGCCCAATCAGCAAAATCAGTCTAGCCAAAGCCCCTAAATTATGGTGTCATCTGGAATGAGTGCATTTTTCAGCACTACTACGATGCCACTGCGGATGTAGAAACCGTGGTCTTCGCGATCCGCTTCTTCTACTCTGTCTTTGTTGATGATTCGGACGTTGGAGCCAATATGGGCGTTTTTGTCGATAATCGCACGGCGAATTATTGTGTTAGGACCGATACCCAAGGGAACGGTGCTGTTTTCGCTCATGGATTGGCGTTCGGCGAAGGCTTGGTAATAGTCAGCGCCCATAACGAGGGCATCTTCAATGGTGCAGCCAGATTCAATGCGCGATCGCACCCCCAACACCGAGTGAGAAACTCGGCATTCTTTCAAAATACATCCTTCCCCAATAATCGATTCCGTAACTTGACAGTCTAAAAGCTTACTAGGAGGCAAGTAACGAGCGCGGGTGTAAATCGGAGCCTTCTCATCGTAGAAGCTGAAAGGAGGTTGTGGTTGCTGGGTCAGAGCCAAGTTTGCTTCATAGAACGCCTCAATTGTACCAATGTCTTCCCAGTAGCCATCGAACAAGTAAGCCTGAATGTTATAGTCTTTTGCCGAAGCCGGAAGAATCTCCTTACCAAAATCTGTTTGCTCTGGCGCTTCATTCAAGAGCTTGAACATCACGTCTTTGTTGAAGACATAAATCCCCATTGACGCAATGTAGGGCTTTTCCTGGGCTTGTTCTGGGGTCAACCCCAGAGTTGTGGTATCGACCCGCATTTTGATCAAATCATCCCCTTTGGGTTTCTCACTGAAGTCAACCACCCGAGCGGAGTCGTCAATTTTCATTAGGCCAAAACTGGAGGCAAGGCGCTCAGCTACGGGAATAACCGAAAGGGTGATATCGGCCCCAGTGTCGCGGTGGCGCTGTACAAATTGGCGGTAGTCCATCCGGTAGAGATGGTCTCCCGACAGAATTAAGTATTCATCCACATTCCACTCTTGCAACAGCCAGAGATATTGGCGGACGGCATCAGCTGTGCCCTGGAACCAGTTATTGCTTGCTGGCGTTTGCTGAGCGGCTAGCACTTCCACAAAGCCATCGGTGAAGCCAGAAAAACTGTAGGCGCGAGCGATGTGACGATTGAGCGAAGCCGAGTTGTATTGGGTTAGGACGTAGATTTTGAATAGTTCTGAGTTAATGCAGTTACTAATGGGGATATCAATTAGGCGGTACTTCCCTGCCAGTGGCACAGCTGGTTTGGCTCGTAGCTTAGTCAGCGGATAAAGGCGGGTGCCAGCGCCCCCTCCGAGAATAATCGCTAATACGTTTTTCACAGAAAACCTCTCGACTGCCTGTCAACTCCCAAGTCCAGTGTGTGACTCTATGGGGCAGATGGCAAGGGGGGGAGGAAAGGTTATGAGCCCAAACAGGGGTGAGGAATTTTCAAACAGGCGAATCATTGCAACATAACCATCGCCTTCAAGTTGGAACCGTAAGTGGCATACCATTATCTTTTGGCCTCAGCCGGAGTAAGAAGGGAACAGCTTTGAGACCCCAATCTTTTAGGGGCGTGTAAGCGGCGGCTTCCTCTGGGAAGCAAATCTCCAGCATGTCGGTGTGAATGATGCCGGGATTGAGAGGAATGGCAGCCATGCCATCGGGCAGTTCTTCGGCCAATGACCGGGTCAGCCCCTCAATCGCCCACTTAGAGCCACAGTAGGGTGCGACATGGGGCGAAGTGGAGCGGCCCCAGCCAGAACTAAAATTGACAACGATGCCACTTCTCCTTTTGATCATTGCTGGAACAAAGTAGCGGATAACATTGGCAACTCCCTTGATGTTCACATCGATGAGGCGGGAAAATTCCTCACTGGGAACCTGCCACAGAGGTGCCAGGTGATTGATCAGACCCGCATTGTTAATCAGCAGGTCTGGTGGTCCGTAGTCAGCAACCAAGCGTTCTGCCCAGGCTTTAACCTGTTGATCATCAGCTACATCCACCACAGCGAAATCGTGGGGCGACCCAAACTCCAGGCGTTGTTTCTCCACCGCTGCTAGAGAACGAGCACAGCCGAGGACAGTGTGTCCCGCTTGAATAAACTGTTCGGTCATGGCAAGACCGAGCCCCCGAGTCACACCTGTAATCACGATTAGCTTTGTCATCTTGGCCTTTTGGATACCCTATACATAGTACTTAAACATCAGCCGCACCCGTTAAGGTAGGCGATCGCTTTTGGTGCGTGAAAGTCAACCTGCAATCCAATTTAAGGCTGGAGGTCAATTTGTCCCTCGTTGCTGGGAAAGCTAAGGAACGTAGGTCATTTGAGGGAACATGCTGAATTTACAGCTTGGCGATGAGTTTAAAGGGAGCCAGATGCCGGGTACGGTCATCACCTTGCGGCGAAATGACAATAAGGGCGCAGCACAAGAAGCACTCCTACCGAATTTTAGATATCACATATCCAACAGCTTCGGAATAAAGAAGTTCGAGAGGTGTTGCGTCAAGTACGTCGCCAACTGGGGTGGGAAAGCCACTGCTCTTTTTGTAAGTCATATTTTAGCTCTTATAGTAATAATTAGTATTTTAAACTGATGCATTCTATTAATGATTTTCGCTCCCACTTCGCTAAAACCAACTCAAAGATAAAATTAGTATTATTAATTACGACTAAGGAGCAGCGTGAACTCTACCAAAAGCACAAAGGCTATCAAGGCCACCATTCATCTGGGAAGCATCCCTGAGTATGTATATCAGCTGCCAGACGGAAGCTACAAGCTATATGCGGCATCAGTTACAAGTGCCATAAGCTATACTAATAAGTCAGAGTATTGATAGGTAATATGAAAGGGCTGAATCTTAATGAACTTTGGGAAAAATTATTAGGTAATGACGAATCAGTCCTGATAGAGGTTAAACGTGGATCTGAAATTGGCAAAAGCATGATGGAAACGGTTTCAGCTTTTGCCAATGAACCAGGACGCGGTGGCGGATATCTCATACTTGGAGTGGAAAGGTCAGAAGACGACTTTGTTGAAGAGTACCAGATAACTGGAGTACCTGACTCTGACCAAATTCAGTCCAACCTTGCCAATCAATGTCGTGAAATGTTTAATGTGACTATTCGTCCTCAGATTGATGTTTATAGTCACAACGGCAAAAATGTTGTCGTGGCTTTCATTCCCGAAGCTCAACCTTATGAAAAGCCTGTTTATATAAAAAACAAAGGGCTTCCGAAAGGAGTCTTCCGCCGCATAGGGTCAACAGACCAGCATTGTACAGAAGAAGATATTGCACTTTTCTATCAGTTACGCCATCACCGCACTTACGATGAAAATCCCGTACCTGAGTCAAGCTTGGATGATTTAGACCTGCAGGCTATTGCAGAGTATAGAAGTGTCAGAAGTAATGTCAAGGCTGATGCTGTTGAATTAAACTACACCAACTCTGATTTACTCTACTCTCTAGCCGTAAGCGTTCAGGGGGGGGAAGTGGTCGCTGTGGAATTGACCCCCGGTTCT
>CAXUIG010000033.1:0-38228 GCA_964250845.1 uncultured bacterium | reverse complement strand
ACCCCTACTAAATGGACGTTGTGTCCGTTGTGGTACATATAACCATTTGCAGACAGTTGGGATTAAGGACAAGCAACTGTTCCGACTGCACGACCAAGTGATGGCACGACAACAAGCACTCTTCGTTACTCGCGATCGCTGAGACCGCTGTTTTGAGCGCACAAAACTACGCAATCGCACTCAGCAGATGTCATGAGCAATAGCCTCTCTCGGATACTGCTTTTGCCCACACTGCAAGACTCCTGATAAATCTTCCTAATTTTGGTAACAATCCTTGGCTACTCGTGAACTGCTGTCGCCTTCGCAACGGGCACGGTTTACAGAAATACCTAATACTATTAGTACGTGGGATCTAGCCCGCTACTACACCTTATCCATTGACGATTTAAAAATAATTAACCGTCGCCGTAGAAACCACAATCGCTTGGGCTTCGCCGTTCAGTTGTGCTACCTTCGCTTTCCAGGTCGTCCCTTTAAATTTGGCGAACAAATTCCAGAATCTGTTTTATCGTACATCGCCAAGCAGTTATCAGTTGACCCCTCCGCTATAGCAGAGTATGCCCGCGAGCGAGAGCCGACCAAAAGCGAGCATCTGCGAGAAATCACAACAGCTTTTGGTTTCCGCCACTTTAACATCTCCGCTTATAGGGAAATGGCAAAGTGGTTGCTACCAACAGCTTTAAGTACAGATAAAGGTATAGCGCTCGTCACGGCACTGATTGAAGAAATGCGAGCCCGTAAAATAATGATTCCCGCCCTTTCTACTGTAGAACGCTTGGCATGGGAGGTCCGTCGTCGGGCACAGACATTGGTTTTCAAGCAGTTAACGGAACGGTTGACTGACACACAACGCCATCAACTCGATGAATTATTGGTTCTTAAACCCAACAAACAACACACCGATCTCACCTGGCTTCGTCAACCTCCAGGTCCACCTACTCCCAACAATTTTAGTAAAGTAGTGGAACGTCTGGAATTTATTCGTTCTCTGAGAATTGACTCTAACTGGAAGCAGCAAATTCATCAAAACCACCTCAAACAACTATCTCGTACTGGGGCTAAGTACACACCTGCTCACTTAGCTAGATTAAATGACTTAAGACGATACGCTACACTGGTAGCTTTTCTGTTAGACACCTCAGATATTTTAGTTGACCAAGCTATCGATATGCACGACCGCATGATGGGTCAACTCTTCAGTAGAAGTGAGCGACAGCAGAGCGAGCAATTTCAGGATAACGGTAAAGCTATCAATGAAAAAGTGCGGCTTTATGCTCAAGTTGGTAAGGCTTTGATTGTCGCTAAAGATAGTAAGACAGATGCTTATGAAGCTATCCAGTCCATACTGCCTTGGGAGAAATTTGTGAGCACAGTCGTCGAGGCAGAGAAGTTGGCGAGACCAGATAACTTTGACTACCTTGACTTATTTGAGAACCGCTACTCTCAGTTGAGAAGGTATACTCCTAAGTTGTTAGAGACTTTTGAATTTAAAGCGGCAAGCCCCAGCTTACCACTACTACAAGCACTTCTTATTCTCAGAGAATTGAATATCTCAGGTCGAAGAAATGTACCGACTAGCGCTCCGACAAACTTTATTAAACCCAGATGGCGTAACCATGTATTCAACGGTGAGAGGATTAACCGACATTATTATGAGATGTGTGCCCTATCCGAGTTACGAAGTGCTTTACGTTCTGGGGATGTATGGGTAGTGGGGAGTCGGCAATTTAAGGATTTTGAAGAATATTTGCTTCCCACACCGACTTGGCAGACTATACAGGCTTCGGCAAATGTTCCAGTTGCTGTGGATACTAACTTTCAGACTTACATTGAGCAACGTCAGCAGTTGATGTCCGAACAATTGGCTCGGATTGCCAAGTCAATAGCAGACAAGCAGTTGGTAGATGTCCGGCTAGAAAACGAGAGATTTATCATCACACCGCTGAAAAATGTAGTGCCTGAGAAGGTTAAAGAGCTAACTCGGCATATTTACAACTTGTTGCCGAGAATCAAGCTCACAGAGTTAATTGTGGAAGTAGACTCTTGGACAGGTTTTAGTCGGCACTTTAACCATGCACGTTCGGGAGATGAACCACGAGAAAAGATAGCTTTGTTTGCTGCCATCCTTGCCGATGCTATCAACTTAGGTTTGAGTCGAATGGCAGAGGCTAGTCCGGGCATGTCTTTTGAACGATTGGCGTGGGTTTCCGATTGGTATATTAGGGATGAAACTTATTCCTTAGCTTTGGCTGAGGTAGTGAATTTCCATCATCAACAACCGTTTTCCGCTTACTGGGGTGATGGCACAACATCATCCTCTGACGGACAGCGCTTCCGGGCAGGAGGGCATCGTGAGGCAAACGAGCAAGTGAATCTCAAATATGGGTTGGAACCAAGCGTAATGTTTTACACCCACATTTCTGACCAGTATGCTCCGTTTCATATTAAAGTGATTAACGCTACTGATAGAGATGCAACTCACATTCTAGACGGGTTGCTGTATCACGAGAGCGACCTTCAGATTCAAGAGCATTATACTGATACTAGTGGCTACACCGAGCATCTCTTTGCTATCTGTCATCTGTTAGGATTCCGCTTTGCTCCCAGAATCAGAGATCTGGCTGATAAGCGTTTGTACATCGCCTGAATCACAGATGACCGATTCAGCGTTAACACCGTTATTGGGCAGTAAGATTAATGTCCAACTAATTGAAAAGTCTTGGGATGACATTTTACGATTGGCAAGTTCCATTCGCACGCTGTAGGTGACGGCTTCTCTGATACTGAGGAAGTTAGCGTCTTATCCCCGACAGAACAGCTTAGCTACAGCCTTGCGTGAGTTAGGGCGGATTGAGCGCACGTTGTTTACTCTTGAATGGCTACAAAGCCCGGAGTTACGCCGTCGTGTTAACACCGGACTGAATAAAGGAGAAGCGAAAAATGCCTTGGCTAGAGCTATTTTCTTTAATCGACTGGGAGAAGTGCGCGATCGCTCTTACGAAGACCAACGTTATCGGGCTAGTGGGCTAAATTTAGTCTTGGCGGCGATTGTGCTTTGGAACACAGTTTACTTAGCTAAGGCAGTAGAATACGTGACTCAACAGGGAATGAATATCCCAGAAGAGCATTTGCAACATCTGTCTCCCTTAGGA
Source organism: uncultured bacterium (assembly GCA_964250845.1). Classification (GTDB taxonomy): domain Bacteria; phylum Cyanobacteriota; class Cyanobacteriia; order Cyanobacteriales; family Chroococcidiopsidaceae; genus CAXUIG01. Next base: position 35,076 of record CAXUIG010000033.1, on the reverse strand, counting down.
TGGGAGCACATCAATCTCACCGGAGATTATATATGGAATCTCAAGTCAAACAACGTTTTTGAGCAACTCAGACCGTTGCGAGTAGACAAGGCTGAAAGCTTTACCCTGTAGTTGTTCTAGCCAAGCGCGTAAGTTTTTCCCGTTTTGGCACGCTGACCCCCGATATGAGTACGTGTCAGCCCCTTGGGATCTTGACTACTACCAAACTGTCTACGCTAAGGAGCCGGGTTCAGCTGAAATGCCCTCAGCAGGGCGCGCCTTCACCTGGAAACTGCTCTTTGACCTGAAGCGCCGTGGCATTGAAACGGCTTACATAGTGCTTCACACCGGCCTCTCCTCGTATATGGACGATGAGCTCGACGCGCAACACCTCGCCTCACAGGAAGAATATTTCGTCAGCGAAGCAGCAGCTGAAAAGATTAACCGGACACATCAGCAAGGTGGACGAGTAATTGCTGTGGGAACCACAGTAGTGCGGGCGTTGGAATCGGTTACGGATGAGAGCTTAAAGGTTCAAGCGGGGCATGGCTACACCCGACTGCACATCAGGGCCGCTCCGCTCATGTGCTTAGAACCGTGGATGGTTTGCTAACGTAAGGATTCAGGTGATCCAAACCCTTACTAGACAAGGGTTTCAGCTCTGGAGATTAAGGCTAAATTGTTAGTTGTTCTCAATAAACAACGAAAAATCAGCGTTTCAGCAATCGCTATTGATAATAAGAATAATCGAGATTTTCGTCGAAAGCATTGCCGGAAAAGCATTTGAGACATTTCCAGATGACCTGAATCCTTACTTGCTAACAGGCTTGCACGAGCCGGAAGCCAGCCACCTCGACCTGCTTACCGCCTTTCTTCCAGCTGAGAATATTCGTGCAAGCGTATGAGGAAGCTGTGCGGCAACTTTATCTGTGGCATGAGTTCGGGGATTTGAACTTAATTGTTGTAACGTGACATAGCTTTCAGATGAGCAAATACCCAGAAGGATTACTGCCTGTTAATGAAAGCGTAAAAATGTCGGGGATAGGAAAGAAAACGTAAAGTAATGTAACAATCTTGCTGTCAAAACGTTTTACTGTCTTGACGTTTAAGAGCAGAGACGATAACGTAATAGACATACCTCGGTAGGACGACTGAAGGATAAATTGATGCATCATTCATAACGAGAGTGTTCCAAAACAGCAATGTCTGCCGTGTTTTTATTCGGGTTAAAGTAGGTTAATGGTCATGAAAGAAGAGCTAAGTATTCTGATTCAAGCTCAATATCCTCTAATCTACCTTGTAACTTCCGAGGAAGAACGGGCTGAGCAGGCAATTGCAACAATCGCCCAGTTAACACCCCAACGCCGCATATTTGTCTGGACAGTAACTTACGGCATTGTTGAATATGGTCTACCTAGTCATATTACCCAACAAAATACAGCCTCTCCAGAGGCGGCACTTGAATGGGTAATTCGGCAAAAAGAACCAAGTATTTTTATTTTTAAAGACCTCCATCCATTTATTGAAGAGCCAGTAACGAAGCGTTGGTTACGAGATGCGGTCGCCAGCTTTAAAGGCACGCAAAAAGCTATCATGCTGATGTCACCGATGCAGCAGGTTCCCATCGACCTGGAGAAAGAAGTCGTAGTCCTAGACTTCCCATTACCAGACATGACGGAACTAAATCAGGTGTTGTCAAAGCAGCTTGAGCAAAGCCGTGGTGGTCGCGTCACAACTGAAGGGCGAGAGAAGCTGCTAAAAGCCGCCTTAGGTCTAACCCGAGATGAAGCACAGAAAGTTTATCGCAAGGCTCAAGTTACTACGGGGCACCTAAAAGAAACTGAAGTAGATATAGTTCTTTCTGAGAAAAAGCAACTGATCCGGCGCAACGGCATTTTGGAGTACATTGAAGAAGATGAAACAATCGATTCCGTGGGTGGCCTGGAAGAGCTAAAGCGGTGGCTCAAGCAACGCTCTAACGCTTTTACAGAAAGGGCGAGAGAGTATGGGTTGCCTCAACCCAAGGGCATGCTAATCCTGGGAGTACCCGGTTGTGGAAAGTCTCTGATTGCCAAAACAACCTCCAGGTTGTGGAGTTTACCGCTCTTGCGGCTAGATATGGGACGGGTTTACGACGGTTCCATGGTGGGACGCTCTGAAGCCAACCTCCGCAACGCCTTAAAAACTGCGGAATCGATTTCCCCAGCTATTTTATTCATTGATGAGCTGGATAAGTCCTTTGCAGGTACTACAGGTGCCGCTGATTCGGATGGAGGCACATCCAGCCGGATCTTCGGTTCTTTCCTCACCTGGATGCAAGAAAAAACTTCTCCGGTGTTTGTGATGGCAACTGCCAACCAGGTTGAACGCTTACCAGGGGAATTTTTGCGCAAAGGTCGCTTCGATGAACTTTTCTTCGTTGATCTACCAACTGCACAAGAGCGCCAAGAGATATTTAAAATCCACCTGCTCAAGCGTAAACGGGATGTTGAACGCTTTGATCTTGAGCAACTAGCTAAGGTGGCCGAGGGCTTTTCTGGGGCAGAAATTGAGCAGGGACTGATTGCAGCCATGTACGAAGCCTTTGCTCAGGATCGAGAGTTCACCCAATTAGATATTATTGCGGCAATTAAAGCGACGCTGCCTCTGTCGCGGACAATGACAGAGCAAGTAACGGCCTTGAGAAACTGGGCTAGAGAGCGCGCCCGATCCGCTGCCGCCTCCTTTGCTGAATATCAGCGAATGGAGTTTTAAAAGTTTTCTCCTGCTACCACAGGGGGAAAAGCTAGCTGAAGAAAGCTAGCCGTTGACCGAACGCCGCATGAGCTATGTCATTTTGCTCCCATCGCGGCTTCACCTAAACCAAACTGTTGTCTTTGAACTCAATTTTCCCTTAGGAGAAAAACATGTCTCATTTTAGCACCCTGCGCACCAAGATCACTGATGCCGAAATCCTGAAGACCTCCATCCGTGACCTGGGTATCAGCGTTAAGACTGAAGCTGATGTTCGTGGTTACAACGGTCAGCGTCTTCGTGCCGACTTGGTTGCAGTTCTGGAAGGCGAATATGATTTGGGCTGGTCACGCAATAGCGATGGTTCTTTTGACCTGATCGCTGACCTGTGGGGCATTGCTAAGAAGCATAACCAGACCGAGCTGATCAACTCGATCAACCAGAAGTATGCCGTTAACAAGACCTTGTCTGAAGTGAAGCAGCGCGGTCTGCAAAACGCCAACGTCAAGTTGGTGTTGCAAAAGTAGATTAAGCGAGCACGTTCCCAAAAAAAGGGGTTAACCATCAATCGGGGTTAACCCCTTTTTTATAGAGCCGCCGGTCAAACCCATTCCGCATATGCTCGAATCACGTTCATGGCGCTGGTTTGCTTGTCGCGCTTGCAGCCAGCAGCAGCCAAGACACTGTCATCCTTAACGTAGTAGGCGATGAATTCCGGTTTGGACGTGTCCCCGTCCACGATCATCTCGTCCCACTCGTCGGCATGTCCAACATAATCAACGCGGAGATAATAGGACAAATAGAACGATGCGTTTCATGCTAGTTCGGGTTGAAATAATGCCACCAACACCTTTTACCTCCAGGAAGGTGCAGGGCCGTAGAGTCGGGCGGATGTATCTTTTTGATAGGGCAATTGCGCGGGCCGGTATACTAGTTCCATCGACGAACCCCAGGGTGTCAGGAAGTAGCGCATGACTTGTCCAGTCTTAGGCCCATGGGAGGTTTTGTTCGGACCGCTCAACATGCGCACGCCCTTGGACTGGAGATAAGCAGTGGCTGCGTTGATGTCTTCCACAAAGAATGCAATGTGGGGCACGTCGACATCACTATTCTTGGGTATCTGCCGGTTTTGGTCAGGAGCCTTATACTCCATCAGCTCAAGGTTAATGTTTGGACCAAAACGGAGTAGCGATATCGTGACCGAACTATGCGGGTCTACGTTAAATATACCCTGCATATTCAGTGGCCTCTGAGTGCCGTATCCTTCTGGTTCAACCCAGAGCACATCTGCTCCTAGCACGTCAACGAAGAAGGTGAGCGCCTGATTGAGATTCGGGACGGTTAAGCCCACGTGGTCCACATTTCGGGCTGTAGGGATTCCGGGGCTCCTTACTGAAGCAAGAGGTATCATTTGTTGCCCACCTGTTCGGTTCTGGGACAAAATCGGTTGAGCCGCCAGACTGACCAGCAATATAACCGCAGCTATGAGAAAGAGTATTCGCTTGATCATTGTGTTCAGTTTGCTTGCGCGAGGTTCAGTTTACACTCTCACCAGGCTTTTTGATCTTTTTTAAGAAGAGGATGACAATGCCACTCAGGAGTACGCCCACACCGATGAAAATAAAGCAGTCGCTGAAGGCCATGACGTAAGCTTCCCGACGTACAGTTTGCGCAATCATCGACCTAGCCTGAGATTGAGCTGCATGAGGGTCCCCCAACTTACCTGTAAACAACTGGCTGAGTTCTTGCAGACGAGCCTGAGTTTGGTGATTGTAGATTGAGACACTATCAACAATTATGTTGGAGTGATATTGCTCGCGTTTTGTGAGCAAGGTTCCTATAATCGAAGTCCCCATAGCTCCTGTAAAAGTTCGGATCATGTTAAATATTACTGAGGCATCGTCAGCCTGCTCTTTTTTGATGTTGTCTGTGGCGATAAAAGCTATAAGCGCAATCGACATAGGTAGTCCGAGTGCTCTGACGAGTTGAGACCAAACCAACTCGTGAGCCGCGACATAGTAGGAGAAAGTCGAGTTTATGAAGCAACTAGTCGCAAATATACTGAACCCGATCGCTAGGAGTAGGCGACTTTCAATGTGCTCTATGAGTTTGCCTAGCAATGGGTTGATTATTGAGCCCCAAACAAGAAGCCTGCCAATTTGCAAGAGATTATAGCCTTGGATCTGATACAAATATTGCGTTACGACATAAGGGTAAGAAAGGAGGAGTCCAACTGCCAAATTGAGAATATTGGCAAGGCCAAAAGTGCGTTGCCTAAGTATTCGTAGGTTAATCAGGGGATTCTGATGATTCAGTTCAATCCAGCAAAACAGAGCCAAAAACAAAACTGATATAATACTTAAGAGCACAATGAACTCTGAGTCAAACCAGTTTTCAGTATTGCCCCGTTCTAGAACCGTTAAAAGACTAATTACGCCAATCGCCAGGACGATAGTGCCTAACCAATCTATTTGTTTGAGCAAAGACAATCGCATAGGTTGGGGTTGAACCCAATGCCAGATCCCAGCCATCACCAGCATTCCCAACGCCACGTTCAGGTAATAAATGTATTGCCATCTATAGTCGTTTATTAGCCATCCAGCCAAGATTGGACCGAGGGAAGCTGGCAAGCCAGCTGTAATACTAGTAAATATCAAACCTATGTGTTGCTTGGATCTGGGCAGATGCGTCAGCACCCTAGTGAAAGCTAAGACAGTAAACCCTCCGGCGACCAGACCCTGAAGCGCCTGAAACACAATCATTGACGATAAATCCGAGGCCGAAGCGCAAGCTATAGAAAAGCAAACAAATAAAGCAGCATTGACCGATAGATACCAGCGATGCGAGAAGGCCTGGCTCAGCCAACCAGCTAGGGGAATAATGAGCAGTTCCGCACTGGTATAGGCTACTGTTACCCAAGTACCTTCGTCGGGTGTGAACGCCAATTCTCCTGCAATCATCTGAGTGAAGCCAGCGTTGGTCATTTGCAGCTGCAAGGCAGTCACAAGGGAACCCAGCACGGGCATCAAAACGCCAAGTAATGCTGTCTTAGGGGAGACATGCTCTGGTATTGGGGGAGCAAGTGAGGGAGCGGCTTGGGGAGCATGCTGCGGTAGCTGTAATGACTTAACTGTGGTCATCGGGTAAGGCTCAGGCGGAGGCATCATACCAGTGCGCCTCCACCGTCACATTAACCACGCTGCCTGTTGTGTAGCCGTTCTGCATCAGGTAAAGAACGGTAGCCGCCAGTGCGGAACGGCTCGCGATCACCACAAGAGCGCCAGCGGCAACTGCGACCTTGGCAGTGGCGAGGCCAATCCCGGAGCTGCCACGCGAGGAAGCTGGAAGAATCAATCTCCCACCAACTCTCTCACCGACGATGACGACTTTGTTGTTTTGAAGTGACATGTTTTCCTTTTAATTAGTACCCAGGGGTAAGGTTTCCATAGCGGTCGATGCCCAACTAACTACCTACTGCTCGTGATAGTTCCAGAGCATTCCACCATCCACAACGAAGGTTTCGCCTGTCACATAGTCGGCTTCCTTGGAGGCAAGGTATGCAACCATGGGAGCTATATCATCAGGCTTGCCCAAGCGACCCAGCGGGATGTTTTTGAGCGCAGCATCCAGCTTTTCTGGGTTGTCCCTCTGTTCGGTATTGATGGGGGTTTCAATCATACCCGGTGCCACGTTGTTGATCGTGATCCCATACGGCCCCAGCTTGATCGCTAAGTTGCGCATCAACATTTTGACGCCGCCTTTACTGACACAGTAAGTGGAGTAGTTGGGCAAAGGGCGTTCTTCGTGCGTTGAGCTGATGTTGATAATCTTTCCAGTCCGGTTAGTCTCCATCAAGTGCTGCACCATGGCTTGAGTGGCAAAAAACATACCTTTGAGGTTGACATCGAGCACTGCGTCATAATCCTCTTCCGTTACCTCCCAGAAAGAGGCGTTCTTTTCGATGCCAGCGTTGTTCACCAGGATGTCTAGCTTGCCAAAGTGTTGGATGCCCTGAGCTATCAACTGGCGGATGTCACTCACAACACCCAAGTCCGCCTTAACACTGAAGCCTTTGCGTCCAATGGCTTCCACTTTTGCCAGGGTTTCCTCGGCACCTTCTGAATTACTGCGATAGTCAATCACAATGTCTGCGCCTTCCTGGGCGAGGCGCAGCGCAATAGCCTGGCCAATTCCCTGGCTGCTGCCAGTTACCAAAGCTATCTTACCTTCAAGCTTCATTAATTTTCTCCTTTAGCCAACTACACGCATCGCAACTTGACACCCAACATATGTGCAGTAGATACACAACTTAGTTTAGTTTTTACCAATACCTTGGTCTTGACAAGTCAAGATTGACCGGTTAAGAAAAAACTTAAGCAATTCTGTTGATAAATTTCGCCCGCGCCAGTACTAGAGCGCTTTGCAGCTGCTGTGAAAATCTAAACACTAACGCGCGTTAAGTTACTTAAGTTTCGTCAAAGGGTATTGTCAACTTACCGTTCCTATCGGATTCCGACCAAAAACTGTAGCAACGCTCCATAGCAGTTAGCTTGCTTCCACGAGGGATTGTGAAGCAACAGGCGTATTCCTGGCTTCGCTTGCGAATTTATTTTGGAAGCGCGATCGCGCTTAACTTGCCGGGACACACGTTATTAGGCGATGTTAGGTAAGTCTCGATGAGACAGGAAATTTCTAATCGTGAGTTTAGAAGCCCCGTCCTCGCCTCTTGGCAGGGCGGGGAAAATATCACTTAATCGTTCCTTTACATACTCTCTTCCATCGCCGACTGCTGTAAAACCGCTTCTAGCTTGTGCCAGCCGAAATTTGTCAGGACAACACCGCGCTGGCGTCTGGGTTTTTCTCTGGTCAGAACGATGCCGCGTCTGCGACGAGTCTGGTGTGTTGGTAGTGTCTTTTGCAACATGTTGGGAAAAGTCAGGATGGTTGATCGGTTCACTTTGATTGAGAACCCCTTGCCTCCTTGATCGCTGCCAGTAGGGTATCTAGCTCCCAACCATCATGAAGGCGAACGCCATTAATGAAAAAGGTCGGAGTTCCTGTCACACCGCTCTCCACACCGCTGTGAAAATCGGCTTGCACTCGACTCGCGTAAACATGCTCAGAGAACTTCCAAAGAAACCGAGGCATATTAATACCGAGATTGAGAGCATACTCCACGAGCGAAGCATCATCCAATGCCTGCTGGTGCTCAAACAGGGTGTCATGCATTTGCCAAAACATCCCTTGGGCAGCAGCAACCTCGACAGCTTCAGCGGCTTTCTGAGCTTGCTCGCGTTCAATCAAGACGGCTTGTTCAGCTTGCAGCAGGGCGTGTTGAGTGTTGCGAAGTGCGGTGATGTCTGTCTGGGTGCCCCAACCGCCCAAGACATATCCATCCTTAATGATGCTAATGACATTGTTCAGGAAGTAGCAGCGTTCCCCATTGCAGTTGATTTCTTCAGATTCAGCACATTGCGGATGCAATGCCCATTTTGTACGACGGCACGCTCAAACGCTTGATTCCTCTCGGAGTCTTCCACATGCAAGTCTATCAGCCGAGAACCTACCATTTCTCTGGGGTCAGCAATCCCATACATAGCAGCAAAGGCAGCATTTACTTCAGCAATGTACATATAGCAATAGATTTGGTCAACCTGGTCTTCTGTTGGCAGTGCCAGAGAAATCGGCTGCTCAAACTCGAACCGATAGATTCCTTCACTGCTCAACTCGAACAACGTCCGATAGCGTGCTTCCGATGCACGCAAGGCATTGTGCATCATCTGACGCTCGATCGCCGCTGCGATACTATCGGCTGCTACTTTCAGCAATAGCAATTTCTCTCTCATCATACAACCGAGGTGCCCGCAGCAGCCAACATTTACGGTTGACAATCACTAACGGTTTGTTCATCGGTTGCGGATGGATAAAGATTGTCCTTGACCGAATCAAAAGTGTTTTGGCTGCCAAACACACAGCGACCAGTGTCTACCAATTCTTTCACGCTGCAGGTCTTAGTGGGCGCTAGTCCTGTTTGCTCCTCAACCGCTCCCAAAGCCTTAAGGGTCGCCTTAGTCGCTTCAGTTAACCCTGTAACGCCTGTGATGTTCATCCTGGCATACGGTCCTTTGCTAGTCAAGATTTTTCGGCACTCACCTGTTAAAACATCCCACATCCGGATTGTTTCATCCTCACTGCCACTGATGAGTGTGTTGCCATCAGGTGTGAAGGCGATCGCACGTACCCGGTTAGTATGCCCCAGCATCGTTTTCACACACTGACCAGTGGCAACATCCCAGAGTTTTACAGTATTGTCACTAGCACCACTGGCAAGCATCCCCCCATCCGGACTGAATCCGACTGAATAAACCCAGTCCGTGTGTCCTTCTAGTATCTTCAAACACTGCCCAGAGTTCACATCCCACAACCTGATTGTTTTATCAAAACCGGCACTTACCAGCATCTCTCCTTGAGGAGCGAGTTGGTGGGAGATTGATTCTTCCACCAAGATCGCGTGACTAAAGGCAATTTGCCACACACGGACAGTATGTCCTCTCAAGGTGCTTCTGCATTGACCTGTACCAACATCCCATAGCTTTACGGTCAGGTCTTCACTGCAACTGGCAAGTAGGCTCCCATCAGGACTGAAGGCAACTGAGGTTACATGGTTAGTATGTCCGGAAAGAGTTTTGAGACACTCACCTTTACTAACATTCCACAGCTTCAGCGTGCAATCCCAACTAGCACTCGCCAGTGTATGGTCGTCAGGCGCAAAAGCTACTGCATTCACCCTATCCGTATGTCCAGACAGCGTTCTCAAGCACTGCCCACTTTCAACATGCCACAGCTTCACTGTGTAATCAAAACTGCCACTTGCCACTAAGCTGCCTGAAGAACTAAAAGCCACTGAATGGACAGTAGCTGAATGTCCCAGCAGTGCTTTCAGGTACTGCCCAGTATTGACATCCCACAACCGCACAGCAGGGTAGGGGCCACTACTTGCCAGTGTAGTACCTTGAGGGGACAGGGCGATTAACCAGACCCCATTGCTATACCCCTGCCAGGTTTGTAAGCAGCGACCAGTCTTGACATCCCACAACCTTACTGTCTGGTCTAAACTGCTACTTGCCAATGTGGCACCTTGAGGTGCAAAGGCAACGGGAAATATATGATTGCTGTGTCCATGTAGGGTTTTCAGGTACTCCCCCGTAGCCACATCCCACAGCCGCAAGGTATTGTCCCAACTGCCACTGGCAAGGGTGTTGCCATCGGGAGAGAAGGCAACCGACCAGACAGGACCACTATGTCCCTGTATGGTGAGTAGACACTTACCGGTGTCCGCATCCCACAACTTCACCGAGGAGTCTTGGCTCCCACTTGCCAAAGTGCGACCATCCGGACTCAGGGCAACTGACCAGACCTTGCGGTTATGACCGTGGAGCGTGTTTGAACACTTTCCCGTGTGTACGTCCCAGAATTTGATTGTGTGGTCATCACTGCCACTGAAGAGCCGATTGCCGTCCGCACTAAAGGTGAGCGACACCACCCAATGGCTATGCCCCGACATCGTCCGCACGAACTCAAAAGTGTTCAGTGACCACAGCTTAACTGTATTATCATCCCCGCTACTTGCTAGCATTAGGCCATCAGGTGAAAAAGCTACCGAGAAGACGTGGTTGGTACTTGCCTGTAAGGTATGAAGGCACTCTCCGGTATTTGCATCCCACAGCTTGACTGTATTATCATTGCTGGCGCTGGCAAGTGTACAGCCATCGGGACTAAACGTCACTGCCCAGACGTAGGTAGTGTGCTCGCTCAAGGTCATCAGCAGTTTCCCATCTGCCACCCGCACTAGACGAATCTCACCTTTAAAGTCTCCTGCTGCTAACAATTGACCGTCCGGGCTAAAGGCAACTGCATAAATCACACCGAAGGTTCCATAAACACAGACAAACCTAGGTCGGCGTGAGCGAAAGAAACCTGCTGTAATTCTACATGCCGCAAGTCAGCCTGCCACACCGTTAAGTGCGAAAAATCTAGCCCTTGCAAGTCTGTTCCCAACTGTGCCAGCAGATTGAGGACATTTCCACCCGTATACCCTGGTTCGAGGATCGCTGTCTTTTGCAGCGTTGCCAGAATTTGAGTCAGCTGATTTTCAATCCGACCATTGCTGCCTAAGGCACAGAGCAGCCCTTCGAGTACTGGTTTGAGGATGAGGCGCACCTGAGTAGACCGAACATAGTCCAACGCTTGCGCCTTCATCAGCGCATGACTCTGGAACCGGGCAAGCTGCTGTGTCGTTATCTCTTGACACACCTGCTCAATCAAGCGTTCGGTCACATACTCCATCACCACCGGTTGGAGAGTCCAGCCAGCTGTACTCCGCTCAATCAGGTATCGCTGTCCCAGCGAACTCAACGCTGCGATAATTTTGCTGGCTGAGACAGGACTGACGAGATTTTCTTGGAGTTCTAGCACTGCCATCGGTTCCCGTTCAATCGCCAGCCAGTAGATCACATCTTGTTCCAACTCTGACAAGCGATTAAACTGCTGCTCTAACAAGTCGCGGATATCATCAAATACTAAATTGCCTTGCTGCTTTAATTCCAGATAGGCACCAATTCTCCCGCCAAATAACTCTTGAATCCGGGTAGCGACAATCTTTAAAGCCAGTGGATTGCCCGTATAGTGTTCAATCAGGACTTTCCACTCACTCTCTGACCCAGAAAAATTACCCTTGTGATTAAAGATAACTCTAGCTGTTGCCAGATCTAGACCAGTCAATTGCGAGGAGCGCACTGGCAGGCTTTCTCCTGATAAGGCGATAAATTCTTTTGGTAGCTCTCGACTGGTGAGGACTAGGCAGCTATGATGGCATACCTCCCCCACGTGTTGCAGCAGCAAGCCATAATCCGCATATCCTTCTCGGTAGCAGCCAGCACGGCTACGGCTACCACTTTGTAGAATTGCCTCGGCATTATCCAGCACCAGCAAACAGCGTGAGGAGTGGAAATAGTCCATCAGCCGCAGGATTTTACCAGCTACGGTTAGTGGTTGAGCCGTTTGCGTTTTTGGCTCGTCATCCAGAAATCCCAGCAAGCTGTCTAGCAGTTCACTCAGGGGTGGAGCATTGCCGAGTGATCTCCAGATCACGATCTCAAACTGCTGCTTGATCAGTTCCACCAGCTTTGCTACTAGCGCGGTTTTGCCGATGCCCCCCATTCCCACTACCGCCACTAGACGGCAGCAATCTTGGAGTAGCCAGTGTTCTAGCACAGCCAGTTCTTGAGTTCGGTTGTAGAATACCGAGACATCCACGCAAGAGAGCAAATCAAACCGCCGCTTGAGGATGGCACCCTGACTCCCCCCAAACCAGCCCCACTCCGGCTGGGTATAGTCGCTGGCACACAGCTTGATGTTAAAGGCTGCGAAGAATTGCTCCAGGGAGCGCTTGTCTACCCCAAGTTTGCGGTCTAATACCTTGGTAATGGTGCGCGAGCTTAATCCCGTGCGATCGCTTAAGACTTTAAAGGTGTACCTGTCAAATGCACTCTCTGGCATCGCCGACTGCCGTATTGCCGCTTCTAGCTTGTACCATCCAGAATTTGTCAGGACAACACCGCGCTGGCGTTTGGTTTTTTCTCTAGCCATAACTTTGCTGGTACTGACGTGTAAAACATTTTCTTTATGTTTATTTTGCCCCAATGCAGAAATCCATCAGCAAGATTCGGCACCACCATCTGAGCGGTTGCTCTGTGTTCAAGGCATGGCACTCGACGCCCGCGATCGCCTGTGGCTATTGGACCATGCTAAAATTAAACAGAATCCAATCCCCCCTGGAGGACCGAAGCTGGTTAGCATTGACCTGCAACGCGATCAGATTTTCCAGAAGATCCTATTTCCCGAATCCGTCGCCTTTGCCAAGTCCACCCTGAATGACGATGTCGCGGTTAATCGCGCCGTCAAGGCTGTTGCACACCCAGGAATTTAATGTGCAGCAGCTTACCAGAGGTAGAAAATCGCCAACAGAATGACCAATATTCTGTCAACTAAGTAGTTAAATGAATTTGTAAAAACCGAGTGGCTCCAGCAGGGAAATCAAGAATCCTCGTTTCAAGAAAAGGGGCAAAAAATATCAATATTTTTGGATAATGCTAGCTACCATACAAATAAAACTACCCTAGAAGATATTGAGAAAAAATGACCAAATATTCAACTGTACTTCCTTCCAGGGCAAACGCATCTAAAATAATTTGACAAAAAGCCAGCTTTTTGCCTACTAATTCATGAATAGATTTTATGCGTCCTAAACCTGCAAGGCTTTTTCTTCGAGGCTTTCTTCTGATCGCAAACAGGCTTTAGTCAATCTAAAGCCACTAATTAGTATGACTGTTTTTTAACAGTGCCTTTTAAAGATAAAATTGCGTTAAGCATGTGTCCTAGAGCTACACCTGTAACCTTAGGCATCGATGAAGGAGGACTTAATGAGTGAGTCAAAGGTCGCTGTGGTTTTGGGAGTGGGTCCGGGGCTGGGTGCTACAGTTGCCCACCGTTTTGCGCGTGAAGGCTTTGCTGTGGGGCTGATGGCTAGGAGCGCTGAAAAACTCACCTCCATCCAAACAGAGATAGAAAAAGGTGGAGGGACAGCGCTATCAATCCCCGCCGATGCGACTGATCCGGCGTCAGTGACTGAGGCTTTCGCTTTAGTGAAGCAGAAGTTTGGCAACCCGGAGATCTTCGTCTATAACACTGGTGCTTTCCAGAGGGGCGGCATCCTTGAGATTACCCCCGAGCAGTTCGAGTCCAACTGGAAAGCTAACTGCTTTGGAGCCTTTCTGGGTGCCCAGCAGGTTCTGCCAGCAATGGTTGAGCGCCGACGCGGCACTATCCTGTTTACGGGTGCTACAGCCGCCCTAAAAGGCTCAGCCCGTTTTGCGGGTCTGGCTGTGGGTAAATTTGGGCTGCGGGCGCTGGCGCAGTCACTGGCACGCGAGTTTGGTCCTCAGGGAATCCACGTTGCTCATATCATTATCGATGGTATGATTGATACCCTAAGCGTGCGAGGGATGGCACCAGACCGCGAACAGCACACGCTGTTGTCACCGGAGGCAATTGCCGAAACCTACTGGCAGCTATACTTACAGAATGCGACTGCCTGGACGCTTGAACTCGACTTGCGGCCTGCAGTGGAGAAATTCTAAGCCCAGCTGCCCTGGGTCAAAACTGAGCCAAGGCGGTCTGGGGAGTACGATGAAGTTAATCATGACGAGGTAGCTGACGTAAACCACCTAAGACCGCTCTGATGTCGGGTTGCGCCGACCCTCGGTGGTAACAAAGTGGAGGAAGCGACAAAAACTCCACACCGTCTATCCCGTCTATTTGCACTGTTCAGACATCTGATGGTCGCTCTTCGTCGATGTCCGACACTGGGCCACTGCGGTATAACGCCCATCCAGTGCTGCTTTTTTCATTGACTAGAATAGCAACCCGGTAACTTTAGCTCTATCTTCCTTTGGGTGGAATCCCACTCAGCCTGAAGGAAGAACTGTCTCGGTTGACATACAGGGCAAACGCATCTTAATTTCTTCAGCACCTCAACACAAAAGAAGCCAAGACTAGATTGAGCGAAATTAAACAGCAGCAGCTCGAGCGCTCACGCCAGCAGGAACCGGGATTAAGCCTGTAGATGGTAAAAGTATCAGCATCGCCAAGATACAACATGTATTGAAGTCCTTATATCTGGTCAGTATGCCAAAAAAGGAAACGCACGAAAAGCCAAGGATTTGGCAACCCACCAACTTTAAGATTACGCTTTGGCGCGGCTGTGATTCTGGCGGGGTCCTGCCCCGACATGCCCATGAGGAGTTTCAATTGGTGTTGAGCCTTGAAGCTCCTTATGAGTATAACTACCAGCGTAGCAATAGCGTTGTCCCCCCTGGTCACCTTGCAGTCATTCAAACTGGAGAACCTCATTCGTTTTGGTCTAATGACCATACGGGTAGAGCTTTGCGACTGATGTTCATTGAGCCGGATCTACTGCGTCGCGTAGCAACAGAAGCTGTTGGAAGTGAGCAAAATATTCCGGTTTTTCCAACCCTTACTGTCTCGAACCAACACCTTGTAGAGCTGTTTTTGAAAGTGCATACAACCCTAGAAGGTCAAACTTCGCGCCTTGAAAGTGAATCTCTCATCTTGCAAGTATTGACTCAGCTGGTTTTGCAATGCGCCCAGCAACTTCCTTCCATTCGAGACTTGGGGCAGGAACGACAGTACGTCAAGCTCGTCCGGGAGTACCTGGAAGACAATTACGCAGAAAATGTCTCACTTGAGCAGGTTGCCCAACTGGTAGGCGTGAGTATCGAACATCTCGTGCGGGTGTTCTCTGCTGAGGTGGGGCTGCCGCCGCATACCTACCAGACGCAAGTGCGTATTTCCCGCGCCAAAACGTTGCTTGCTAAGGGCTATTCCATCAGCGATGTCGCCCACCACACTGGTTTTGCAGACCAAGCTCACTTTACTCGGCAATTTAAGCGGCTGAATGGAGTTACTCCAGGAGTTTACAGGTTACACATCAAGAACGTTCAAGAGTGAGAACTGCTAAGAGTGTTATTGTTTGCGCTTGAGTCTCCTGAGAACAAGGAAAATTGACTCATCAAAGCACACAACTATGTGGAGTCAAACCAGCTGGTCGGGAAGGTTGTAGTTAAGGTCTAGAGACAGAGAAAGAGAATGATTTACCAGAACGTGAGTTGGGAACGTTTGGGGATGATTGCAACCCTAACAATCACTCAACCCCATAGCCTCGGTACTGAAGGCATGACCGAGATGCTCCACGCCGTGCAAGAAATTGAGCAAGAGCGAACTATTCGCGCCTTGATTGTCACGGGTTTAGGCGAAGAAGCACTGCTGGCTGATGTTGCTGGGCTAGTGCATCTAAAACCACCAGAAGCTTTAGACTTTAGTGAACTGGGTCAGCGTTTGTGCAATACGTTGGAGGCATTACCTATCCCCACTATTGCAGCGGTAGATGGTCTGGCTTTAGGTGGAGGGTGCGAGATCGTCATGTCATGCGATCTGACCTATGCCAGCTCGCGATCGCACTTTGGGCAAATAGAAGTCGGAGGCGGGATTATTCCTGGCTTTGGTGGAACTTGGCGCTTAGCAAGACGAGTAGGAACGCAGCGAGCCAGAGAATTGATCTTCACTGGCGAGATTATTGACGCCGCTCGCGCGCGTGAACTAGGTCTAGTATTGGAAGTTGTAGCTGGGGAGCAGTTGCTTGACTACTGTCAAGAAGTGGCGCAGAAAATTACTGCTAAAGCACCACTTGCTGTGTCGCAAGCCAAAAAGATGATCGTAGCTGGTGCTGATTTGCCACTAGCCGCCGCGAATAACCTAGAACGTCAGGCATTTGCGAGCCTCTTCGGTACAAGCGACCAAAAAGAGGGTATGACAGCATTTCTAGAGAAACGTTCTCCTCAATTTCAAGGCCACTGATCCAAATAAGGTTTCACCACAAGGAGTAATTATGTCAAGCGCCACCCTATCTGCCGGAACACAGGGCGTTGCTTTCATTCAGGTCTGGAAAACTCCAACGCCAGACCATCAAAAGCATCTCCTCGAAACCATGAAAGAGAAAATGGGTATGTACGCGCACATGCCTGGTTTCATTTCAATCACCCTGCATCCTAGCTTGGATGGAACGCAGGTTGCAGTCTACGCCCAGTGGCGCAGCCGTGAAGATTTTGAGGCAGCAGTCGTTAACAATGAGCAAGCGCAGGAGGGCAGGCGTGCTTTCGCGCAATGGGGTGAAAACTCCGGCACTCTATATAAAGTTGATACGATATTGGTAGCGGAAGCTCAACCGGCTGTAGAGGACGTGGCGTTCCGTCAGGTGTTCTCACATCACACCGCCGAAGTTAATGGTGTGCGTCTGCACTACGTCATGGGAGGCAAAGGCGATCCAGTTGTCTTGCTGCACGGATTCACCTCAACTTGGTATGAGTGGCGTAAGGTCATGCCTGCTCTCGCCGAACACTATACCGTAATTGTTCCTGATTTGCGAGGGCTAGGCGACTCGGAGCGTCCTGAAGGTGACTATGACAAACGCACTCTGGGAGAAGACATCTATCAGCTGGTAACTAAACTCGGCTTCAATCGCATCTTTCTTGTCGGACATGATTGGGGGGGTCCAACCGCTTACGCACTTACAGCGGCACATACAGAAGCAGTGCGGCGACTGGTGATTCTGGAAAGCATCATTCCGGGAACGCAATTTAACGAACCAGATCCGACGCAGGCAGCATGGTTTGTCACCTTTGGGCAAACACCTGAGATTTCGGAAGCGTTAGTACAGGGACGAGAACGCATTTACCTTTCATGGTTTTATCGTAACTTCCCCTATAACAAAGAGGCAATTACAGAAGCCGACATTGATGAGTACGTGCGTACATACTCGTCACCCGGTGCGTTGCGGGCAGGATTTAGTTTGTACCGGGCGATACCGAAAGATGTAGAGCACAATCTAGATAATTTACGCCGGGGAAAGCTGCAGATGCCAGTGCTGGCGTTAGGCGCAGACAAGATCATGAAAGGCAATACTTTGAAGTCACTACAGCAGTTTGCGGCAAACGTGCGCGGTGGCATCATCGAGCAATGCGGACATTATGTCCCGGAAGAACGTCCTGATTACGTTATTGAGCAGCTACTCGCCTTCTTTGGAGAGGAGAAGAACGAGGAAAAAGGAGAGAGACAATGACAATTGCTGAACCCGCGAGTTTTAACCAAACATTTTCCCATCATATCGCTACCGTCAATGATATTCAGTTGCATTATGTGATCGGTGGTAAAGGCGATCCTGTGGTACTGTTACACGGCTATCCAGAAACATGGTACGCGTGGCGGAAAATTATGCCGACGCTTGCCGAGCATTACACAGTCATTGTTCCCGATCTGCGCGGGTTTGGTGATTCTGCCAAGCCTGTGACTGGCTACGACAAGAAGACTGTTGCAGAAGACATCTACCAACTCGTGCGCCAGCTTGGTCATGAGCGGATCTTCCTGGTTGCTCACGATATGGGTACACCTACCGCATATGCCTACGCCGCTGCACATCCTACAGAAGTCAGCCGCTTTGTCTTCATTGAAGGTGGTATTCCCGGATTTGGATTGGAAGATTTTATGGATGTGTCACGAGGTGGTAAGTGGCACTTTGGGTTTTTCATGGCATCCAAGATCCCAGAGTTGCTGACTGCTGGACGCGAACGAGAATTCCTTACAGAGTTTACTTATCGCGTTGATATCCACAACAAAACAGCAATTAGTGAAGCTGACATAGATGAGTATATGCGAACCTTTGCTGCCCCAGACGGAATGCGTCCTGGCTTTGAACATTACCGAGCGTTGCTTGCTGATGGCAAATATAATCGCGAGACTTTCCAAGCGAAGTTACCAATGCCTGTGCTAGCGGTGGACGCTGAAAAAAGCTTTAATGGTCTGTCGCTACAACAACTGCAAAAAGTAGCGGTAAATGTGCGAGGCAGTATTATCAAGGACTGTGGTCACTTTGTGGCGGAAGATCGTCCTGATGAACTCGTTGGGCAAATCATCTCATTTTTCCAGGAAATAAAGTAAGTTATAAGGACAAAAACAATGCGTGCAGCTTGGTATGAGCAAACAGGTACTGCCCAAGATGTACTTCTTTTGGGTGAGATGGAGATCCCCGAAGTTGGTTTGGGCGAGGTGCGGGTGCGAGTTCACGTTTCTGGAGTTAACCTTTCAGATGTGAAGCGCCGCAGTGGGTGGCGTGGTTTGACGATGCAATTTCCGCGAGTGATTCCTCATAATGATGGGGCAGGTGTAATTGATGCGGTGGGTGTTGGTGTGTCCCGATCGCGTTTGGGTGAACGAGTGTGGATCTATGAAGCGCAACTGAACCGCCCGTTTGGCACAGCGGCTGAATATGTGGTAGTACCTAGTGAACTAGCAGTTTTTCTGCCAGATAATACTGAGGAAGCTGAAGGTGCTTGTTTTGGTGTTCCGGCAATGACTGCTCATTATTGCGTCTTTAATGATGGTTCGGTTGCTGGACGGACAGTTTTGGTTTCAGGGGGTGCGGGTGCAGTCGGAAACTATGCTATTCAGTTTGCTAAATGGGGAGGAGCAACGGTAATCAGCACAGTCAGTTCTCCTGAGAAAGCAGAGGTTGCCAGTGCTGCGGGAGCTGATTACGCGCTCGATTACAAAAAAGAAGATGTCGTGACTCGCATTCAGGAAATTACTAATGGTAAAGGTGTTGACCGAGTAGTTGAAGTTGCTTTTGGCAGCAATCTCACTACCAATCTAGCAGTATTAAAGCCAAATGGAGCGATCGCTACCTATGCCTCTGATAGTCAGCATGAGCCTCAAATGCCTTTCTATGAAATATCAAACAAGAACATCACGGTTCATTATGTCTTAGTCTATGCAATGTCTAAAGATGCCCATCAAGCCGCCGCCGCAGATATTACCACCTGCTTGAAAGCCGGAGTCCTACGCCATCTAATTGCTCAACGCTTTCCTTTGTCTGAGATTGCAGCAGCTCATGATGTAGTGGATAGTGGACGGGCGATTGGCAATATAGTTGTCGAAATCCAAAATTAACTGAATTCACCACTGGGAGGTTAAGCTGGAACAGTGTGGCAATACGCAAGCGATTTTTAAATCTATTTGCCGTTTCGCCTAGTTTTTCAGTTTCAGGTTCCCGTAAATTGTTAATGATAGACCAAATTTTAGATTCTCCCCTGCATGTAGGAATTGAAGCCCCTCTGGTACTGCTAGTCCTAAGCTTGTTAGAAGCAGTTCTATCTGCCGACAATGCGATCGCTCTGGCAGCTATCTCCCAAGGACTGGAAAACAGCAAGCTGCAGCGCCAGGCGCTCAACTTGGGCTTGGTTGTAGCCTACGTACTGCGAATAAGCCTGATTCTGACGGCAACCTGGGTGACCAAGTTCTGGCAGTTTGAGCTATTGGGAGCCGTGTACCTACTATGGCTTGTATTTAAATACTTTACCTCCAATGATAGTGATGGGCATGAGCATCATGGCCCCCGCTTTCAATCACTTTGGCAAGCGATCCCCATGATTGCCCTGACGGATCTGGCGTTTTCCCTCGACAGCGTTACCACCGCGATCGCAGTGTCTCAAGAAACCTGGCTAGTTCTGACTGGAGCCACCATCGGCATCATCGCGCTACGGTTCATGGCTGGATTGTTCATCCGGTGGCTGGATGAATATCTCCACTTGGAGGATGCTGGCTACCTCACAGTCGCGCTGGTGGGCTTGCGACTGCTTGTGCGAGTGATTAACGAGGATTTATTGCCGCCAGAGTGGTTGATGATTAGCGCGATCGCCCTCATCTTCCTCTGGGGCTTTTCTGTGCGAACTCTGACGGATTCACCTAAGGAACCTGAAAAGATAGCAGGGGGAGCTGGGGAAGCATGGGTAGCTGAAGGAGCTGAGGAGCAGGAGGAGCAGAAAGAAGACCACCCACAGAGGGCGGCGCATTAACTCCAAACGAATTACTCGTGAATCCAGGCAGTTAAGCTCGGTTGCCAGACGGCGAGTTCTTCTTCCTTAAACCAAAGGCTAATTTCATGATTAGCGGTATCGATAGCATCTGAGCCGTGGATGAGGTTGCGACCAATATTGACGCCAAAATCGCCGCGAATCGTCCCCGGTTCTGCCATCAGGGGGTTAGTGGTACCAATCATTTTCCTCGCTGCCGCGACTACGCCTTCTCCTTCCCAGACCATCGCCACAACAGGACCAGAGGTAATGAACTCAACCAAACCAGGAAAAAACGGCCTTTCCCGGTGAACGTCATAATGCTGCTCTGCCAGAGTGCGGCTTACCGTCAGGAGCTTCAAGCCAACTAGGGTAAAGCCTTTAGCTTCAAAGCGGTGGATAATTTCACCCACCAGTCCTCGCTGCACACCATCGGGCTTGATTGCTAAAAAAGTGCGTTCCAAAACTATCTCCCAAAAATTATATTAACTGACACAAAAAACAGATTATCCCAGAAAGTCTCTCTTAGCGAGAGAATTCACTCAAAGATGGATGCGTTAGACTGGCTACTCGTCAGGTGATTTTGAGGTCAGGACAAAATGGGCGTTGAATTTACCGCTATATCAGTTGAGGTGGAACCATCAACCACGGGGCAGATAGCTGAGATCAACCATAGCCAAAACAAGTTGTTGCCAGCGGCTAAAACAGATTTGCCTCGCTCCTGGAAGATTGAGGATAGCGAAGCACTTTACCGGATTGAAGGCTGGGGTGAGCCTTACTTTTCGATTAACGCTGCCGGTCATGTCACAGTTTCACCCAAAGGCGATCGCGGGGGTTCTTTGGATCTTTTTGAACTGGTGAATGCCCTGAAACAGCGCAACCTAGGACTGCCACTGCTGATTCGCTTTTCCGATATTTTGGAAGACCGGATTGAGCGACTGAATGCCTGCTTTGCCAAAGCGATCGCGCGATACAACTATCCCGGTGTCTACCGTGGTGTTTTTCCCGTCAAGTGCAACCAGCAAAAGCACCTGATCGAGGATCTGGTGCGGTTTGGCAAACCCCATCAGTTTGGGCTAGAAGCCGGGTCGAAACCAGAACTGATGATTGCTCTGGCGATGTTGGACACGCCAGGAGCCTTATTGATCTGCAACGGCTACAAAGACCGGGAATACATCGAAACAGCCATGTTAGCTACTCGGCTAGGGCAGACACCGATTATCGTACTGGAACAAGTTGAAGAAGTGGAACTGGTGATTGCCGCCAGCCATCAGTTGGGAATTAAGCCAATTTTGGGCGTGCGCTCGAAGCTGAGTACCCAAGGAATTGGTCGCTGGGCAAAATCTAGCGGTGATGGCGCTAAATTTGGCCTCACCATTCCCGAAATTATCCAGGCAGTTGACCGATTACGGCAAGCTAACCTGCTGGATTCCTTGCAGCTGGTGCACTTCCACATTGGCTCTCAGATTTCGGCGATTAACGTGGTCAAAGACGCTATCCAGGAAGCAGGCAAGATATACGTCGAGTTAGCTCAACTGGGAGCTAACATGAAATATCTTGATGTCGGCGGCGGTTTGGCAGTAGATTACGACGGCTCTCAGACCAACTTCTATGCCTCAAAAAATTACACCATGCAAAACTATGCCAACGACATCGTGGCAGAGGTGAAGGATGCCTGCGCCGAACGCCAGTTGCCGGTGCCGACGCTCATTAGTGAGAGTGGTAGGGCGATCACCTCCCATCAATCCGTCCTGATTTTTGACGTCCTTAGTACCTCTGAGGTTCCCTCTGGGTCGCCTGAACCTCTCCAAGAGGGGGAACCGCCAATTATTCGGAACCTCTGGGAAACTTACCAATCTATTAACGGCGAGAATTACCAGGAGGCTTACCACGACGTCACTCAATTAAAAGAAGAAGCCATCAGTCGGTTTAACTTGGGGATCTTGCGCCTGACTGAAAGAGCCAGAGCCGAGCGGCTCTACTGGGCTTGTTGTGAGAAAATTCTGACCATAACACGAATGCAGGAGTACGTCCCCGATGAGCTGGAAGACCTGGAACAAATCATGGCTTCCATGTACTACGTCAATATGTCGGTCTTCCAATCCGCGCCGGATGCCTGGGCGATTGATCAGTTGTTCCCGATCATGCCGCTTCACCGGCTGGATGAAGAACCGAAGCGGCGGGGGATTCTAGCAGACCTCACCTGCGACAGTGATGGCAAAATTGACCGGTTTATTGACCTGCGGGATGTTAAGTCGATTTTAGAGCTGCACTCCTTCAAGCCGGGAGAACCCTACTACTTAGGTATGTTCCTGAGTGGGGCTTACCAGGAGATCATGGGTAATCTGCACAACCTTTTTGGCGACACCAACGCGATTCACATCCACCTGACGCCCAAGGGCTACCAGATTGAACATGTTGTCAAGGGTGACACGATGGCGGAAGTTGTGAGCTATGTGCAGTACGACTCTGAGGATCTGGTCGAGAGCATCCGCCAGAGAACCGAGCAAGCCCTGGAAGAGAAGCGGATCACGCTTCAGGAATCCCAGCGACTGCTGCAAACCTACGAGCAGAGTCTCAGTCGTTACACTTATTTGTCTGCCTGAAAAAGAGGGTAGGGGGAGAGGGGGAGCTGCCCCTTTCCCCCTCTCCTCAGCTTCCTTCTGTTCCCAGCAAGTCTGCGATCGCTTGTCGCTCTAGCGGCGGCTGGGATGGCGGCACCTGACGGGCATCGGTAATCAGCCAATCTAGGGCAGCTGCCTGGACGTCTATGGTGGCACCGGTCTTATCCACGCAGTAGCGCCCATAGACCAGCTTATCAACCAGGCGTACTCCCGGCCCTAGTCGAGAGTATTCAAAAATTACGCTATTTTCGACTGTAGCGCCGCCACAAATCCAGCAATTGTGGCCAATCATCGTTGGTCCCACAATCTTGGCTCCATCTTCAATCCGCGTCATTCCACCAATGTAGACTGGACCTTTGATGTCCACCTTGTCCCAGTTCACGGCAACATTCAGACCAGTGTAGATTCCAGGAGCGACTTGGTGTCCTGGAATGTCAACATTTTTAATTTCCCCCAACAGTACGCCGCGAATCGCCCGCCAGTAGTCCGGTACTTTGCCGATATCTACCCATTGAAAGTCCATGACTAGCCCGTAAAATGGGGCATTCATTTCGACTAACTTGGGGAACAGCTGGCTGCCGATGTCATACTCCTGACCAGAGGGTATATAGTCTAACACTTCTGGTTCAAAAATGTAAATGCCAGTGCTGATATTCGTGCTCAGAGCGTCTTTGACCGCAGGTTTTTCCTGAAATGCTTTGACCTGACCATTTTCATCTGTGACGACCACGCCGTAGCTGGAAACTTCCTCTCGGGGAACAGATTTCAGGATCAGCGTAGCGATCGCACCCTTGGCTTTATGCCACTTCACCGCCGCCGTTAAGTCCAGGTCAATCAAGGCGTCACCGCATAGCACGACAAAGGTATCGTCAAAAAAGGGCAAGAAGTCCTGGATGCGTCGCATACCCCCAGCAGAGCCAATTGCCTCCCCGACCAGGGCACCGTCAACAATTCGCCCTTCAAAGGAATAGGCAATCTGCACTCCAAAGCGCTGGCCGTCGCGGAAATAGCTTTCAATTTCTTCTGCTAAGTGGCTGACGTTGACCATGATCTGGTCAAACCCATGTTGGCGTAGCAGTTCCAGTAGAAATTCCATCACTGGCTTTTGCAGGATGGTAATCATCGGTTTAGGAGTCGTGTAGGTAATGGGACGCACACGAGTTCCCTTACCTGCTGCCAGAATCATGGCCTTCATAAAAATTTATTCCTCAACCTCAAGCCAATTCACTTTACTCTATTGATATCTAATGTATCGGTCAATTCTAGCCTTAAGTTATAATAGACGACACTCTTAATCTGAAGCTTGACAATAGAGAGTAAAAAAGCACACCCCACACCCCTGCCACCCTACCCCCGCGCTTTACTCCGCTTTGACTTCGGGCGTGCGGATCTTAATTTCCTGATAGAATTCCTCTTGGGCTAACTCCACTTTAGACTGGGCCGATAGCAGTAGCAGCGCCCAGAAGACGCTGACTCGGTCGTTGTGTTGTGAAGGCAAAAACAGCTCAGATCCTGACGGCGCTTTATTGCCCTGCTGGGTAGAAGCTGCCACAGTTGTCCGATTCCATAACTCTACCAGCTCATCCAAGTTCAGCCAATCCTGTTCTGGGGTCAGAATCAGGTGGAAGTGATGGTTTAGAAACTGCTCGAGTTGAGCGGCAACTTCAGTGAGATTTTCTTGGTGAGCTAACTGGGCAATCGCACGGGTAGCTTCAGCACGGGATTGGGAGCGAAGGCGACGGGTGGGGGTGGTTTTGGTGGAAAGTGCCATCGCTTCCTCCTGTTGCAGCTGGGTCGCCATTAACTGCAACTGGTCTATCAACTCTTGGAGTGTCACCCGGCGTTTTTGGGGCGGCAAAGCGGCTGGGCGACGGCGCAACTGGCGTTCCAGGGGCAGCCGCAGCTTTGCCCCTCCAAAGTCTTCACCCTCTGGCAGGAAATCCTCTTCTGAGGGGTCTAGATCAGCTGGTGGTAATTCTAGCTGCTCGAGCGTGTTGGCTTTAAATAACACCAGCATCGACGCCGACAAAAAAGCCTGTCCGGACTGAGACAAGTCCGGTTCAAAGGCTCCAAAGGAAGCCTCTTGAGCCGTAAAAATTTCACTCAAGTAGCGATCAATTACCTCAATCACCTGCACATCCCACGGATCAATTTCCCCCCGCTCAGCCAGGTCAATTAAGAGTGCTATACCTTCGAACAGCTTTGAAGCGTCCATTGCCAACCTATCGGGTCTGGATTTATTTTGCTATACTTCTTGAGCCGCATGAGTTGTTGCTGGAGGCAGAGTAAGTTGTTGCTCTTCAATCTCTGCTTTGTACTTTTCAAGATTTTGCTCTAATTCCTGAATGCGGGTATCTCTTTGGCGAATTTCTCGGCCGGATGCCAGCAGTCGCTGCAACCGCGTCCATATACTAAACAGCCAAGCAAGAACAGCGCCCAGCCCCATTGCCAGAATCAGCTCTACTGATACCGGGGCTTGCACTTGGTAGCCTTGGACAATTTGAATCGTCGCTAGCTCGGTATTTTCTAAGCTGAATAAAACCAAGGCTAAACAAAAGATAAAGATGATCAAGAAATTAATCTGTCGCATGGTAAAAACCTCCTCAACCCAAACAGGTAACTGACCTATTCTACAAGTGGACATAGGCTGTTCAGACGGAAACTGCTCAAGCCGAGCGATCGCGGCACTGGCTGAGTTCTTCACAGCGAACAAACAGGGCGCGATAAACGGGTTCTCCCTGCGACAGGGTGGATTTTTCCCGTTCAGTGGGAACTGGTAGGGGGTTGGCTGCGAGGCAGTCTTGTGCTCCCTGTCTTTGGAAAGCTGGGTGGGTATCGAAGCGATCGCACATTTCCACTGCCAGTGCCTTAATATCCGACTGGAGGAACACAACTCCCCCAGCACTCATATAAGTTGCCAATTCTGCCACTAATTCCGGTTGCAGCAGTCGCCGTTTGGCGTGTCGATTTTTGAACCAAGGGTCGGGAAACTGGATCGTGACACGCTGCAATGTTCCAGTTGGTAAGGAGCATATGAGCGATCGCAACGAGTTATTCACATTGCAAAATAGGTAGTGGAGATTGGTCAGCCCTAACTCATCCCGCCAAGTATTCGCCTCCTGCACTAGGGGTTCCCGAATTTCCAACCCCAGAAAATTCCACTTTGGTTCTAGCTGAGCCATGCTCAACAAAAACCGCCCCTTGCCGCAGCCAATATCCAGGTGGAGTGGCTGGGTCAGATCAGCATAAACCTTTTTCCACTCAGGAGGACTGACTGGTGTTTGATACTTCTGCGAGAGTGGGTTAACGTGTTGACGTAATCGAACAGCCGCCAAAGTTATTTCAATCCCTGATAGGGATTCAATGTTATTGTTATAGTAGTGTCTAGCTTCCAATTATAGCATTCAATGCACGGCTAAAGCAAGCCGTGCATTGAGCTTATCAGCAGTTATTTTTGTTAAAACGCCGTGTTTACAGGATTAGTTCAGGCAATAGGAACGATTCGACCACTAGGGGGAGATCGCTGGCAAATCGCTTGCGTAAGCGAGGCGGCTGACGAGATTTTGCCGGATCTCGCCATTGGTGACAGTGTGGCTGTCGATGGCGTTTGCCTCACAGTGATGGAGGTGTTGCCTCAAGGGTTTATCGCTGCGGCTTCGCCAGAAACTCTCCGGCGCACAACGCTGGGGCAACGGCAGTTGGATAATAACTTTGTCAACTTAGAAACGGCGCTGCGGGTTGGTAGCAAGCTGGGCGGCCACTTCGTGATGGGTCATGTGGACGGGATCGGTAGTCTGCAAGCGTTGGAGCAAACGGCTACTTCCTGGGAAATTAGTTTTAGCGCTCCAGGCGCGATCGCCCGTTACATAGTCCCTAAAGGCAGTATTGCCGTCAACGGCGTCAGCCTAACTATAGCCGATTATGACCCAGCTATGGGCTGGTTCAAGGTAGCGGTGATTCCCCTCACCTATGAGCAGACGAATCTCCGCTATCTCCGACCAGGCAGTTGGGTAAATTTGGAAGGCGATATTCTAGGCAAATACGTTGAGAAATTGCTCAGTTCTGGTTCCAGTCACGATGCAGCAGCTGAACTGACACCGGCATTTTTAACTGAACATGGGTACTTGTGAACACCGCTAACCCCACACCCGCCATCTAGCCTTTATTTGCTACTTGCTGGGATAACTGGGCTGTATGTAATGCTTCAACCAGCTCAGCCATGGCGTACTGCAATTGAGCGCCTGGATCAAACGAATTCGGAGCTTTTCGTTGTTCGGGGCTTTTCGTAATTATTACCCCACGACTAAAGTCGGAAGCTTGAATAAAGATGCTTCGCTTTTTGTTCTCTTCCATGGATAACTCCAGGGGCAAGAAATTTTTTAATCCCGCAAAGCTCCGAATTCCGAAAAGCTCCGAATTTTTCTGCTTAGTGGCGATCCAGTCTGAAGGTGTCATTTGCTGCGGAACCTGGGCTGTATGTAAGGCTTGCACCAGCTTTGCCATGCCGTACTGCAATTGAACACCTGGGTCAGTCACGATCCAGCCTGAAGGTGTCATCTGCCGGATTTCGAAGTGGAGGTGGGGACCAGTGGAGTTGCCAGTGCTGCCGACGCGCCCGATTACGGTTCCCTGTTCAACCCATTGCCCGCGTTGGACAAAGATTTGCGAGAGGTGACCATATAGAGTTTCTTCGACGGGTTTGTTGTGATCGAGGACAACGGTCAAGCCGTAGCCACCCATATTGTCAGCGATCGCCACTTGACCCGCGTAAGACGCCAGAACTGGTGTTCCCAGTGGCGCACCCAAGTCGGTACCGGAGTGGAAGCGGATATCGTTCATAATCGGATGCTGCCGCCAGCCAAACACAGAAGTAATCTCAGCCGGAATAGTGAGCGGAAACTGCATGCCTGTATCAGCATTGCTTAGCGTTGGCACATGGTTGCTAGAGGGCATGATGCCTGGGAATGAGGTTGGCGTCCTCCAACTGGGATGAAATCCGCTAGCGCTGACACTCATGGGGCTCACCCGAATGGGTGAAATTGCCGCTACTCCAACAACTCGACTTCTTGCCCACCTGGTGTGTGAATGACGCAGCCTGGGGCTATTTTCATCTGAACCATGAGCCGTAAAGTGCGGTATCGCCGCCGCCCCGCAAAGACTACCGGAGAGCCCAAGCCCAGGCCGCAAAACAGCTTTACAGCCGGTTGAACGTTCCGATAGCTCGACCCTACTTGGTGCCGAATAGCCCGTAGCACCAATTTTGTATTGAGTGGGGTCTATATATGCACCGTTGTAGTCTGTGGCAGAATTGGTGGCAGTTTTTTCTAAGCGCCGGTTAGGTCGTGCCTGGACTGGGCTAGGTAAGTTTGTTCGCAGCTTGGCAACCGAGCGAATAGGAGCAGCAGCTGCTGCTGGGGGTCTCGCGTCTGGGGTGGTGGGCACGACAACTACGCCTGCTGGGGTATTTGTTTGAGCCGATACCAAGCCGCTACTTAGCATGCCTAAACCGCCTATACAGCTTAGGCTCTGTACTAGCATTGAGCGCGAAGCGTTCGATATGCGCAATCGCTGCCTTGATTTAGTTACAAACATGTGGGCAAAATCGGTTCGCTGAGTCATTTTTTCTCTCGGTTGTTGTTTCTGATTCGCCTTGGCTGGAAATTGTACTTGTTTTTCTCGTAAAATTCAAACAACATAGCCCAGACTGATTGTACCGGGCTTGAGGCAAATTTATTAGCCGATTTAATCCCACATATTTGTAACCAAATAACGTTAGTCAAGCTAACATAAATTCGCACGCTTATTTTGCGCGTTCTTAATTTCCATGCATACTTGGCACTGGCGCACTTGGGAAGGATTGCCCTACCTAACGTCTAGCCTCCTAAAACCCTGGCACCACGGTTTTTTTACCCAGCAGTTTTGGCCCCGCTCCCCGTCGGAGTTAGTGCCGGTGCTGCAGCCCGACGCTAAGGTTTACCAGGTGAGACAGGTACACGGCAATATTGTCCTCACCCCTTCAGAAATTGGCTCTTGGGCTGGTGGTGTGGATGAGGCAGATGGCTTAATCACCGAGCTGGCATTGCAGGCAGTGTGGGTAGCGAGTGCTGATTGCACACCCGTGCTGATTGCTGATGTGCAGACTGGACAAGTTGCAGCGGTTCATGCCGGGTGGCGTGGAACAGCGACGAAAATTGTGCCGCAAGCGATCGCACGACTCCAAGCGCAAGGTAGCTTCAGCCAGGATTTGCGAATTGGCATGGGACCTGCGATCGCAGGAGAGGTCTACCAGGTATCTACTGAGGTGGCAGCTCAGGTGGGAGCCAGCATTATTCCAGGTGATCCAGACGATTCAGCTGAATCGATTCTGAATAGTTTGCACGCTATGCCGGATTCACCGCTGTTGGCAGACCCCCAACCAGGGCGGGTGCGACTGGATATCCGACGGGTGATTGCACTACAGTTAGAACAGCTGGGTATTAGCTCTGAACAAGTAGCGATCGCACCGAACTGCACCTATCAAGAGCCAGAGCGTTTCTTCTCCTATCGCCGCGACCAGATCAAAAAAGTCCAGTGGTCTGGTATTGTCAGTGGGGAGCCTCAGTAATCTTGTGCCTTAACAAACACTGTTCAGATCATTTTCCAGGCTCCGCCACAGATACCAGGATGCGACTGTGCAATAGGGCTTCCACCGTTGCCCTAGCCTCTCTACAGTCTTCTTGTCGGGAAGTTCCGTCAGGTTATAGATTCGGCGAATACCGGCACGGATACCTAGATCATCGACCGGCAGCACATCCCACCGATGCAGCCTGAAGATCAGCAACATCTGCACCGTCCAGCGTCCAATCCCTTTGACTTGGGTCAGGGTCTGGATAATGGCTTCGTCATCCATTGCCTCGAACTCAGCAATGGTAGGCAACCCATCCAGCAGCTTCTGTGCCAGGCATTTCAGATACAAGACTTTGGGGCGTGAAATTCCTGCTTGGCGCAACACTTCGTCTGGTGTGCTGAGGATATCTAATGCGGTTGGAAAGGGCGTGCCAGGATAAAGCTGGAGAAACCTGTGATGGATGGCTGCGGCTGCTTTGGTAGAGAGTTGCTGATAAAGGATTGACCTGGACAAGGAAAACAGCAGGTCTCCCTTTTGCTGTACCTGGTAGAGTTGGCACGGACCAACTCTCTCAATTAGGGGTGCCAAGATCGGATCGGACTGTTTTAGCGTGGCGATCGCGATTGAATAATCCATTTTCAACTCCAAACCTTTACCGATAGCACAACCGAGGAATCCGAGCCATTCGATTCTTAGCGATGCCCAATCGGCTACATACCTAAGCCGGGAAACTTTGCACGGGCGATTTGAGGCGCGGCAGAGGCAAACTGAGCCGCAATGAACGACGATTATTTGCTCAAAGTGTTGGCAGCTTGTTTACCCTAGATTAGCTGCCATGCTGAGATGGCGAAAGTTGACGAGCTTTTAGAATTGCTGCTATCAGAAATATATAGGCTAGAGAGCCTATCAAAGCTAAGAGTAAACTATCGATGAGTGGAAGTAACTTGTGTTCCTTTTGTAACTCATATACTAAATACCAAAGGGTATGTATAACTGCTGAAGTCAAGTAGCCGATTCCTAAAAACTGCCAACGTTTGCGAGGTCTCAGCGCACTCAATCCAATGAAGTAGCCGAAGTAGCCACTATATGCTACCTGTCCAAAAATATCTCCTAAAATTAAAGGAATTAAAAGTTGTAATGCGGCTAAAGTATTATTCATGTGGATTTGTTCATTCACAAGCATAAAAGTCTCTACTAATGCAAATCCAGTGGCAGATGCCGTCCCTAAAAGGATTCCATCCATAGGTTCCCATACCCCAATGAGTTCCCGCTTAGGCGATTGAAGTAGTCTGCCTAGCCAGTAAACGAATAGCACTGGTAGGGCTTTGAAAAGTTCTTCAAACAATCCTGCTTTGAAAAAAGCCTTGATAATTGTAGCCAGAAAATTTTCTTGTTTTTGGAGTAAATCTCCTATATCCGTAAAATGATGAAAATCAGTTAAAAGCGGCAGACTAGTAGCTAGACCTAAGCTAATTAGCAACCATAACGGCTTATGCTTATGGCAGAGTTGGTGGATAACGTAGTGACTTGCAAGAGCTAAGTAAGCAGCCAAGACGAAGAGGAAGCTATTACTATTTTGAGTTGCTAACATCGCCACTACAAATATCACCGTGACTAGGCCCGGTACAAGAACACTTTGTTGATGTAGAGCTAGCTTTTTTGAGAAGATAGGAGATACATCACTTAGTCCAATATTGCTAACGCTAACCTCTTGACACTCGAAGATAAATTCCGGCCCCTTCTTACCCAGTTTGATGCGGTCATGCGCTTGCAAAGCTTGACAACCTTGTAAGCGCTGACCATTGACATAAGTGCCGTTACTACTCTTCAAATCGCATATTGTCCAAGCAGGCGTACCATTTGAGGGCTGAGATTCCAGGGGGGAAATTTGCAAATGCCGACGGGAAACTTCCTGCAAATATTGAGTGGAATCTAAAAAAATGTTACAAAGACTAGGATCGCTTCCTACAACCATGTTACAAAGAATAGGATCGCGTCCAACTATTGTTGTTTGATTAGGTAAGATTGGATATTGACTTTTTTCAGATTCACTAGCTTTACAGGGGTATATTTGTATTAAGAAAGTCTGGTATGCAGGTTGTCCTGTTGATGAAACTTTTCTCCAAGCTTTCATGGTTGATCTCCGCCGTCTTTGTGAGATAGTATAGTATATAGTAGCCCCCTCGCTGTTGGCATGCCTTTGACATTAACAACAGCAGATTAATCAAACTTAGTGAGACACTTGTTGCAAAAATTGGATGTATGGCAAGTACAGTCTGAGTTGTAGTTCATGTTTAAAATTATAAACAAATGCTGGCACTGTGCTTTACCCAACTAAAGTTGGAAAAATGATGCAGTTTTACCCAACTTTCATTGTGTTGCATCCACATAATACTTATGTCAATATACTGTTGTCAATCAGCACTTCCATAAGAGCTTGGCGAGCAAAGCAGTTCAAACAACACCTCTTAAGGGAGCGGTTGCGGCTCAGGCGGCGATACATCCGGTAATATATTCAATCTCAACAATATTGGTATCAAAAAGTACACCTGATTTTAACCAGAGGGCAACCTGCCCTCGCTTCGCCCTGATGGATTCTGCCTGGATGAAGTGTGGCTCATAGGTATACTCTAACTGTATTCAGACGGGTATTTCTTCACTCACAGACATGACCTACACCTCAGACTGGACTTGCCCTACGTCCAACTCTCCTTGCAACAATTGTCCGCAAGTTGTCAGAAAATGGGATATGTATAGACTGCTAGAAGACTTGGCTCGCGCCAAAACTGAATATCTCTTGACTGGTGTTAGTAACGCAGAACTTAGGAGGCTGACAAAAGCTGAAACCTGTTGGTTACATCTATTGCTCTTTGGCTTGAATCCTGACGAAATAGCTCGTCACCTTAGTAGAAGCAATCTCCGACCCGAGCTAGCTAAAAGCATTTACAAATATGTGGAAATCATGACTGGAAGAAAGATAAGTGACTGGGCACAAGTCAGACTTTACCTAGAAAATCAGGGATATAGAATCGAGCCAGCATCTACTGCTGATAACAAGAGCAGATTAATAAAACTTACTATGCTACTTGAAGGTAATTTACTTGAGCCAGCAGATCTGCTTGACCGAATTAAACAAAATATTCAAGGAGGTTCTCTCAGACTAAAAAGCTATTACTACGAAGAAGAGTAAGAAAATGAGCAAGATTAAACCCAAAAAACTATTGCTGTTATTCGAAGGTTCCGAGTCAGAGTTTGACCAGATTCAAGCTCTTTTTGAATCTGGTCAACTTAGTAACTTACTTGGTGTTTCTGTCCTAGATGTGGGCGCAGTTTCCGAATTCCAACACCCGGTGGAACCAGCCACTCCTGCGAAACAAAGTTCGATGGTAGTACTTTTGAGCCAATGGCTTGAGAATTTGTTTGAGCCCGATTGGATACCTGTAGATACGATACCATCTCTTGCTTACAGAGGTGGGATACGTGCCAAAGTGACTGACCCAGCCCTAACTTTTGGGAGCGTCAGTCGGGCGAAGGTAATTGACTTGGGAATGCAGATATCAGGGCAGGCTGTGGCGCTAGTTGTCCGGCTAGTATCACAAGCAGATGGGATGGTAGATATTTACTTGCGTTGCTATCCGGCTGGGGATTCGATTCACCTACCACAGGGGCTGCAACTGCTAGTGCTAGATGAGTGTGGAGCTATTGTCTTAAAGTCTATTGCTAGAAGTGCGGATATTTGGTTGCAACTGGACTTAGAGGGGCGACCTGGAGGTCACTTTAGTGTCCAATTGAAGTTGGGGGATTTTAGTGTTACAGAAAATTTTGTAATCTAATTGCATCAAAACTCACAGGTAGGTGGTGATGGGAAAGTGGCTCGTCTTCGAGATCGGCAAGGGAGACTTTCAGCAGGGCTTTCCGGTGGTGGTTAGGATTGGGTCAGATGGGGTAGCGGGTGGAACCCGTATTGAAGGGTATCTGCCCCCAGCGCCCAGTGTCCAAATAGCATTAGAGCATTGGCGGCAAGCCTGTGGTGGGTGGACCCAGTTGCCGCCATTTATGGGTGAGCAATTTGGCACCCGCTCCAGCATCAAAGCCAAACCAGTACAGCGGCTTAACGTTTCCCTTCATGATGCTGCTAACGACTTGGCAGACAGCCTCAGTACTTGGCTCGATTCCAGGGATGGGGAGTGGTCAAAAATCCGGGATGGTTTACAACAGAAACTGGGTCAAACTAATGATGAGATTCGGATCATCGTTCAAACCGAAAACGTCTGGTTACGGCGACTACCTTGGCAGGCGTGGAATTTATTAACTAAGCACTACCCCCAGGCAGAAATTGCTGTCAGCCCGACAGAGCAAGACTCCCCTATCTTAACGCTATCTAACCAAAAATCATCAAAAGTAAAAATTTTGGCCATCTTGGGCAATACTCGGGGTCAAGGTGAAGAAATTAATATTGAAGCGGATCGCAAACAGCTAGAGCGGTTGACGGGAGCAGTAGTTGAGTTTCTCGTCCAGCCGCAGCCAAACGAATTACGCCACAGGCTTTGGCAGCAGGATTGGCATATCCTGTTTTTTGCGGGACACAGTGGGAGTTTTGAGGATGATCGTGGCGGCTGGATTGAACTTAATCAGCAAGAGAGCATCACAATTGACGACTTGAAAGAATCTCTTCGAAGTGCGATCGCTCGTGGGTTGCAGTTGGTAATTTTCAACTCCTGCGATGGCTTGGGATTAGCCAAACAGCTAGAGGATTTGCACCTGCCGCAGATGATTGTGATGCGGGAGCGAGTGCCCGATCAGGTAGCACAAGAGTTTTTGCAGCATTTGTTCAGGGCGTTTGCAGACGAAAAAGCAAACAAATCTTTACACGCAGCCGTTCGGGAGGCACGGGCTTTGCTTAAAGACTCCTTGGAGTCAAAATATCCGGGTGCCAGTTGGTTACCAGTGATTTGCCAACAGCATCCGGATGCCAAACCGCTGACCTGGAAACAGTTGCGCCATAGGACTTGGAACAAAAGCAGCACAACCCAGCAACGAGCAACTCCCTTCGATTGGCAAGAGTTAATTAATACTCAACCTCGAAAAGCGCTCGGGCTTTTTCTGGCAGGGGTTGCTGTTTTGATTGTAGTTGGTGTGACTTATGCTTTTTATCACAAGCCCATATTAGACCAACAAACAGTGAGAAAAGTAGTAGAAAAAGCTACTCAAGGAGAGTACCAAGCAAGCTTCCCCCGCGTGTCCCAGCGGCAGTCACCCAGTTCTGGCAACCACCAAGCTCAAGAATTGCCGCTGAATGGTCAAGTAGTCACTGGTAAGCTTGGCAGGGGTGACGCTGTTTTCCCAAATAAAAGCTACTACAAACTATATGTGTTTGAGGGTCGGGCTCGTCAGCAGATAACAATTGAGATGAATAGCCAAGTTATTGACTCCAATTTGATTTTATTAGATGCTGATGGTAACCAAATTGCCCGGAATGACGACATATCGCCTAGTAATGTAAATTCCAGAATTGTAGCTACCCTGCCTAATCATAGCATCTATAGCAATCCTAAATCATTTGTAAAAAGTTAAGATTATTGGTATAATGAAA
>CAXUIG010000032.1:0-39184 GCA_964250845.1 uncultured bacterium | reverse complement strand
ACCCGTAATTTTGCCAGCATTCTGTTCTGATCGCTTTTAGTCTAAACTCCAGTAGCAAGATAGGCGTAGCTAAACATGTCAACGTGGCTGTTTTTAGAATTTTCAGCATTGTCTTTGCTCTTAGATGTATTAACTGGAATGGTAAGTTGTGCTCTAGAGAAAGCTGGGATTAGTTCTCACTTCTCTCCCAAGACTTTCTCCTGTAGCTTTCAGTGCCTCAAGTTGAAGTTCATAAGTAGGCTTCTAGCTCTATTGCCAAGCTCAAACTTGTGAACCACTATTGCTTTTTCAAGCTCAGCTCCATTAATTCCGAAATCAGTGAAAAACTACTTACAAAATTTCAGCTCGATTTTTTTAGATCGTCTGATACTAATCCCACAAGTAATAGCTGCAAAAGCCAAAATTGTTGGGGTAATGACTAATATTTTTGCAGCCAATAATAGTAAGTCTTTAGAAAGAGAATGACGCATTTAAAAATCCTCTACTATGTAGATAACGCTGAAGTCAATACCGTTCGCTTAATTAATTCTAGGTTGGTTGGGCGGCAGCGAAACCCAAGAACAAAGGAGGGTATTGGATTAATTAGAGTTTTGAGCTGCTGACCGAACTGTATTGCTTCATAATTCATATTTTTGCCGATAGATTTTAATATGATAACTGGGAAAAATCTGGAGTTTACTATCAAAATACCTAGAAAGAAGTTAATAAAAAATCTGGAAAAGTCAGGATGGGAAACCGGCTTTAAAGCAAAAAGTCGGGAAAAGTCAGAACAGCTTTTGGGTGCTTAAACATCAAGTTGCAGCTCTCCTGCCTCGTGTGGACTTGCCAGAAGCCATCTTGGAAATCCAAGCAAGGATTGGATTTATGGATGAGGCCACTCATATTAATGAAAGTGCTCCACCTACTAAGCAGCCTGATCCAGAGCTGGCTTGGATCAACAAAATCGCAGATTTGGGTAATCGCAGCAAAGAACAGGGTTACTTGGGACGAATCAAGGGCAGTGATTGGCTGGGCGATCGCTTCTACTTCTTGCGTGACTTAGGATGAGAATTTTTGCAGCAACCAGGCACTCACCTGAGGTTGCTCGACTTAGGGCAAGATTTCCCTTGCCAGTATTTCGTCAATAGTGTAGGGGCACTCCACTGGAAAAGTCTCTCTCGGCAATCTGGTTTCTGCACTAGCCCATTCAACTGCATCCTGATAGCACTTGGCCAAAACATCTCCCAAGTAGGGCTTGAGACTCGGGGAGTCCTCGAGTAGTTCTCTAATCTGAATCCGACCCTCAACAATACTTCCACGCCAGCTATTGCTCCGGCGTAACTGTTGATAATCCCATTTTAGCAGGTGCATTATTATCCGTGTGACTTGACTTCTTAGCGCTCGTTTCTCACTCCTGCCCAAACTCTCAATTTCCTCAATTACATTTTCCCAATCCACTTCCTCAAACTTGGCAGAGCGTAACAACTGAACTGTTTGCTCTATCCAAAGTGCAAAGTCCGTTTCGTATAGGTTAGCTCTTGTCTTTAGGTTGCTCATGACGAGAAATCCTGTAATTTTAAAAGTGGTAAAGTTAAGATTGCTCCAACCACTTTAACCATTTAACCGATAAAAATGTCAATGCAGCATACACGCGCAGTCGGTTTATTTCCAAGCCTTCAAGATGCTGAATATGCACTCAATGAGCTTAAAAACAGTGGATTCTCGATGGATAGAGTGTCCATAATTGCCCGTGATGCAGAGCGGCATGATCAAATAGCAGGTGCTGATATAAGTGCTGTACCGGCAGCAGGTGCTGGGACTGGTGCAGTCACGGGGACTGTACTGGGGGGCATGGCGGGTCTATTAATCGGCCTCGGTGCTCTAGAAATCCCTGGAGTAGGTCCTGTCATAGCAGCAGGTACTTTGGGCACAACCCTAGCTACCACCCTTGCTGGCGCTGGGATCGGAGCAGCAAGCGGTGGCTTCGTTGGAGGATTGACAGGTTTAGAGTTTGAGCAAGAGCGGGACCGCGCTTATAGCGAGCGTGTGTCGCGGGGTGAGTACTTAGTTATAATAGATGGTAATAGTGCTGAGATTAGTCAGGCTGAGTCTATCCTGAAAAATCGAGGTATTCAAGACTGGGGCATCTATAATATATGCCAAACTCCAACGCTGACTCAAGAAGTACGACCAGGCGCGCCAACGATGATTGAAGTAGAGCTAGACATTGCAGGCAGGCCCCCAGGAGGACGACCTTTTGAAGGCTACAAAACTGTGCTGTTTTGTAGCCTTCCCAGAATTAGGGAGTACATCGTACTAGATAATATTTACTATGAAGTTGAAAAAATATTTTACTGGGAAGGAGAGCGTCTTCCCAGGCTCATTCTCAGGTACGCCGGGTCTCTTAAAACGGAGTCTTAGCTAACTCATTCACTAAGTCGGGCGGTGGATAGCAGTACCTGAGTTTGAGCATTTGCTTCTCCTGCCAAAAATTCAGCCAGTTGCGCTTCGATTTCGTCGCGCACAATTTGGCGGTATTCGATAAAGTGCTCCAGGTGAGCGCAGCTGGTCAGATAGCGATCAAACACGCCCGGATTGTGCCGGATGATTGAAAACAGCTGACGCCAAAATTGGAAGCGGGTCTGGCGCTTGATCCCCTGTCGCCAGCAGATGATCAACAGCCCCCGGATATCCATTAATTCCGGCAGGCGGAACTTCTTCTTGTGAGGGGTCGGCCTCATTTCTAGGAAGTGCCGATATACTCGCGCCAGATAGCGCTCTGGCTCATACAGTTGCCAGAAGCAGCTCATATACTCGCGTGCTACTTCTTCTAGAGGGCGAGTGGGGATAAAATTGGTCAGGGTGGTCTGGTGGATGTTACCCTCTTCTCTCCCCTCCAGCAGACGACCTTCCTTTTGGAGTCGTTTCCACAGGGCTGTATTCGGCAGGGCTTGAAGCATATTGCAAAATGCCTGAGGAATAGCGGTCGCTTCCACAAAGTCAATAATGCGATCGCCTGCCCCTGCCTTTTCACCATCGAAACCAATAATGAAACCGGCCATGACGCGCAGACCCGTCCGATTGATTGTCTGAACCGACTCTATGAGAGAATTGCGTGTATTTTGGAATTTTTGAGTCAAGGCTAGGCTATCCGTGTCTGGCGTCTCAATGCCCAAAAATACGACGCTAAAGTTGGCAGCAATCATCAGATCCAGCAGTTCCTGATCAATCGCTAGGTCTACTGAGGCTTCAGTCGAAAGGAGGAAGGGGTAACCGCGTGCTGCCATCCAGGGACCGAGTTCACGCAGCAATAGCTTGACATTGCGCTTGTTGCCGATGAAGTTGTCATCGACCACAAAAACTGAGCGCCGCCAACCCAGGTCATATAGAACTTGCAGTTCAGCCAGCAGCTGCGTGGGTGTTTTGGTACGTGGCTTGCGCCCATAGAGCACAATGATGTCGCAGAACTCGCACTGGAACGGGCAGCCCCGCGAAAACTGCACCGACATGTCGCTGTAGGCTCTGAGGTCTAGGAGGTCATATCTGGGAATGGGTGTGCTGGTGACATCAGGCTTTTCGCCCCACGCTCGGAATATCCCTGAAGTTTCACCCCGCTCCAGCGCCTCGACCAAGAGCGGCAGGGTAATTTCGCCCTCATCCAAAACCAGAAAATCCACTCCCGCTTCCTGCGCTGCCTCAGGAACGGATGTGAGGTAGGGGCCACCCGCTGCTACCAGTTTGCCGCGCCGCTTCGCCTCCCGGATCAGGTGCAGCATATCTGGTTTCTGGACAATCATGCCCGAGATAATCACCAGATCTGCCCAGTCCCAGTCTGATTCGGTCTCAAACCCAATATTGCGGTCCACCAAGCGGAACTCCCAAGTCTGAGGCAGGATAGCCGCGACTGTAATCATGCCCAGAGGCGGGAGCGAAACCTTGCGCCCAATCAGTTCTATCGCTTTGTCATAAGACCAGAACGATTTAGGAAACAGGGGAGATAGGAGTAAAACTCGCATTGTCCTCGTCAAACCTCACACTAGAATTGCCAACCCAAAGCGTTAGTCAAGCTTGCTGTTTAGACTCGACGCAGGAACCATGCGTTCGGGCAGGGATTGACGCAGGCGATCGCCGTAGAGCGCCAATGCATTGCCCCCAAGCAAGAGTCCTAGATGCTCTCGGTCATAATCGGCAACTTTAGCCGCATCTTTGACACAGTCATCAAGTACGCCATCCCAGTGACCATAATCGCCCGAGAAGCAAGCCAATCGCTTGCCTACTTCACCCATGGCAATGTGAAGATAAGCAGGACCAGGGTCATCTGATTCAAAAGAGGTAAAGATTTGACCCCGCTCGAAGTACTCCAGAGGGTCTCGATGGCGGATATTGAAGTGCTCATACAGGCTATCATCCTCAATCTGAGCCGGATCGTGTTGGGCATTCCACAACAGATCGAAGAGGTTTTTAGCCTGGCTAATTAGGTTGATATTGTTGTGGCTACCTCTTTCCTGAAGCATCAGCTTGGTGAATTCCATCAGAGAGGGGCGATAGGGATGCTTGGGGTCAAAGTCACGGATACGTTTTTCCCAATGCTCATGAAAAGCATGAGCAAGATCCGGCAACCAACCACAGCCACCTTCTAAAAAGCCAACTCTAAGTGTCGGGAAGCGCTCAAATGCCCCATCAAAAACCATCCGCGCTAGAGCTAGCTGTTGCTGGTTCCGCTGCACAAAAATGTGGGTGAGGACAAAGGTTTCAGTGTAATCAGCAATGCCACCCACCATAGAAGAACCTGGACCACCATGGATGCCGAGCGCAATGTTCAATTCTACGGCAGCTTGTAATAATGGTTCGAAATCAGGATGGCTGATCGTCTTGCAGATCCTGACATCAGGGAAAGCCTCAGGCGCTTTGGGATGAGGGATTGGTAGGTTCGGGGCAACGGCGACGCCAATCATGCCGAGTTCATTGATGCAACGGTGCATTTCAGCAACCGCCGCATCTACATCCTGTAGAGGTAATACACCAATTGGTTTTAGCCGGTTATTGTATCCCCGGCAGTCATCGGCAATGTAGTTGTTGTAGGCACGGCAAAGCGCTACGCTCAAGTCCTTATCCAAAATACTAGAGAAGATCAAGTTGAGCGTGCCGTAAATCACCTGGACATCAACCCCTTCCTGATCCATATGTTCAATCCGCACGCGATTGAACATCGCACCCAAAGTCGTATCTGGATGAAGGGTGCGAAAGCCACCTTTACCCAGCCCCTGAGGTTGAGGGAACATCCGCATCAAGTCGTTTTTACCCGTTGCCGGATTAAAGTCCACGATTCGCGCCCGTTGGTCACCTAGACTATCAATCACTAGACCGATGCGATCGCGATACTCTGGCTCCAGATAATCCCGCATCACCAAGGGATTTTCGATTTTATGGGCATCGGCATCAATTACCAGTAAATCTTGATACATGATAAGCGTTAAGTAGTTTTGTGATTAAAGTACGTCCAGACTTGGCGCAGACCAAACCAGTTCTCGAAGGACCACATGATCGAGACTAGGATAGTAATGCCGGGATACTTGACAAAAGCCGGTTCATTTTTCTCAAAGAATGCATGTCCGCCTAGAGCAAAAACTTGAGTTAGCACCAAGCAAACCAGTGTCAGTCGCCAGTCATAAAACAGCAATACTACAGCCGCGATCGCCAGCACGTTGGTCAAGTGGTGCAGAATCTGGTTTATGGGATGCTGATGACTCGCAACAAAGTGGCCTTTTGCCGAATGGAAGTAGCTCAAAGTGATTCTCCTGCAGTTACACCCGATTAGGAAAACAGCTCTTCTTGATAAAGGAAGAATATCACTGATGGTATCGCTTGTCGTATTCCAGCTTGCCATAATCAAGCTTAACGAGCCGGTCTGCCAGGTGAAAATATTGGTCATCATGGCTGAT
Source organism: uncultured bacterium (assembly GCA_964250845.1). Classification (GTDB taxonomy): domain Bacteria; phylum Cyanobacteriota; class Cyanobacteriia; order Cyanobacteriales; family Chroococcidiopsidaceae; genus CAXUIG01. Next base: position 33,263 of record CAXUIG010000032.1, on the reverse strand, counting down.
CGCAAACACAGTCTTGCCTTTGCGCTTCAGCTCTGGTAGCAACTGGTGGTAAAATATGTCCTTAAAAAGCGGGTCTTGGTCTGCTGCCCACTCATCAAATAGGTAGATGGGGCGGTTTTCTAGGTAGGCAGTCAGGAGAGCTAGACGCTTACGTTGTCCCTGAGACAACGCTGTATTTGAGAGTATACCATTCTTGATCTTAACTTTGTGGTCAAGTTGAAGCTTAACTAGGTAGTCTTGTGCCTGGGGGTCGAGGTCAGTAATGCTTATACCCAAAAGACGCTCGAAAAGATAGAAATCGGAGAACACGACCGAAAAATGCTGTCGATACCACTCCCGGTTCTGATCAGTTATGGGCTTACCATCGAGACGAATCTCTCCGGTTTCGGGGATGTACAACCCAGTGACTAGCTTAGCGAGAGTGGACTTGCCACTGCCATTGCCCCCTACCAGAAATACCAATTCCCCTGGATAGAAAGTCAGATCCATAGGGCCGAGGGTGAAACTACTTTCCTCACTCTCTCCACGGTAAGCATGGGTAATATTGAGCAGTTCTAGACGATTCCAGTCGGGTGTGTCAGACTCAACATTTGAGCTTTCCTCGGAGCGACTTGCTAAAGATAGACCCAAAGACTCAATCTTATCTAGGGCAACACTGGCTTTGTTCATAGGCGGGAGCATTTCCAAGATGCTCCCCATAGGCCGCATTAAGTAAGTAATTGTCAGCACATAGCCAGACAGAATCGGGTTATTAATAGTTACTAAATGAGGCAGACCAAATAGTAGTACCCCAATGACGACGAAAAAGAAGATTTGACCCCAACCGGCAGTAATCGCGAAGATACTCAGACTGACCACATTGTAACGACGGTAGGATGCAGCGGCGGACTGGAGATCCTCATGGAGGAAAGCTTGACGGCGCTGGCGATGAAGTTTTAGTTCCTTAGTCCCTTCAGTGAGATCGCGAAAATACTTAAATAACCGATCCTGTTCCTCACGAGCGAGTGCCAGAAAACGCCTACCTTTTGTTAACATCAGCTGAATGCTGAATGTCGCCACAACTATAAAGCAAATAATTACCAAAAATACTGCCCAGTCAAGCCAGCCCAAATAAATTAAGCAGCCTGCTATAACCGCGATGTCAATGCAGAGCAAGGGAATATTGAAAATTGCGTCAGATACGGATTGTACATCGTCCGTGAGGGTCGCCAAAAGACGGCTGGCACCAATATCTTCTAGGTGACGTAAAGGGGAGGATAGAATCCAGCTGCTCAAGCTCATCCGCAGCTTGTAAATGGCTCCCTGAGAAAGGTGGATCAACAAAAATTGCGATAAAATACTAGTAATTAGGATCACCAGTCCCAGTTTAGTGAAGCTCCAAACCAGGATATTTGCTTCGGTGCCGTTGCTGCTCACAGCATTATTGATCAAAGCAATTAGTAAGGCGCTGCAACCTCCACTGACCAGACCTGTGAATACAGCGAACGCAACGGTAAACCAGGAAGTGCGTAAAAGCAGCCAGATTAGATTCATTCTTCAGCTTTTACTTCTCAGAATGTTTTATCCTCAAATATTTTTTGCTCAACTCAATTACCTCTGGATTGTTGTAGTTGGTCAGCTCAAAGCCGCTAGAAACTAACATATGGCGGACTTGGTCACTCAGCAGGGCATCGAGTTCTGCTGGTCCTAAGCCTAGTGGACCATTCCTTGGCTCTCCAGCGATCGCGATCGCTGGGTGTGAATAAATTTCTACCACGTCTGCTTGGATCTGGGGAATCAGACCGAGTAGGTACGCTTCCGTCATGCGCCCACTTTGAAGCCAGCCATAGACGCGATCAACGAAGCCGACCCCAAATGATTTCAGCAAGCGCTCCCCGTTGTAACGGAACGCGGTAGAGAAAAAAGACCAGACAAGCTTTGTCTGGAGATCACTTTTATCAAGGTTCAGAGTCATCCTCAGTTCCTCGGAAGGGAGCCTGATCACCTTGACGTTAAATTCGTCAGCCAGTTCCACCAGGGTGGGCAACACTACCGGGTGCAAGTGCATGTGTAAATGACCGTCGACGTGAGAGAGCTGTAGCCCAGTGGAGAGAAACTTTTCTAGCTGAGCGCGGATTTCCAGAGGCAGTTCCCGACGGGCGCTTTGGCTGAACTGGTAGTCCACACCAGCGCGATTGGGTCGGTTAGAAAAGTTGCCCTTCGAGTCAACCAAGTGTGGTATTTGCTCGGGAGGCAGCACCGCCTTGCCTTTACCCAGAACTAGGTGTAGCCCAACGGCCAGGTTGGGGTGAGCCTGCGCCAGAGCGACTGCTTCATCAAACGCCTCGCCTGTCACCATCAGGCTGGTACTTGTCAGCACACCCCGCTCATGGGCTTCGATGATGGCGCGATTGACACCATTCGAGAATCCAAAATCGTCACCATTGATAATCATGAACCGGCGGCGTGACCGGGAGGTGTCTTCACGCTTTGACGGCACAGCGGTAATTTTAGCTTCAGAGTTAGCCATCAACACCTACAAAGATTTAATCAAAACACCACTTACTTTACAGCTTCCTTAGGCGTGAGTCACCCAGGAACCTCAGTTTTTACACTTACATGGTATTGTAAAATTAACGCCAATGGTGAGGTTGATTGAGAAAATCACCCGTGAAAAATTTAATGTATCACTTAGTCAATGAATTTTGACTTTATTCTCAATAACCAAGCTTCGTAGCGCTTAAGTCGGAAACACTGATAATGATTATCGCTTTACAATTACTCCTGCTCCTTCTGATCGGGGCATCAGTGGTCTTTTATGTTTGGTGCGCGATTAGCACAGCTCGATTTTTTGCTGCAACAAAACTCGAACCCAGCGATCGCTGCCAGCCAGTGTCGGTGCTGATGCCGGTTTGCGGAGTGGATGAGGGCGCTATGGACAACTGGGAAAGCTTCTGCCAGCAAGACTATGAACACTACGAGGTGCTGTTTGGCGTCATGAACCCAAAAGACCCGGCTGTTCCCATCCTCAAAGAACTGGTAGCAAGAAATCCTAGCCGCGCCAGACTCGTCTTCTGCTTGGAAGTGCGTGGCCTCAACCATCAGATTAGCAATCTCATGCATCTGCTTGAGGCCGCAGAGCACGAAGTCGTCATCTTCACGAACAGCGACATGCGCGTGAGCCCGGACTACCTCCGCACGGTGAGTGCGCCGCTGGCAGATCCCAAGGTCGGCATCGTGACATGCGGTTACCTCGGTCACGAGCCGAAATTCCTGACAGCGGCCCTGGCCTCTTTGGGAAGGTGTATCGACTTCATCCCGAGTGTGCTGGTGGCTAGCGACTTGGAAGGCGGTCTGCGGTTCGCCCTCGGCTCGACCATCGCTACCCGCAAATCTGTGATGGAGCAAGTTGGTGGATTGCTAACCGTGGTCAACCGGATGGGGTCAGATTACCACATCGGCAATCTGGTGGCCGATGCTGGCTATCGGATTGAACTGTCGCAATATATTTTAGAGACCGACGTCGGGCAAGAGAGCTTCCGAGTTCTATTGCAGCGGGAGTTGCGCTGGAATAGAACCAGTCGTTGGCAACGCGGCCTTCTGTATTACGGTTATGTGTACGTTTTTGGCACTGTGTACTGTATCCCTTTACTCCTGCTTTCAGGCGCTGCTCGCTGGGCGGTAATCGTATGCTTTGTTACTATAGCTGTCAGAACCGTCCAAGCGCTAGTAGCTATATACAGCATGGGCAGCCCCAAACTGTTGCGGTGGCTTTGGGCAGTGCCAATTCGCGATCTCATGAGCTTTGTCTGTTGGGTGGCAGGCTGCTTCGGTCAGACCATCTATTGGCGTGGACGGCGACTGTTGATTGGGGTGGGCGGCACACTCACAGAGTAGGACGCTCCTACCACCACCGCAGTTGCAAATAACCCCGAGGGTGTTGGCCAATTTCCTCTTCTGTCAGCCATTCCACAGGCTTGTAGGTGCCAAAAACATGATCCCACCAGTCTACGGCTAGACCAAAGTTGTAATACCACATGTTGTACTTGTGATGCACATAGTGGACCGGCATTTTCATCCAGAAGCACTTGGTTGGGTTTTCGTGCTGCAGCTGATGGGCATAGGCTGAAAATGCTGCGTAAAATAGCCCCCCCAGTAACCAACCGATTCCGGCATCCCAGGAGTAGAAAAACATCATAGGCAACACCACAAAGCTGCCCTTGATATAGTCTCGAAACTCCCAGAAAACGCCTTGTCCTTCATTGCGGCGGTGATGGTCGCGGTGACGCTCACCAATCCGAGCCGAGGCGTGCATCAAGCGATGTATCCAGTATTCAACTAGACTTCCAAGGATAAAAGCGATAGCAAAACAGGTGAACGCGATCATAAATCCTCCGAGACTTAAATATTTGCTGCACCCAAATCAGAGCCATTGTGAGATCATCAACGCTCACCGCGCTCGATCGCACTGACCAGATCAGGATTAATTCTGGTAAGCTTATTATCTTGAATCAGAATCATCAAACGTTAAATATTATCCCAAAATCAGGCGTAGAGGCAGGCTTGATGGAACTAGCTACAACCCTAAAAAGCCAGAAAGTTCACAACCGTGTCCGCGAGGTGGGCATTAACCCGAATTACTGGTACGCGGTGGGCTGGGCTGATCAATGGCAGCCCGGTGAGATCATACCAGTGGTAGTCTGGCAGCAGGCGATCGCAGTTTATCGCGACACTGAAGGTCAGCTTCATGCTTTAGAGGATGTCTGTCCTCATAAAGGAGTCGCACTGCACAAGGGCAAAGTCCAAGGTTGCCACCTTACTTGCAGTTATCACGGTTGGGAATTTAACGGGAGTGGCCAATGCGTTAGCATTCCCTACATTACTGGATCACAGAAGCTTCCCCAAGCCCAAGTCCGCAGTTATCCAGTCCAGGAAAGATATAATCTGATCTGGGTCTTCCCCGGTGACCCCACCGAAGCCACCACCTGTCAGCCACCTGATATCCCAGAATTTAGCCAGCCCGGCTGGTTAATGGTGCCTTTTACTGCTAACTTCAAGGCCCATTTCTCCATCTACAATGAAAACTGCATGGATGTCTTTCATGGTTTCCTGCACGAAAACTTGCAGGCTTGGTTCGATCCAGTTCTCCTGAGTTTGGGGGAGACGGAAGCAGCTGTCTGTGCCGAATATCAAGTATCCTATAAAGGTCGCCTGGCCCAGTTTTTAGGATTGAGCGAACGGGCCGACCAGGTGACAACCCTACCGATCTCGATCTACTATCGCTATCCCAATTATTACAGCTCTTTGCAGGGAGTCTCCTGTTTATACTCCCTGCGACTGCCAGTGGGTCCAACCGAAAGTAAGTCTTTCGCCCTGTTTTTTTTCAAAGTCCGCCTCCCTGGATGGCTACTAAAACCGCTGAAGCCACTGCTGCGAACTCTGCTCCAGCGCGTCATGTTGCGTAAATTTATCTCCCAAGATATTGAAATGATGGAGAGTGAGCAGCAAAACTATTTAGCTAATCCTCATCGGCGCTATGTAGAAATCAACCCGGCAATTATTGCCATCCAGCGGCTGATTGTCCGCCAATATGAGCAATTTATGCAAAAATCTAGTCAATCACAAACCGCTGGGAACTCGGACGAGTCCGAGTCGCTCTCAAAGTCTATCGGCGATCGCCCCGGTGAAGCTAAGCTAACCAAATAAAATCTCAAAAGATGAAGGCAACTGTATTAGCAGCAGCTCCTGCAACCAGCCCACTGCAGAACTGTACTCAGGCTCTCCCTCAGGGCGGAGGCTCGCTTGTTTGCTGGCTAAACGTATTATTAGGCACTATCAGGTCTTCTCCCTTCCAGCGTTTTGCTAGGACTTGGATAACATATATCAGTATATTTTCGCGCCTGCGAAAATATACTGTTGATCCAGAGGTAATCGGCTATCTGGAAAAAGGTGAGGGGAGTTTATTGTGCAAGTAGTCAAAGAGTATGTGCAGCGCTGGTACGAGAGTGGGCTTGATCCTGATGAGTATGTGTGTCACAACAAGCAGGGTAATTTAGTCGAGATTGAAGAGGCGGCGACTGGTGAGCGTCAAACCGTTCTCACCTTTTGTACAAATGATGTCTTGGGGCTAGTTCAAGAAGAAGCAGTTAAGCAAGCGGCCATTGATGCTATTGTGCAATACGGAACGTCTAACAGCTCCTGCTCAGTCTTGAGTGGTCGCATTGATCTGCACCGGCAGCTGGAAGACGAAATTTCTGCGTTTAAGCACCTGCCTTACACGCAGCTATTCATGAATGCCTGGATGGCAATGCAAGCCCTGATTGACGCTTTCTGTCACCTGGCAATTCCAGTGCCAAGATTTCAGCATACCCGCGAGACGCTAATTTTCACCGATGTGTTCAACCATGGCTGCATCGTCTCAGCGGTTGTTAACGCCAGTACCCGTTCCGGGAAAGTGTTTGGCCATAGCCCCCGCGTTCGCATCAAAGCCTACCGCCACTGTGATGTGAATGACTTGGCTCGCAAGCTGCGTCGTTATGCCCGAGCCGATGACCGGATTATGGTAGTTTCCGATGCCGTATTTTCAATGGATGGTGATATTGCCCCCTTACCGGATATGCTAGAGGTGCTGCAAAATTACCCGGGTAGCGTCCTGCTGATGGACGAGGCTCATGCCAGTGGTGCCATCGGTGCAACGGGAAGAGGGATATACGAACATTTTGGTCTCCTGCCGCTGCAAGCAGTTGAGCGGGGCGTTGTACCGCTAATTATGACGACTTTCTCGAAGTTCGCTGCCTCAGCTGGAGCTGCGATTAGCAGCCATGTGGCAGAGCTAAAACCACTCCTGAATGTCTCTCCCACTTCGATTGGGACGATTTCTTTGCCACCACCAATGACTGCTGCTGCCTTGGAGAGCATCCGTCAGGTTCGGAAATTTCCCGAACGAGTCCAAAGGCTTCAGGACAATACTCTATACTTGCGATCGCGCTTGGCTGACCATGATTTTATCGCAATTGGCGAAACCAATGTTGTACCAGTAATTTTACCGCCAGAGATTAATCCGAAGCTCTTTAGCAGACAACTGATCAAAGACCAGGGTATTTGGGTATCTCCGATCTGGTTTGTTGCCAAACCCCGAATTCGGATTACCGTTAACGCTCTCCATACCCAGGAAGAGATGGACCGTTTAGTTGCCGGGATGGTAGCAACGCGGGACTTGTTGTACAAACCAACGATTAGTGCTTAAGAAGTAGCGATTAGCAATTAGCTCTTAGCTGTTAGCTAATCGCTAATTGCCAGATGTGATCAAAGTGTTAAAGCAAACTGCAGAAATTCAAATCCGAGCCGTCACAACCCCAGCCGACAGCGAAATGTTTCTGGATGTCCCAGCGCGGGTTTATGCCAACGACCCTCACTGGGTGCCACCGCTTCGCAGCGATGTGGCGAAGCAGTTCGCACCTAGTAATCCCTTCTTTGAGTACGGGAAGTTACAAGGGTTTATTGCCCGATCTCAGGAAGCAAACGGTTCTCAGGCAGTGGGACGCATTGTTGCCGCAGTCAATCAGCGATTGATTGCCCGAGAAGGCGAGAATGTTGGTTTGTTTGGTTTTTTTGAGTGTGTCCCGGATTTCGGCATCGCTCAAGCTCTACTGGAGGCTGCCTGTCAGTGGCTGCGAGAGCAAGGCATGACAGTTGTTCGGGGTCCAATTGATCTGTCTACCCACAACAATTGTCTATTCTTAGTCGATGGATTTGACTCGCCGCCAATGGTGATGATGCCCTACAACCCGCCCTACTACCCAGAGTTTATGGAGCGGGATGGCTGGTATAAAGCCAAAGATGCCTATGCCTATGATTTCCCTTTAGATAAACCCCTATCAGCGGAATTTGAGAAAGGTTATCGGATTGCTTGTAAATCTGGCGTCAGCTTCCGCCCACTCAGAACCAAAGGCAAAGCATTTGAGCAAGATTGCCTCAGTCTCTATCACCTCTTTACCAGTGCCTTTGTCAACAACTGGAGTTCAACACCTCGAAGCGAGGCAGAATTTGTGGAAGAAGCAAAGTCCCTACAGAGCTTGGTAGACCCGGATGTATTCCCAGTAGCGGAATACAATGGCGAAATGGTCGGCTTTTTTATGGGGCTACCCGACTACAACATTCCGCTCAAATACGTTAGAGGAAAACTGAACTGGCTAGGAATTCTCAAGTTTCTTTGGTATCGCCGTCAGATTGATCAAGGACGAGTGATTGCGATTTGCTCGCTACCGGAATATCGCCGGAAAATGGTGCCCCTAGCCTTGATTTATTTAGGAATGCGAGGTGGAATCCAAAAAGGCAAACCCTATAAAAGGGCGGAACTTTCCTGGGTCTACGAAGATAATTTCCCCTCTCGCAAACTGATCGAAGCATCTGGCGGCAAGGTTTATAAGACATACAGAATTTACCAAAAAGCACTATGAAGGCGCTAGTTACTGGAGCCAACGGATTTACAGGCTCTCACTTGGTACGGGCTTTGGAGCAGCGAGGCAACTCTGTGGTTGCTCTGGTACGCACGTCTTGCAATCTGGCGCGTCTGTCTGATTGCGGTGTGCAATTGGTTCATGGCGACATTACAGACCGTGATGCCCTGCGAGTGGCGATGACTGGAGTAGACACGGTTTTTCATACGGCTGCCTACGTGGAGCTGGGGCTGGTCAATGAGGTCGAGATGGAGCGGGTGAATGTGCAGGGAACCCAGGCAGTGCTGGAAGTTGCCCAAGCAACTGGCGTTGACAAAGTAGTGTATTGTAGCACAATTGGCGTGTTCGGCGATACGGGGGGGCAAGTCGTAAATGAAACTTTCAAAAGAACGCAGACCGACTTTTCCTCTCCCTACGATCGCACCAAATACCAAGCGCAAAAATTAGCAGATCGATTTGCCGCCCAGGGCCTTCCTGTCGTCAGTGTCTTACCTTCCGGGATCTTTGGCTCTGATGACCCACATTTTCGTCCAGTCATGCAGCAATTTCTCTCTCGACGGCTGAAGCTGTGGGCTGGTGGCGATCGCATTACCGGCATTGTCCATGTAGACGACTTAGCCACTGCCATGATTCTGGCGGCAGAAAAAGGCATTCCGGGAGAGCACTACATTATTTCTTCCGGTGACCTAACTACCCGCGAAATGTTTGAGATTCTCAGTCAGGAAACGGGCATTCCAGTGCCGGGCGAAGCTCCCAAACCCCTAGTCAGACTCCTGGGTAACTTACTCGATCCGATCGGACGCCTGCTCAAATGGCAGCCACCCCTCAGCCGGGAGCGCGTTCACTATATTTATGACCGTTGTATCCGGGTGGAGGCCACCAAAGCCCGCCAGGAACTAGGTTGGCACCCCCGCTCAGTACCATCCACTCTACATGACAGCTTATCCTTGCCTTAAAACTCCATCTTCCAGATATGCGACTCGGTCGGCTACATCGATAATCCGAGGATCGTGTGTCACCATCAGCACCGTGCAGCCTTGTTCCTTCGCTAGGCGGCGCAGTAACGAAATCACCGTATGCCCACTCTGGGAATCTAAGGCAGCTGTTGGCTCATCTGCCATAATTAACTGGGGATTGCCAGCTAAAGCACGAGCGATCGCTACCCGCTGTTTCTGTCCCCCGGACAATTTACTGGGCTTCTGATTCGCTTTATCCCCTAACCCAACTTGTTCAAGCAGGACTTGCGCCTGATTTCGCGCTGAGCGCTCCCGAACACCTTTGACATTTAGCACGACTTCAATATTCTCAGATGCCGTCAGAGCCCCAAACAAATTGAAACCCTGGAAAATAAAGCCGATGTTTTCCAGTCGGAACCGTGCTAGATCCTGACGTGACAGGCGATTAATCTCTTCTCCAAGTAGACATACACTCCCAGCAGTCGGTGTCAAAATGCCAGCTAAAATTGACAGCAACGTGGTTTTGCCCGATCCAGACGGTCCCATCAACAGTTGAATATCGCCACGTTGGACTTCCAGATCAATACCTTTAAGAGCTTGAAAACGCTCAGCCCCCGACTGGAACACCATTTCTACACCCCTGGCAGTAATGGCGGCAGTTTTGGCTTTGGTCAAGTCTAGTGCAGTGGAAGCAGCCTGACTTCGGATCTTTGTATCTGTGTAGTTTATTTTAGAAACAGTCATTTTTTTATGTTCTTAGTAAAGACGCTTCGATTCGGCAAGCGGCGAAACCCCATACCAAGTTGCTTTTTTGCTATCCAGAAAGCTGGTCTTTGATGACGCAATCAGCGCCGTTCACTAACTGGATGTTGGAATACAGCTTAATACCAGAAGTAATAGTCAGATTTCGCCTTGAGCTGAGGATCACTTTCTAAATCAAGAACTTTTGGTTTCGGGCTGATTTTTCCTATCCACTGATTTCCCAGTGTCATAGGATGCCTGTTACCAAGTGGTTCCCGCTTGCATGCCCAGTTACAATTTCCTCCCATTATCGGGCTATCTCTATCAATAGGTTAATTTTATCGAATCCTAAGTGGAGCTTGAAAGCAACTTGTTACAGATAAAAAACTGTCTACTTAATTTAAAGCCGCCACCACTAAGCATGCATCCCGCCTAAGGAATAATTAAGTCGTTTTGTTCGACATATTTCAGCTACCTCGACTATTTAGGTTTGTTTATACATAAACATTACAATTTCAAGTCATTCCTTAAACACAATTGCTGGATCGACGCGGGTGACCTTTTGAATCGCAAAGATTGCTGAGCCGACACACATCGAAACCGTGATCCCAAAGACTGCGATCGCAGTGACTGGCGTGATTAAAATCATGATGCCCTGAGTTGCCAATGTCCAAGCTCCTACACCTAAGCAAATGACCATGCCGGGAATATAGCCTAGAACTGCCATCCACAGAGCCTGCTCCACAATCACACCGTAGATAATCCAATCAGACGCGCCCATTGCCTTGAGTGTTCCAAACTCTTTCAGATGGTCAGACACTGAGGAGTAGAGGATCTGACCAACAATGACTACCCCAACAATTACGCCCACTGTTGCACCGAGACCGAGAATGAACCCGATTCCAGTTCGCTTTTCCCAGAAGGTTTGCGCCTGAAAAGCTATCTCAGCTCGAGTGTAGGCACGGGTGGAAGGCAAAGCGGCTTCTAGCTTCTGCTTGAGCGCCTGTAGATTTTGACCAGGCTGAGTTCGAATCAACACATAAGTGATTAAGTCTGATGCGGCTAACTTTTTGGGCGCAGTAGGGGAGGACTGAGTCGGAGTACTAGAAGTTGGGTCGGAATTCAAGTAAGTGTTAGTACACTGGATGTCCGTCGAGCCCGATTGCGATTTGCACGACAAACTAGTAGTCTGACCGGAATTCGCATAAGCATTGGCATTTTCTAGGGAAGTGAACAGGAAATCACTCATGACAATTGATTGGCTGCCTCGTGTTAAGCCAACCAACCGTGCTGGAAGGGAACCAATCGACGCCACGTCGCCAATCCGTTGCAAATTCAGGTCATGCAATTTGCTTTCGTCCACGATCACGGTGTAAGGCTGTCTCAGGGAACTGGCGCTGCCTTGGATGATATTCCACGGTGCAAATAATTGCCCATTTGGGTCAGAGCCAATTAGTGTGACTAAATTAATATTACCTGTAGGTAAACGTAATATGGCTTTTCGGACAATCAGCGCTTCTGCTCGCTCAACGCCTGTCACCTGTTGAGCCTTGATCACTTGCGAAGCCGTGAGTGGCAAAGTTAGTTCAAGGTGCACCATATCTTTTGATACCACCCAAATATCAGCATTAGATTTGTCGATTAACAGAGAAGCGGAGCGAGTAAACCCATTCAAGACACCAGTCTGAATTGTGACTAGGCTAACGGCAAACATAATCCCCGCCTGAGCCACAATGAAGCGAGGAAGGTCTTCGAGCAGATTCTTACGAGCAAGTGAAACCATAGTCAAAGGTTGTATAAGAATCCCCTTTATACTGTAAAGGGTGTTTTTACTCAAACCTAGAGCTGAAACCACGCCGTTAGGGCCACCGCCAACGCATCTGCCGCATCATCCGGGTGGGGAATGTAGTCTAAATTCAACTCCCGCGCCACCGCTTGTTGCACTTGGTATTTATCCGCATTGCCATACCCGGTCAGGGAAAACTCTGACCCCTGACCCGTGATCCCTGACCACTAAAACGACTAATTCTGTTCATAAATCAGATGGGATTGCTATATGCTAGTAAATATTCAGAATGTGATTGATGATGCTAAGTGTACACCGCCAGGAAGCTGTGTCTGAGTTTGTCCGCGAGTCTGCCTACTTCTTGGCTAACCGCCTGTTTGCTGATCGCTGTATAAGGGCGCGGGCATTCTCGACGAGGTGAGCTTGCCGCAAAGATGCCAGGGCGTGATCGCTCAAGGCTTCACAATCGCTTCGCCCGTCGGAATCCAGAAGCGTGTACTGGTACTGACAAAGCGGCGTTCTACTCCCTGACGTTCTTGCTCAATCATTGTAATTGCCCCCCAGAGCACAATAACTTTCTTGGGCACTGTCAACGGAAAGTACCCTTCCAAGTATTTTCAATGCTTTGGATGTGAGGCAGCTTTCTTTCGAGCGATCGCTCGTTATGGCAATTTCATTGGTTCTTTTGTCCAGGCCACTCGACCACAGTTCTCAGTGTTAGTACAGACGGTGGTCACAGCTTTGTCAAAAGACTCGTAAATGTACTATATGTTACCTGTCCTGTCTCACTTTAGGCTGAATGAGAGAATTTTCTCAGCCATCTTGTATGCCAGTCCTATGTCACAGCATCAGCATCCTCTCCCAATGTCTGGAATTAGGGACAACCACTGTCGGGGAACTGTAGGCGATTTTTTGAAAGCCAAGATCAAGGACGACTCAACGCTCTCCATTGTCTCCGCTTACTTTACAATTTATGCCTTCGATGCATTGAAGACTCACCTTTTACGCATCGAAAACTTGAATTTTCTGTTTGGGGAGCCTCGTTTCATCAAATCCCTCGACCCCAAGAAGAATGATTTGAAGGCGTTCAAAATTGAGGATGAAGGCTTGCAGCTGCAAAACCGACTACAGCAAACGCGCATGGCGAAAGAATGTGCGAACTGGATTAAGGACAAAGTACAGATCAAGTCTGTCAAGCAATCAAACTTACTGCACGGCAAGATGTATCACATTGCCCATAACGGGGTTGAGGATGCTATTGTGGGCAGTTCCAATTTTACCGTGCGCGGGCTGGGGTTAGGTACCACAGGCAACAATATCGAACTCAACATAGAAGTAGACAGCAGCCGAGACCGGCGCGATCTCAAAGCCTGGTTTGATGAAATCTGGAATGATTCAGAGCTGGTGGAAGATATCAAACAAGAAGTGCTGCTGTACCTTGAGCAACTCTACCAAAATAATGCTCCAGAATTTATCTACTACAAAACTCTGTTTCATATCTTCGAGCAGTTCTTGGACGACCAGACTAAGGGCGGTTTTCTCAGTGAAACAAGCCAGCTTATTGATACAGAAATATGGAAAACCCTATTTGAATTCCAGAAGGACGGAGTCAAGGGAGCCATTAATAAAATTCTTACCCACAATGGCTGCATCATCGCCGACAGTGTTGGGTTGGGTAAAACTTACGAAGCTCTGGCTGTTATTAAGTATTTTGAAATTCGAAATGATAAAGTTCTGGTTTTGTGTCCTAAGAAGCTGCGTGAGAACTGGACAGTATATCAGGCACAGAACAACAGCGAACTCAACCCATTTGTCAGCGACCGTTTTAGCTACACTGTGTTGTCTCACACTGACTTGAGCCGCGATTCAGGCTTCTCCGGCGATATCAATTTGCAAACCATCAACTGGGGGAACTATGACCTGGTGGTAATTGATGAGTCGCACAATTTCCGTAACAACACCAGGGGTAGACGGGATGAAAATGACGAGGTTATTCGTAAGAGCCGTTATGAGCGACTGATGGAGGATATCATCCAGAGCGGTATCAAAACGAAAGTGCTACTCCTATCTGCCACGCCAGTCAATAATGATTTGAAGGATTTGCGCAATCAGTTCTATTTTATCACCCAAGGTCAGGACAATGCTTTTAGTGAGTCGATTGGGATTACCAGTATCAGGGATACACTGGCTACTGCCCAGGGTACTTTTACTAAGTGGGCTAAGAAAAGTGGGGAACGCCAAACTAGCGCTCTGCTGGAAGAACTGAGTTCTGCCTTCTTCAAATTGCTTGATGAACTGACCATCGCCCGCTCCAGGAAGCATATCCAAACATACTACAAGGACATAATCGCCCAGTTAGGTGGATTCCCGAAGCGTCTCAAGCCGATATCGGTATTCGCCGCTATTGACTTGAAGGGTGACTTCATGTCCTACGAGCAGCTCAATGAAGAGATTTCCAACTATCAACTCTCGTTGTTTAATCCCTCAAAATATGTTTTGACTCAATACCGTGAGCTGTATGAGGATAGAGCGGTAAAAAATTTCAGTCAGTCTGACCGTGAGTATTTCCTAATCGGGATGATGAGAGTCAATTTTCTCAAACGGTTGGAAAGCTCGGTTCACTCCTTTGCCATCACAATGAAGCGGACTATCGACAAGATCGAAGCTTTACAAGAGCGGATTGAACGCTTCAAGCAGTTTCGTGCCGCTAATCCAGAGCTTGATTTCAACGATTTGAAGATTGAAGCACTGGACGATGAGGAGTTGCAGTCAGCCATGCAGGTCGGTCAGAAGCTGACTTTTAAAATGGCACACCTCGATATTGAGAAATGGCTGAAGGATTTGAAGCTCGACGAGAAACAGCTTAATCTTATCTACCTTTCAGCTAAGGACGTTTCCGATGATCGCGATGCTAAAATCGCTGATTTGAAAACACTGATCGCCCAAAAAGTCAAACACCCAACAACTAACAAAAACGGACAGCCCAACCGCAAGGTGCTGGTCTTCACTGCCTTCGCCGATACAGCGGTTTATCTATACAAAGCCTTGCAGGAATGGGCGACGGTCGAGTTGAAGAGCGACATCGCCTTGCTGACGGGAGGCATGGCAGAAAACAAGACCACGTTCGGCAAGAATGAGTTCAATCACATTCTTACGAATTTCTCGCCTGTTTCAAAGAAACGCAGCAAAATCAAATCTATGCCGCAAGAGGGCGAGATTGACTTATTAATTGCTACAGATTGTATTTCCGAAGGGCAAAACCTACAAGATTGCGATTATTTAGTCAATTATGACATCCATTGGAATCCCGTCCGAATTATCCAGCGCTTCGGACGAATTGATCGCATCGGTAGCGTCAACGACACCGTGCAACTGGTTAATTTCTGGCCCACTCAAGATTTGGATAATTACATCAACCTGAAAAATCGAGTGGAAGCACGGATGGCGTTGGTGGACATCGCCACTACATTTGAAGATAACCTGCTTGAGCCGGACAAAATTGAAGAGCTGATCCAGAATGATTTGAAATATCGCCATCAGCAGTTGCTGCGATTGAAAGATGAGGTGCTGGAGCTGGAGGATTTAAGCGAGAGTGTAACCCTCAATGAATTCACACTGGATGATTTCCGCATCGAACTGACCAAATACGTCGAGAGCAACCGGAAGCTGCTCCAAGACGCGCCTCTAGGACTGTATGCGGTGGTTCCGCCCGACCCTAACTACCCACTGATCGCTCCAGGCGTAATCTTCTGCCTCAAGCAGAAAGGCGAATCTTCCGGCAATGAAACCGTTAACCCCCTGCAACCGTACTTTCTGGTTTATGTCCGCGAGGACGCAGAAGTACGATTCAGGTTTGCTCAGCCAAAACAGATACTTGAAATGTACCGGCTGTTGTGTGCGAAGCGTACCGTGCCGTATGAAGCGTTGTGCAACCTGTTTGATCAACAGACTAACAACGGGGTCGATATGACCTTTTACAACAATCTGCTTCAGCGAACGGTTGATTCGATCATTGGCATTTACAACAGGCGTCTGATTAGCCATCTCCAGTCTAGTCGGAGTGCAGTGCTGGTTGATCAAGACCAGCAGGTTAATGCAACAACTGATTTTAAACTGATCACCTGGTTGGTGATTAAATGACCGTGAGCGAACTACAGACTAAACAAGCTATCGACCAAGCTCTGCGTAGCTTCAACACCGGACATCTAGCGGCGAACGCTCTAGCCCTCTTCCAGACCCTTGGCTACCAAAGTGACAAAAAATTTGAGCTTTATCCTAACACTTCGACGAATTTCATTACCACCTTCGACCAGGACAGAAAGCTCAATCCCCAAAACGCTCGTCTTTACGAATGGCAGTCGGTTGATTTTCTGTTCCAGCTTACCTGGGACGAAATTACAGGCAATAGCCAGCTACAGCTTGCCTTTAATACCAGCGCGAAGGTTGATACCACGTTTTTCACGTCGTACTTGTTTTTCGCAATTGGATTGCGGGGTAGCGCGTACACCTACAAGCAGCTTAACGCGATCGCCCGCGAGATCAACAAGCTTTTTTTCATGCCGGTGATGATCCTCTTCCGGCATGGATCAACTCTGACGTTATCCATCATCAACCGCCGCCTCGACAAGCGCAACGACTCCAAAGATGTGCTTGAAAAAGTCAAGCACATCAAGGATATCCCGTTCGCCAGCCCGCAGCGCGCCCATATCGAAATCTTCTTCGCTCTCTCGTTGGCACAGTTGCACAAAAAGCATGGCTTCAGCAACTTTGACCAATTCCACGAGGCTTGGCAAAAAACCCTCGATAGCAACGTCAAGTTCCTAAAAGACGCTGATCCGGAAGACTCGATTCGTATTTATCTGCAAGAAATTGGTCGAATTCGGTTGCTGAGAGCTGACGAGGAGATTGAACTAGCGCGTAAAATTGCTGACTTGTTGGAATTAGAGCGAGTGCGAGAGCAACTGTCTCGCCAGCTAAAACGGACTCCGGATGATACGGAGTGGGCTGACGCTGTGAAAATGCCATTATTAGACTTTCGTCATCGCCTTCAGATCGGTCGAAAGGCAAAAAACAAGATGGTGGAGTCCAACTTGCGTCTGGTAGTCTCAATTGCCAAAAAATATCAAAATCGAGGGCTGGATTTCCAAGACTTGATTCAGGAGGGAAATCTGGGTTTGATCAGGGCGGCAGAAAAGTTTGATTACAAGAAGGGCAACAGGTTCTCTACCTACGCGACTTGGTGGATTCGTCAAGCCATAACACGGGCGATCATAAACCAGTCTCGTACCATCCGGCTACCAGTTCACTTATGGGAAAAACTTTCCCGGATTAAGGAAACTACCAAGCTGCTTTCTCAAGAATTGGGTCGTAGTCCCAAGAAGGAAGAAATCGCCAATCGCTTGGGGATGACAACTGAAAACCTGCGATTTTCGGAGGTGCCCATCATTTCCCTAGATACTCGGATTGGCAAGGAGGAAGACTCTACATTGGGAGACTTGATTGAATTTGATGGAGAAACACCAGAAGATTACATTTCCAAAATTCACCTGCGGGAAGACTTAGAAAGCTTCCTAGACACCCTCAGACCCCGCGAACGGAATGTATTGCGGATGAGACACGGATTGGATGATGGCATCGAGAAGACACTACAGCAAATCGGCGATAGATTTCATGTTACCCGTGAGCGAATTCGGCAAATTGAGGCGGAGGCTATGGCGAAGTTGCGCCACCCAAATCGCGATAGTTTCGACAGATACATTTGCACCGCAGGGGTTGACCGGACTCAGACAAAAAATCCCACCTGCGAGCAGATTCAGTCAATACAGCTCAAGACTTCAAACAGCTCGCCTCATCACCATTGCGACAAGGTCTTTGAGGAACAAGTTTGTTCTAAAAGGGTTGAGCCAAGTCAAACAACAGACTTGATTACCCCAAACGCCTCACTACAAAGAGCCAACCTAGAAGAAAAAAACCAGAGTCAGGCTCACCTGTCAAGTGTTGCCCTGAGCGAGATCAACCTGAATCCGGCCAATCGTCAGGATAATAACCTCAGCCTGACCGAGCTGAGAAAAACTGACTTTAATGAAATAATTAAACCTATGGAGCAGAATTCAGCGGACTTACTCCAATGGCTTGCTGCTTTGGAGGAGGTTTTTTCCCAACAGGGCGCACAGCTAACAGAAGCGCTTCGAGAGCTGCAAGACCCAGGCAAACCTCTATCAGAAAACCTTGTTTTAGAACTTGAAGATTCTCGTAAAAAATTTATAGAGCTTCGCGACAAGGTGCTTGAAATGGCTGAATCTTTGGCAGTATCGCCTATGCTGAAGTCTGAAAAAATTGTTTCCCTTAAAGATATCAAGTCTTTGCTTCAGGCTGTTGCTTTGGCAGAGGAGCAGAGTCACGCGAACGAAAAAATCCGCTCAAGAGCCTTAACAGTTCTGGAGCGCGTTTTGGCGATCGCCCATCGGGTAGAGAGCAATTTTCAGCCTTTGCTGGAATGTCAGGAAAAAGCCCACGAACTTCAAAGCACCGTCTGTGAGTCAAAGGGGTTTGACTTACATCCAGACACCGAAGCCTTGGCTCTTGGCAATCATCCATTCTCGAAACTGCTAACACTGATTTCAGAATGCGAAGAGGCAGACGACGAGCGTTTGGCAGACTTACATGATGCGGTAGCCCAATCATTTGGAAGAACTTTGGCTATAGCAGCAGTAAGAGGAAACCTAATAGTTTGGGCGGAATCAGTACCAGATTTACCCGCTCCTTCCACTAACAAGGGCTTGGAGGCAACTTCCCTACTTGAGCCGAGCGAATCTAAAACTCTGCCTATTGTCGAGCCACCTCCCACAGAAGAGTCGAACGTGGCACCGGCAGAGCCTGCGATCGCATCACTGACCACTGAAGGTAAGGATTCAGGTGATCCAAACCCTTACTAGACAAGGGTTTCAGCTCTGGAGATTAAGGCTAAATTGTTAGTTGTTCTCAATAAACAACGAAAAATCAGCGTTTCAGCAATCGCTATTGATAATAAGAATAATCGAGATTTTCGTCGAAAGCATTGCCGGAAAAGCATTTGAGACATTTCCAGATGACCTGAATCCTTACCACTGAAGTTATCCCAGATTCTCAGCCAGTTGAGACACCAACCCTTTCCCTTCAAACCGAAGCGCTACAGGAACCCGTAACTCAGACACACCTGCCCAATGCTGAAACTAGGCAAGGGGCGGACGTAGGGCCAGCGCATCCTACCTACGCGCGAATTTGTAGTGTGTTGGATAAAGATGATGTCCTGACTGCTAATGAATATATAGACATGGTGCAGAAGGGGCAACCAATCTCCGAACCAGAGAAGAGAAGAGATGCTTTTATAGACTTCTTCAAGAATAAGTACGCCGCCATAGAAGATGTACTTGAGCCCACTGATCGGAATCGAACCAAGAGGCGTGAGCTGATTAACGACATTTCAACGGGTAGAAATATCGGGCCGCTCCAGATCCAACAGGTACAGCGGACTCAAGCAAAACAAGCCTCCGAGATACTCGGCGCTTGGTTTACAGCCAAGGGGAAGAAGGAGTCAATCAGTCAGGAAGATGCTCGCCAAATTCTGAGCTATCTCGGTTTTAACACGGCGCAGCTCACAGTTAATAAATTTGGGCGTTATGCCTGGATTGACGTTACTACTGAGCCGATCCAACACAGGAATCGTTTTCCTGTGCCAGCCTACGGTTCAGAGGCAAAGGGGAGCTACCGGATTCTTTGTGTATGGGATAGACCTAGTGAAGAGGATCTTCTCAATGCTCTTAAACAGACTTCTCCAGCCTCTCCAGTGATCGTGTTCCATTTCGGACGGAGGAGCGAAAAGAGACGCAGATACCTCCGCCATTTGTGTCGGGAGCCGCGCCGGATCTTCATCGTCATTGATGATACACTGATATTCTATCTCTGCACAGAGCGAGTGTCAAGCCATCCGCGATCGCTTTATGTGGACGCGGCAACTGGATCAGCGCTACGAAATAATTGCCTACTCAATTGCTTATGGCTCTGTGGAAAGTGAAAAGGTCATGGTGAATGGGTTCTCGGTGTCTTGGATTCGGTCGGGAATTGCTGACATGGGAGCAACAGAAAGTCTTACGTGTTTTAGCCGGAGAGTAATTGAAGTTTTGCAAGTTGAAAGAAAATTTACGGACAATTGAATTCACTAGCAGCAAACAGTGGAGGTGGCAATGTCTGTGGATTTAATGCGTCGGCTGTTCACGGTAGAGGAATACCACAAAATGGCCCAAGCGGGTATTCTCACCGAAGATGAGCGAGTGGAACTGATTGAAGGAGAGATTCTTGAAATGTCGCCCATTGGCAGACGACATGCCGCCCATGTGAAGCGCTTAAACAAACTCTTCAATCAAAGACTGGGCGATCGCGTTTTAGTAGGTGTCCAAGATCCGGTGATTTTAAGCGATCTGTGTGAACCCGAACCCGATTTATCGCTGCTGCAACCGCGTCCAGATTTCTACGAAGCGGGTCATCCTCAGCCACAGGATGTCTTCCTGTTGGTGGAAGTAGCAGACAGCACGGTTGAAACTGACCAATATGTGAAAGTGCCAACCTATGCCAAATCTGACATTGTCGAAGTTTGGCTAGTAAATATTACTCAGCAATGCTTGGAAGTTTATCGACAACCATCCCGTGACGGCTATCAAAATGAGCAGAAGTACCAGCGGGGTCAAACGGTGTCTATGCAAGCGTTTCCTGATGTGACTATCACGGTAAATGAGGTTTTGGGATAGCTGACCTATTTTGGCTCGTTGGCTGGAGCCGTGGGAGAATTAATCCTATCGCCAAAATCTATCTCTCACTTGGAAAAACGTGCGCTTCGCCTCTTGCAGGAAAATATCACTAGAGCCATAATTCAGTGGCAACTTTAGCAATGCACTGCCAGTCAAATAAGGTTGAAAACAAGAGTGCTTTCCCTGCTAGAGTCAAAACCGTCTGGTATACATTTTTGTATCCCCTGCCCCAAATCAGCTATGTTAATCGCTTCCATCAAACAAGCTCTAAACTATTTCAGGCAGGAGTCGCGCAGTCGCACCTCCCATCGGGTTAACCAGTGGTTCAAGTGGTTGGCTCCTGGGCTAGCGGTGAAACGCTGGTTGCTCTTAAGTGCTGGTGGGGTTGTGCTGACAGCTCTGGGTTTGGCAATTTGGATTAAGCTGACCCCGATTTATAAAGCCATTCAGTTGATTGAGGACATTCTGTCCGCTATCGCTACCGTTGTCCCCAGCAAAATCAGTGGTCCCCTTGTGCTAGCCTGCGGCGTGCTGTTGATTTTCTGGGGGCAAACCCGGACATTAGGCTCAATTACCGATGTACTGAGGGCAGAGGGAGATGAGGAACTGATTGATGTGTTACTGGCTCATCGCCGGTTGCATCGGGGGCCAAAAATTGTGGCAATTGGCGGCGGCACTGGGCTTTCGACCTTGCTGAGGGGACTGAAGGTTTACAGCGCTAATATTACTGCTATTGTCACCGTGGCGGATGATGGCGGGTCTTCTGGGCGGTTGCGGCGGGAAATTGGGGTGCTGCCACCGGGAGATATTCGCAATTGTTTGGCGGCACTGGCTTCGGAGGAGAAGTTGTTAACGGAACTGTTTCAGTATCGATTTCGGGCAGGGGATGGTTTAACTGGACACAGTTTTGGCAACCTGTTCCTGACGGCGCTGAGCGAGATTACCGGGGATTTGGAGCAAGCGATCGCTGCTAGTTCCAAAGTTTTAGCGGTGCGGGGACAGGTGTTACCGGCAACCCTTAGCGATGTTCGCCTCTGGGCAGAGTTAACTGATGGTCGCCGCATTGAGGGCGAGTCGAATATTACCGCCGCCGGAGGCAATATTGTCAAAATTGGCTGCACTCCCCCCAATCCACCCGCCTTACCCAAAGCTCTGCAAGCAATTCAGGAAGCTGATTATATCATCATCGGCCCTGGTAGCCTCTATACCAGCGTAATTCCGAATTTGTTGGTGCCGGAGATTGCCCAAGCGCTCGCCGAGCGGTCTAGAGGTGAGGAAACCCCTCCTGTACCTTGCATTTATATCTGTAACATCATGACCCAGCCGGGAGAAACCCAGGGATACACCGTTTCTGACCATATCAGAGCGATTGATGCCGCTTGTGGGCAAAAGCTGTTTAGTGCTGTGCTGGTACACAAAAAAGTCCCCTCCGCTCAAAGCCTGAGCCGCTACGCCCAGGAAAACTCCCATCCCGTCTTCCTTGACCGAGAGGCTGTAACCCAACTGCGGCGGCGGATTGTCCTGGCTAATGTGATGGATGAGGATGAACACACAGGTTTAGTGCGCCACAATCCCCAGCGACTGGCGGGGGTGTTGTTCCGGTGGTATACTCGCGCACAAGGGTTAGGGGTGAGAGGATGAAGATTTCTCTTGCAGATGCAGAGGCAACGCTAGGCTTGGGCCGGACTCTAGGAAACTCCCTCCCAGCTGGGAGTGTAATTTTGCTAGAAGGGGACTTAGGAAGTGGCAAAACCACTATGGTTCAAGGTCTTGGTGAGGGTCTAGGCATCACAGAGCCGATTGTTAGTCCCACTTTCACTCTGATTAACGAGTATACGGAAGGACGCCTCCCCCTATACCACCTGGATTTGTACCGCTTGCAACCTGAAGAAGTCACAGCGTTGCACCCAGAAATCTACTGGGAAGGCATCGATGTGCCGCTGGGCATTGTAGCGATTGAGTGGGCAGAACGGTTGCAATACAAGCCTTCGGGCTATTTACGCATTTGTATGACCTACTCAGCCGATACTGGTCGTCAGGCTTACCTTGCGTCAGTGGGTGGGTTTGATTTGGCAGCGATCGCACCGCTGTCCCCATTGCTCTAGAGCCTAGCCCCTATTTCCGTCAAATAATTCCTGGTCCCCTACCACGCTTGTCGCCTTCCTCAGTAAGTTTTCCTTGCTCGTCTTGATTCAAGTTTTCTACTTCTTGGGCGCGTAAAGCCGCTTGTTCTTCCTCTTCTTGCCTCAAGTCTCCTGGTTCGTTTATGTAGATTTCGGGTTCAATAGCATAGTTATTGGCAAGGCCCTCTTTGTCTACTGTGTAGCCACCCGTGATGTCAATACTTTCATTATCTGTTTGATCGTCAGTTTTTGCACCTTGCTCGTTAGCTTTTGAGGGAAAACCCTTGAACGAACTGCCCTCCCTCTCTCTGCGCGCTGCGGTTTCAGCCGGAATAATTCCCCTGTCCGGTGAATCGGTATCGAATTTAACTTGTTTATTCCTATTCGTTTCTTTGCCAGCATCAGTTTCATTATTCATGGTTATATCCTCAAAAAACGATTAATGTAAAATTTGCTGTGCACAATACCGATGGCTTCATCCGCCAGTTCAGCCAGGAGTCATTCTGACTTGGAGACTTGGAGACTCCTGTCGAGTTAAGTACATTGTATATTCCTTGGGATTCTGTTAACGATTAAGTTATGCAACAATACCTAGACTGGTTAATCGATAGTCTTGTTACCATCAAACGTTAACGCTCGGCCTCGGACTTCTGTATTCAGTTTGCCTTGCTCATAGACAATTTGACCGCCGACAATGGTACACACAGGCCATCCAGTCAAATTCCAGCCCTCGAAGGGACTCCAGCCGCACTTTGTTAACAGTTCCTCGCGCCGGACCCGGCGGTAGGTGTTTAAGTCTACCAAGACTAGATCAGCATCATAACCAGGAGCGATCGCACCCTTTTTGGGAATACAATACGCCTTAGCTACAGCCGAAGACATCCAGTGGGATACTTGAGCAATGGTGCAGCGTCCCTGCATTGCTGCCGTCAGCATCAGCGGCAGTGATGTCTCAACTCCAGGCATGCCGGAGGGAGTATTGGGGTACTCTTGGGCTTTCTC
Organism: uncultured bacterium; assembly: GCA_964250845.1. Lineage (GTDB taxonomy): Bacteria > Cyanobacteriota > Cyanobacteriia > Cyanobacteriales > Chroococcidiopsidaceae > CAXUIG01. The sequence goes on along the minus strand of CAXUIG010000032.1, from coordinate 9,434 downwards.
CTCCAGGGTATGAGGCGCATGATCGGTGGCGATGAAATCAATCACGCCATCGAGCAAAGCTTGCCAGAGAACGGCGTTATCGTGGGGCGATCGCAATGGCGGGTTCATCTGAGCTAACGTGCCTATTTTTTCATAAGCGTCGGTGTTCAACAGCAAATGCTGTGGCGTCACCTCAGCTGTTACCCAGCTAGGTTTATCCTGACGCAATAAGTCTGCTTCTTGGGCCGTTGACAGATGCAGGATATGCAGGCGACGCTGGTACTTCTTAGACAGTCGTAGAGCCATCTGGGTAGCCAAAAGGGCTGCAAGGTTATCCTGAATTTGCGAGTGAACAGCGCACGTCTTAATTCCAGCAAATTCCTGCCGCCGCTGTTTGATTCGCTCTTGATCTTCAGCGTGAACCGCAATTAAGCGCTCGCCTTTGGCAAAGATAGACTCCAGCGCCGAATCTTGATCAACCAACAGCTGACCATGCATCGACCCCATAAAGATCTTAATTCCTGGGGTAGGATTGGCTTGGAGCAGATCAGGCAGATTAGAAGCCGTTGCCCCAATAAAAAAGCCATAATTAACTAGGCACTTAGAAGCCGCACGTTGCAGCTTGTCGTCTAAAGCCACCTGGGTAGTAGTTAGCGGGCGGGTGTTGGGCATTTCTAGGAAAGACGTCACTCCGCCTCTGGCACAGGCACAGGTGGCAGTAAACAGGTCTTCTTTGTGTTCCAGCCCCGGTTCCCGAAAATGTACCTGTGGATCAATGACTCCCGGCAACAAAGTTTTGCCTTGTGCGTCTATTTCTCTAGTCGTCGTTTCTTCACTAGCGGCAGATGAGATTTCCGGTGCAACCAGGACAATCTCGCCCGCCCTCGAAAGCACATCCCCAACTAAAAAGTCACCATTTGGTAAGAGAATTTGAGCGCGGCGGATTAGGAGGCAAGAAGGAGATGACATGGCGCAGCAAGTGTTAAAGGAGTATTTGTTTTGTACAGTTAAGATTAGCAAATAGAGTTTCCCTGATAGGTTAGTTACCGGCGTCTTACCTAAGCTTTGAGTGATTAAACGTCTATGTCTCGTGTGCCAAGAAATCAAGTGCCTGCTAACAATTCCCGACAAGAGCAAGAAGGTTCCTGGTTAGGGGAACTAGGAAGAACGATCGCATTGAGCATTATTCTGGCCCTTGGGATTCGCACCTTCGTTGCCGAAGCTCGCTGGATTCCTTCTGAATCAATGGTGCCAACCCTAAAGGTTAATGATAAATTGATTATAGACAAGTTGAGTTATGACTTTACTGACCCAAACCGGGGCGACATTGTGGTATTCTCGCCCACGGACAACATTAAACAGAAAAATCCTGAACTCAAAGATGCGTTCATCAAACGAATCATCGGGCTTCCGGGAGACAAAGTGGAGGTCAAGGGAGAACGTGTTTATATCAATGATCAACCCCTACGGGAAAAGTATATAGAAGATTCGCCCCACTACCAGTTCGGCCCGGTAACAGTGCCACCTAACTCTTACCTAGTGCTGGGAGATAACCGCAACAATAGCTGGGATAGCCATTTCTGGGGCTTTGTCCCCCGCGATCATATCATTGGCCGTGCGATCGTGCGCTTCTGGCCCCTCAATCGCGTTGGGGAACTGAATCAAAAACCGCAGGATATCTCGTCTAATTAGGAAATTGTGACACCAGATTTAGCCGTAGAAGTGTTGTCTAAGGGCGATGATGTTTTTGAGGTAGACAAGAAAATTCTCCAGTATCAGCGCTCCGGTCCATCCCGATGAAGTAGATGCGTGAGGACATTCTTCTATGTCCCTACTTGACTCCAATCAAAGCTACACGTTCAGCCGATACTTCGAGTTAGGCTTTGAAGCCAGCGAACTGGCAGCAGAGTTCGAGTACTCTTTAACCCGCAAGGTGTTGCACCTACCTCAAGCTTCCGGTGAACTCGACCGCTTGCAAGAGTTGCGGGATCGGATTGAGGAGGTATTGCCCTATGTGCCACTTACAAGCGAGCTGGCTCGACGGGAAATCCTGATCTCGCGGGTGGTGACAGAGGTAATTCACTACACCCGTGCAGAACTGCGAATTGAGTACCCGCTGAGAGTCTCCAACCGGCTCCAAGGTAGTCTGGATTATTTGCTCAGAGTGGAGAGGCCGTTGGCGCAACTGCTGGTGATTGAAGCCAAGTATGAGGATCTGACTAGAGGGTTTACGCAATTGGTGGCGGAATTAGTAGCGATCGACCAATGGGACGCAACACCTGCGGTCTCAATTCAACCAGTTTTGGTGGGGGCAATCTCAACGGGGACGATTTGGCAGTTCGGCAGGCTGGATCGCAACGCCAAGCATTTCGAGCAAGGCATTAACAGCTACCGAGTACCAGAGGACCTGGAACCGCTGATGCGAATTTTGGTTGCTGCCCTCAACAGATGCCAATACGGTTCGGTTAATGGCTAAAGCACGTGTTACTTGATCGAATAACCTTTTCTTGGTTGATACTTCGTGTGCGTACTATTGCCAGAACGCACTTGGAGGCTGAAAGTCTTGGTATATCTAAATTCCGGAAATCTCCGCTTTGAATTTCTAGCCATAAATCATCAGCTAAAGCAGTAAGCAGCTCTAGATTATGCTGCGGATTTTAGCGTTTTCCTTGGCTCTTTTCTCCAGAATTTTTTCGTAATAGGCATCCGCCGCCTCCTGGCCTTGCCGGATTATTTCAATGGGGACGACAGAGGCTTCGCAACCAAATTCTGCCTCTGCATCATCCACCCAATCCAAATAAGCTTGCTTCTCTTCCGGGGATAGGTCGTGACTAAAAACATAGTCAAGATACGTCTTTTCTTGCGTAGGAGTCATATTTTTGTGAGGCTTCATGACTTTTATGGTGATTGTTTTTAGCGATATTTTAGCAGAAAACATCGGGGTTAGGGCAAAAATATTATTTGCTCTAGCCTTCTAAAGTTGCGAGAAATCTGGAAGCTCTTTCGCTAGTCAATACCATTTCGCCGTCTTCATTATCCAAAAAACCTATCTTGGTATAAAAACTAGTCGAGCCGCTTAAAGCCAGAAGTTTAATTCTACCTTCATGTCCCATAGAAATACTTTCTCTTACTAGATTAGCCATCAGTATCGTTCCGGCATTTTTAGCAGACCTAACATCATCTCTCAAAATATTCCAAGGTGCAGTGGCAAAGTAATCCACATATAAATGATTTAGTTCGTTGGTAACTATCGCTCCTGCTTGTAGGTTGCCATCAGCATCTCTAATCCCCCTAAAGTTTCGAGGCATTCCTTTTGCTCTGCCTATAACATTTTTAGCCATATCCCGATTGTCTCGAATCCTACTCACTAGAATTGGCGGAGTGCCTTCTGGAATAGGTTGCTCTATTGCTTCCCTCCAATCGTCTCTATCCTTCTCAGTTGGTGCATCAGTTGTTTTCACAAATCTTGGCGTTGCATTCGAATTAATTCCTGGAATCTCTGGCTGCGGAGAATTTTCGTTATCATTTCCATTGCCGCTATTGCCCCTGCTCGAACCTGAAGCCCTACCTCATATCAACGAGTACCATTGCTCCACCACCATCTACTACTAACACCCTACAAACATAGCCATTCAAATTATGCTGGATAATCAGGATACTATTTATATCTAAATCAGCCTGTCCGAAGACCCTGGAATAGCTATGTCGGGGGGTGTCGGAGTGCCTAAGAGTAACGGTCTATACTCAATACCGCTTAGAGCTTAACCGAACCGTATTGCAACAGATGCTAGCTAGCTAAGCCCACGGAATAAGGTTGAGGGCTGCTGCGAGAAGCGGCTTTGACAAAAAGTGGTGTCATGGGCTTGACATCCGGCTTGCCACTGTAATTCAGATATTCATTGATCCCGAAGGCGTCCTCCGTGGTTCGTAACAACGAGTAGTGATTATAGGGCGTGTTATCCTTCACCCCATTTGGCCCATGGTTGGTAATCACAATTGTGGGGATGTGACCGCCGCCAAAATTAGCATGACTCTTGGGATCGTAGCCGCAGCAACCCTGAGTGCCGATTTTAACTAGGGGATTATTATCCTCATCCCAAGTGATAATAATAGCATTGTTATCCGATGACTTCCACAAGCTTGAATTTTGAATGGATGCTACAATTGTGCCTATTTCAGCGTCACCCCGCGCAATTCGACCCTGGTCATTGTAAAATGTGCACTGCTCAGGAACATTAGCCCCACGTAGTCCATGCATTTCATTGCACTGATTGGGAACGATATGGCTGTAGTTCGGGACATTGCCGCTCTTCAGGTCGGCAGTAAGTTGCTCAAAACCCACGAGCTTTTGTGACAGGTTAGGAGCGCTCTGCACATTGGCGAAGCTGATAAAGCCGTTATGCTTGGAGGCATAGAGCTGAGCTGGCTGGGTGGCGGTGGGTTGCTCAGGAGAGTATACAGCCTTAGACCCAGGGGCGGGAATGTCCTCAAAGTACCCTTTCCAAGTGAGACCTTTGCTTGTTAGTTGGTCGAGCAAACTAGGGCTATGAATAGTGTGGCTGACATAGTCAGATTTAGCGGCGCTACTACAATATCCGTGACCTGACGGATCTGTACTCCCAGGCTTACAATAGTAGGCGTCATCGTCATGGATACCAAAGGTGCTGCCGCCGAGCAGAGCGATGTAGTTCCCCTGGCTGGGATGTACCACGCCGTAGTATTTAGTAGCTAGGCCATAAGTTTGTGCCAGCCTATTGATATTCGGTGCCTTAGGGTTGCCGATAACCTGGTCGTAGGCATGATTCTCCTCCACGATCACGAAAATATGGGCGTACCTGGGCATGTACGAGTCTAAAGAGGTCGGAACTGGGGGAGCTGCCGCTACTGGGCTAGCGATGTCTGCGATCGCCAATGTTCTTAGCAAAAGAGTAAGAGAACCCAGTGCTATGGAGCTAGCAGGTAAGCAGTAATTGAACTGGAAATGTGTGATGTCTTTAAGCTTCATCACGAAATAACTATATTTATCAGAGGTTAAACAATAAATATAATCTCTAAACGACTAAGGCTGGAATCTATCCTCATAGTGGTACCGGCACTGGGCAATAGAGAGGGTACCCTCCTCGACTCGATACACGATTCGATGCTCCTGAGTGATGCGCCGTGACCAATAGCCTTTTAAGGCAAACCGTAAGGCTTCCGGCTTTCCGGTGCCGGAGAATGGTTCGCGCGTAATCTCTTTGATTAGGTCGTTTACCCCACACTCACCCGCTCCCATCTTGGCTAAAATACACTCATCACGTGTTAACAAGGCAGCGTCTATGGTACAGTACAACCCGTTGCAGTACCTTCCCACAGAGGAAGACCTGCCTGAGACTGATAATATCCCTGTGGATAATGAACTGCAAATTCTCGTCCCCACTTTCTTACGTGCCATCCTGGCTTTATTGTGGGCTGACCGCCAGGACTGGTTCTTGGGAGTAAATTTAGGGCTCTACTATGACCGCAACCAACCAGCAATTGGACCGGATGGATTTCTCAGTTTAGGAGTGCCCAGGCGGAGGAAAGCCAGTGGGCGACTGAGCTATGTGGTGTGGCAGGAGAATAACGTCGTGCCGCAGTGGGTGTTGGAGGTGGTTTCAAAAACCCCAGGTGGCGAGTACGACGACAAGATGAGCAAGTATGCCAGGATGGGTGTACTTTACTATACTATCTACAACCCCGTCTACTGGAAACGCGACAACCATAATCCTTTTGAGGTCTACCGCCTGGAGAATGAAGCTTTTGTGCGACAACCAGGAAATCCGGTGTGGATACCAGAAATCGGGTTAGGGATAGGGTATGAGTCAGGGACTCATGAGGGTTGGACCCGCGAGTGGCTGTACTGGTACGACCAGCAGGGCATCCGGTTTCCGGCCCCGGAGAACGTGATTGAACAGGAGCGGCAGCGGGCAAGTCAAGCTGAAGAACGGGCACAGCAGGAGCGGCAACGGGCACAGCAGGAGCGGCAACGAGCAGAGCAATTGGCGGAGCGGTTACGAGCAGCAGGCATTGACCCCAATGAAGAATGAGACTGATTTTTTAGCCGCTAGTCCGGCGATCGCAGCGGGAACGCGAAAGCCACTCAAAAGCATGGTCGATTCTCCTTGATGATGTGATGCAATTGTATTAACTGCATAACTTCGGAATCATGACATCCCTTCTTCTTCAGCGGATAGTATGTATATGCCTGGTTCAGTGTCAGCCCCAGGAAGAATTTCACGGCTGCTCTTAACACCTCTACTCTCGCACAGCTCTGCAAAAGACTCTAAACTCTCTAATCTTGCTGAAAGTTCGCTTAGAGTATCCAGATACTCAGCTACAGCAATTTGGCGATGTGTCCATGCTTGATCAAATTTGGAAGAACTATAGGACATTTCAAACTCTACATCAACATTAGTTTTTTTGCCTCTGATTTGGTCAGGAGATAAAGTGCGATCGCTTGTTGATATTTCCGTAATTCGTTCTACTCGTTCTGGGGTAATATGCTTCTTAAACCGAGAGGTAGTAAAGCGATAAGCTGTAGACAAATAAGAATTCTCATCACTGATTAATTCATCGCCCCATCTACCCGCTACTTGTTTAAATTTGGGGACTTCTACCATAAGCAATTCTTTCGCTTCTTGATGCTTCCCTATTTCTAGTAGAAGATGCGCTTCTGTTGCTGTGGCTACTGCCCAACCTTGAAGAGAAACATCAGCATTGAGCATTATTTCAGCATTTAACTCTGGAGTAGCTTGCATCGCTTGATTACTGAGAAATAGTCGCACTCTGGAAGCTGTTTTAATGGCTTGTCTCGGTGATTCATCAGGAAAACGAGCACGGTCATCAAGTTCAGCTTTTAAAGCAGCAATTTCTTGAATTAGCATTGCTTGATGAAGATGGGAAATAGCTTTGGCAAGCCTTTGTTGCTTTTGTCGGCTATCTTCTACTAATAAGTAGAGATACGCTAATTGTCCAGAAATAATATCTAAGCGATTATCAACACGATTTAAGCCAGCTTCAACTCGATTAAAAACCTCTAATATGCTATTCTCAATCCGATTTAAGCCTACTTCAACACGATTAAAGCCTTCTTCCATCGACTGTTGAATGTGACCTAAACTTTTTTGGATTTGGTGCAGTTTATAGCCCATATAGGCAAAGCCAGCAATACTGACACCAAGATTTAAAACACTTGCACCTGCAGCAATTTGAGTTAATCCCATTACTGAAGATAAGTTTCTTTCAATACCGATTAATTTATGATAGGTAAGCCCATGACCAATAACATCAATTCCTCCCAAGATGGGGGAAAATGGAACACTCATCAATTTCCTAGTCAATCCAGGGGTTTCGGCTAAATGGCGCACAATCTGACCAGCATTTTCTGTACCCGCAGCCCATCTAATAACACTTCCGTAGCGTTTCATTGAGCCATCTAGTAAAGCTTTGATAATTTCGGGATTGTTAACTAAAAGAGTGGTATCAATTAACATTTCAATTCCTATGCCTAACGACTATAAACGTCAATATCTTCGTAGGCTTCCATTTGTAATCTAGGAGACACTTCCAACTCAACTCCTAAATCAGCTAACTTACGAAAAGCATCATATCTGTCGAGTTGATTTACATTAGGCTCAAATCCTTTGTCAGCTTGATTTAGTTTAATATAGACTAAGTAAATGTCATATTCTGATTCTTCTCCTTTTGATACTTTATATTGATTGATATTAGCTGTTTTTTTATTAAAATTATTTTTAGAGTCTAGCCATAAATATTTCGTGATTTCGTGAAGTACTTCTCCATCACTAACATTAATGCGGTTTTTTGCTTTCATTGATTCAATAAAATCTGCTTGTGAAGCAGAAACTACTAAAACTAAAACTTGTTTAGTAATCGTTTGCTCTGGAGGAGATTGAACTGTAAAAGATGGAGGATTAGCATTATATTGTCTAGGTTCCTCTCTACGATTTATCTGTTTTTTTTTTTGTTGATCAAGTAAATAAACACAGTAAGCAACTGCTGTAATACCGAAGGCAATAAGTACAATAAACTTCACGTTTTCATTCCAGCCGACGTTTATTAGATTTAAAACCAAATCAGATAATCTACTTTTTTTCCTGACTTTGACTACCTGCAAAAATAAATTTCTTTCTTCTTCCTGTTTTGGTTTCCATTCTGTATAAATGTATGTAGCTAATCTTTTTATTTTATCCTGCTCAGTACCTCTAAAAATATCCTCAGTTCTATTGAGTTTTTCACACCAAATCCTGATAGCATAAATTAAATAATCATTAAGGTTTTCACTTTGACAGTCTTTATTTGTTTGCTTCGTTACTTCGTCTAATGTTTTAAAAAACATAATAAAAGTTAATTCTCAAAAAATAGATTATTTAGAGTGGGAGCAACCTGCTCCCTAAATTACTACAAAAGCAGAGTTAAGATTGATAAAAATCATCTTCTAGCTTTTGAAAAACTGCTGTTGCCTTATTTTTTTGAGCTTCAAAGTTGCACCAAACCTGTTGTTTATGTTCAAATTTTTCCTTAAGAATACTTAATTGTTGTTGCAAAGCACGTTCAGCTAAATTGGTAATCTCATCAACGGATTCTTCAAAAATACTACTAATATAATCTAATCGTTTGAGAATCCACTCAAGTAAAATATCCCACAAACTTATTTTTTCTTTCTCAATTCCAGTTAACCATTGTCTGGCCATTAAGTCTGGAGACGGAAGAAAAAGTTCGACATATTCAATATCTTCGGTAATATTGCGAGTTACCGCTTCTTTATAAGTCCGGGTCTCAGGTCGTGTTTTCGTTCTCGTTTTTGTGCTTTTGAAACAAGAACCCTCTTCATAAGATTCCGTATAGGTTTTTTGTTCTGTTATTGTGCGATTTTCATATTCTGTTTTCGTGCCAACTACTTCTGTTGTTTTAGAACGATTTTGCTTAATAGTGTCTGGAAGTTCAAAAAATTTATCAGGTAAAATTGGCAAGTTCTGAGCTAATTTGTTGCGTAGATTACTCATGGCTGCTTTTTCAATATTAATCGAAGAAAAGTTTTCCTCGGATAAACAAACTTTTAATCTCTTAACTTGTTCATCAACTAATGATTCTAAAGCTTGTTCAAATTGTTGAGCTTTTGATTGTAGAAAAAACTCCGCTCTTGCGGATATAGCTTTTCTCATCGTGTGATAGAGCAGGCGAACATAGCGTTCATCATGTTCAAGTTCTTTTTTCCCCTTATCATCATCAGCCCGTACACGCTTAACTAAATGTTCTGACACTTGAGAAAATTTACTCAGTCTTCGACTAACATTATCATAGGCTTTAGAAATATCATCAGCCAATGAAGGTAATGTGACTTCTCGTAGTTTATCTCTTATAGCAATCCTAAATCATTTGTAAAAAGTTAAGATTATTGGTATAATGAAGAT
>CAXUIG010000031.1:0-39596 GCA_964250845.1 uncultured bacterium | reverse complement strand
ACTCGTACACTACGGGTAATGCAGCCAGCCACGCTTTTCTGTACAGCAATGGTACGCTGAATGACCTCAATAACCTGATTGCTCCTAACTCTTTAGATGGTTTCTCTTCCCTGATCAATGCGTATTCTATCAACGATAGTGGACAGATTGTGGGCTTCGGTATTCTCCTTAACGGGCAACAGCATGCATTTTTGGCAACACCACAAGCTGTTCCCGAACCTTCATCTGCAATCGGCGCATTGACCTTTAGTATTTTTGGTGTGGGTATAGCCATGAAACGCCAGCTGAAAAAGCACAAATCAATTACCTCGGCAACCGATAGTGATACGGAAGTAGTGGCGCAGCTCAAATCCTTGCCAGTTCTGCATTATAGGCATAAATGAAGTACCAAATCGCACCAATGTGATTGTGCAGTTTTTTGGAGAAAGATAGACTTTGCCTCACCAAACGAGAGATACGTTGTCTGAAGGTATTATTTAATCTTTCAATATGATTAGTCAGCCCTGTTTCCTTCCCAACAGCTCGATGGCGTTCTCGTGGAATAACGGTTAGATAAGCTGTCACTGCTCACAGCAAAAAGTAGGACTTGTTGAGAATGGACTGGCATCCGCTAACTCCACCAAGCGATTGCGAGTGTCTTCACACTCTGTAGCGGCATAGGGGATGGATGGACACTTCTGCTCCTATTGCCCGTACCCGATCAACTATATTTACGACCACTAGGGATAAGCTTCCTGGCAAGTGCTTTGCTCTCACCAGAGCAGCAACATCTTCAACACCTTCGACACATGCCCTGAAGACAGGCTTTGATCGAGTTACCTTAGCAGCCAATACTGGATTAGCAAGATCTGCCTCATCTAGCTCAAATCGCTCCACCTCTAATGCCTTCAATGGTCTGTCATCGAAAGTCGCTGACATCAAGCATAGTTGGGTTTTCCCAAAATTTCCCCATTCCTGCCAGTGTTTATAAAGTTGAACTAGGGTGCTATACGCTACACCAGTCAGTTGAATTTCATCTAAGATCCAACGGCAATCGTTTGTCAGGGCTGCACAGTGTAAGGGTCGTTGTCCCCAAGACACACCAAATCCACGATTTAAAGCACGAGATAACAGCTGATCTTGAGTACCAATCAGAATAGCAGGCTGAGTCAGGTCTTGTTCAAAGCCATGCTCAATGAAGCCACCTCATCAAACAAATCTTTGGGGTCATACCGTTCCCTCAGTAGGAAACGGTTCACACGCTTCGTGAGATGCTGAGTTAGTTCCACAGCCATCTCAACCAGCCTCTGCTGCTGATGTGACTAACTCGAACAGAGCGGGGCTAAAGGCAAAGGGCGTTGTGTAATGTTGGGATGATGGTAAGTTTTGCAGAGTGGACTATCTGGTTATTAAGTGATCCAGCAAGTGGTTTCTCCTACAGGCTTCATAGTTGAACCTGGTTGAACAATAACCAGGGACAGGAGTTTTTTTGATCTCGAAGCCCAGGATACGCCGTATAGGGCCAACTTGATCTGGCTCTGGATAGGTATCGGGTGCGTAGGAGTTGATGCCGTAGGAGTTCACTGAAAGTGTATTGCCATCAGCGCTGATGTCAAGAGTGACGTAGTTGAAAGTATCGGGCGAGTAGAAGTCTATAGGCTGGCGCAGACTGTCGGCGTTGGGGTCACCCTCACGGAAAACGTTCCGGAGGCCAGGAAACTTTGGATCGAGACCGATGGGGTCGATTCCTTTTGCCTCTTCATCAGCAGCGAGCTTATCTGCTAGGGATTTAATGTTGCTGAAGCTATGGTCAGTAATGACATCAGGGCCATCCGCACCAATGGGACCTGCAACGATTGAGAAGGCATTGGGGACGCGGGTACGGCTATTTGGGTTAGCTGGATCGGCAAAGTACGTTAGCTCGTTAATGCGGTTCTGGTGGTCATCGGTGCTAAGAAAGACCACATTGTCAATATGATTGTAGGTAATAAACTTCAGCAGTTCATTCCGCTCAGCCCGAAAACCGCCAAACCAGGATTTGCCCCCGTCAGTTCCCACTTCGTCAATCGGTGATGAAGTGGCGATGATCTTCCAGCGCTCACCCTCCGCCTGCGCACGCAAAAGCGTGTTTTTTAGCCACTTGAGTTCAGTTGGACCCAGAATAGTGCGTTTGGGGTTGTCTGCACGGGAACCAGTATCATCTGCGCCCAACGGCGTCTTCAGACGGATGTCACGGTAGGAGCGGTCATCCACGTTGATGAAAATGCAATTTGCACCCCACGACTGAGCAAAATAGAGCTGCCGTGTTCCATCTGCGCGGGGATCGTTTGGAGGATAAATGATTTTTTCTCGAATCGGCTGGTAGTCGCTATATGCTTGCTCCAACACCTTGAATCCATCTGTTTTATTGATAAACGTGCCAGTTGTGTTGACATCGTTAGCTGGGTCGGTGGCATCTACACCTTTGCCAGCAGGTGTCCCAGCTGGCGCTCCACCTTGATCGAACTGCTTGTTACCCAGTTCGTGGTTGTCAAGAAGGGTATAGTTTCCTTTTGAGGCGAAGAAAGTTTGCAGACCAGGGAAACCGCCTGGGAACACAGGTTCTAACTGCTCCCGGTACTTGCGACGGTAGTCAGCCAGGGCTTGGGTAGGGTTAGCAAAAGGGTCAGTTGTCGCGGGAGATATCGCGCTCTTGGTCTCGTAAATCGTGTCACCAATGAAAACAAAGTAGTCCAAATTGAGCTGGTTAAAGTCTTTGGTTGAGCCATAGGGCCGCCACTGGCCGTTCGCATCCCCACTGAAGCCAAACCGGACAGCAACTTTCTCGGTCTTCTTTGGTGCAGTTTTGAAGGTGCCAACTGGACTCACCTCTCCATCAGGCGCCTGGAAACGATAATAGTAGCGGGTGCCACTCCGTAGACCTGTTACATCTAGCTTCAGGGTATAGTCTCGATTGGGGTCGGTCGCAGCATTGAAGAAGTACAGGTTCGATTTAAAAAGCGGATCAGTCGAGACTTGAGCAGTCAGATTACTGACAACACCCTGTTGGGTAGTTGCATCCTCGGTACGCGTCCACAGGATAGCACTCCTATCTGTAGCGTCACCCGCAGCCACACCACTGTAGAGAACCTCAGCCTGAGCCAGAGTCGGGGTAATTGCCACTAATCCCCCTGTTAACCCTGTCACTAGAAATAGAGATTTGAGGAGGTTGAGGGAGCCACTTGCGTGCGGGGGGTTCCCCAGTTGAGCAAAGTGTCCGTCGCGGGAACAGGCTCTTGTTTTCATCTAAGGATGACCGTACTTATCATGAATTTAACTAAGCAAACTTAATCTTATTGACCTGTGATTAACGGTGAGTTAAGAAATTATTAAAATTTTGCCTGATTAATTACGGTTAACCTCCCAATCAGTGCTTCCTACGAAGATTGTTTCCCCACTCTCTAGTTGAGTGTCGGCGGCTGCGCTTGAGCAAGGAGGGCGTGGCGACCAGTGGCGCGATCGCGTTAGCTACTTCCTCAGCGCGTGACCCCTTGCTGCGGTAGTTGATTACTACGTCAGCCCCGCCAGAAGCTAGCATCCGGGCAACGCTAGCGCCAATGCCTCGCGATGCTCCCGTCACCAGAGCTACTTGAGTGCGAAAATCGCTCCGAATCGTTTTCCTGCTTTGGCTTTTATATTTAAGACAAACTGAAACAGACTTAACGGTCTATAAAACCATAAATAAACTTAATTCTAAAGTGATTTGGATTAATTTAACTCTGCAAGTTATTTTTAATGTAATCAATTAAATTGTTAATTGCTCTTTCTAGATGAATCGGTTCGTATAACTTACTGAGCATAATTGCTCCTTTAAGTGTTGATATCATTATGGTTGCAACTGGATCTGCTTCCATTGCGCAAATCTCACCGCTTTAAATTCCTTTATTGATAATTCGACAAATCAGATCACACCAAGAATCCATCGCTTGTTGGACACGAACACGTAAAGCAGGATTTGCATTTTTGACAACGAGAGTTGACTGCTTATGTCTTCAGGCAGATACCCTATTTAAAGCTAAATCGCCTAAACTGAGCATGTTTTAGCGCACTGGGAGAAGTAGCGTGACGCAAAAAAAAGCCGGACTGGGAGAACAGGCCCTCAACAAAATAGCAGAGATGGCCCTTTCTAACCAAATGGAGGAAGTAGAACGATTAGAAGTTCAGATCAAGACCAATCCGAGCCAACTTGCACATGGAGAAGTGGAATCCATTGACATTAAAGGCGAAGGTCTAATGATGCAGCCAGACCTGAGTGTGGCCGAACTAGAGCTACATATAAATCGGGTCATTGTGAAGCCCCTCAGTGCCCTGTTCGGCAAGATTGAACTGACTCAGCCAACTGACGGAACAGCTCGCATAGTCATCAACGAGGAAAATCTCAACCGCGCCTTCAACTCCGAATCTTTCCATAAACAATTGCAACAAAGGCAGGTGTTGGTGGAGGGTAAACAGATCAAGATTGATGCCCAGCAGATGAAATGTGACCTGCTAGCAAACGGCAAGATAGCTATTAACGGCGAGCTGATTGTGGGTGAAACTGGAAAAGCTCAACTAGTTACCTTCACAGCCACACCCCAGATTGGGGCTGATAAGCAAGCAATTATCCTCCAAGATGTGCAGTATCCAGAAGGGAAGGAAGTCTCACCAGAACTGACAGCAGCAATAGTTGCGCAAGTAATTGAGGTTTTAAGCCTGTCTAATTTTGAGCTAGAAGGAATGTCCCTGCGAATTCAACAGGTGGATGTGACAGCAGGCAAGTTGATCCTACAAGCCGCCGCCAAAATCGATCAATTTCCATCTTCCTAAGGGTAACCTATACTACCACTCAGCCTGATGCAGGCCAAACCACCTCCCGATCTGTGTTAGAGTGTCTATTGAAGATTACATTCGGTTATGCAGTTTGTTTTTATCTATACTACAAGCCTCTCTCCGAATCTAACTCTCTACACCCGATGATTCTGGAGAGATTTTATGTCACTTTATGTCGGCAATTTATCCTTTGAGGCCACGTCAGATGACCTCAAACAAGTCTTTGTAGAATATGGAACTGTTAATAGCGTTCAAGTACCTACGGATCGGGAAACAGGCCGGATGCGAGGCTTTGCCTTTGTAGAAATGGGAACAGAAGCCGAAGAAGCCGCAGCGATTGAGGCTCTTGATGGTGCTGAGTGGATGGGTCGTAACCTGAAAGTTAATAAAGCTAAGCCTAAGGAAGACAGAGGTTCGTCTGGTGACAGAAGGGGAAACAACAGTGGGGGATACTCTCGGCGCTACTAAAATTGGAGACAAAGAATTTAACTCTAAGGTCTTAAGGGCAGACAAGGAGTTTGCCCTTTTTTGCTAAAGGATTACTGGATTAAGCATTATTATCCAGTCACTAATTAAGTCAATGCAGTCATCAAGCAAGTCAGGACTGAATTCGACTGAATGCTCCAATTTCTTTCTTAATAGGATGAATACTAATGAAAATTCAAGCCCTAGATATTCAGAACGGCGAACGCATCGTTGCCTATTGTAACAATAAGATGCAGGCTTGTAAGGTGCAACAGGTACTGAACCAAGGTCAGGACAACATCACGCTTACAGTATCCACATCTGTGCACTATCGGCACTCAACCTCATGCGTGATCCGGTTTCACCGGGACGCTTGGGTTGATTTGGCAGACTAAAAATTCAGCTCTAGGACTGGACAGCAATTACTGGGGTCAAGTGAGCAAAGGCACAGAAAACAGTGTTAAGCAGAGTTTTGCTTAACACGTAATTCAAGCCACCTCTAATAATAGACGATGCATTAATGGGGGTTTATCTTTTTGCTTTCTCAGCCCCTTCATCAACCCGCAGGGACTCACAGGTAATCTTGTTTGTCAGAACGGCGCTAGGGCGTTCTGATGTATAGATTTCTAGCTCCGCCCACCGTGGCGCCTCAAATAACAGGTGCTGTCCGGGGAAAACCACGCGCTCAAAGTACCATTTGGGGATATTAGTGATGCGGGCAATCTGTAGCTGACTAGTCGTGTTGACGTAGTGACAAAGTATCCGCGTAGTGACTTCGGGGGGGAGAGGGTCTAGACTCGGAGTCCCGACTGCTGGATGTGTGATCATGTGAATCGATGTGTCAAAGTAGTTCATGGTTTTCGCCTCTTGACGTACTAGTGAGTGAGGCGCGTTCCTTCAGGATGAATCCTTACTTCCGTCTCCTCAGTCAGTCTGAGCAGATGCCTGCTATGACTAGAAAAGAGATGAACGATTTGATTTATGGCTCTAATTTAACTCTATATTCAGTCAAGCGCCTATGTTGCTGCTTAGCTGAGGCCGAGCAGGGGCATAAGCGACCCCTTTGAGTCATACAATAGATTAGCTTGGCATCAGTTCCCACCATTCACTATGAGCCACTTCCGTCCTGCCATTAATGCCATGACTGGCTATATTCCTGGTGAACAACCCAAACCAGGAACAAAAATTATCAAACTCAACACAAATGAGAATCCCTATCCGCCCTCCCCAAAGGCAATGGAGGTGCTGTCTTCTTTAGATGGTGAGTGGCTACGGCGCTACCCCGATCCATTTGCAAGAGAGTTTTGTCAGGCAGTGAGCGATGCGCTTTCCGTGCCTGCGGATTGGGTGATTGTGGGTAATGGTAGCGATGATTTGCTAAATGTGTTGGTGCGCTCAATAGCGGAGGGTAGCGATCGCAAAGTCGTCTATCCCATGCCGACCTACGTGCTGTATCGGACTTTATCAGCGATCCAACCTGCCCAAGTGGTTGAGGTTCCTTACTCTGCCAACTTCCAGTTACCGATCAAGGATCTCGTTGCGGCTAATGGAGCAATTACGTTTATTGCCTCTCCAAATAGCCCCTCTGGTCATGTGGTACCAATGGAAGCTCTGCGGGAATTGGCGCAGCAAGTATCAGGGATTGTGGCGATTGATGAGGCTTACGTTGACTTTGCTGAGGAGACGGCGTTGCCTTTGGCGCAAGAATTCGAGAACGTGATTGTGTTGCGTACTTTGTCGAAAGGTTATTCGTTGGCAGGCTTGCGGATGGGCTTTGGGGTGGCAAATCCCAAACTGCTGGCTGGGTTATTTAAGGTAAAAGACAGTTACAACATTGACGCGATCGCTAATTTAGTCGGTACGGCAGCAATGCGGGATCAATCCTACAAGAATGCTTGTGCAGCAAGGGTGAAAATCTCGCGAACCAAGCTAACGGTAGACTTGAAAAATTTGGGATTTACAGTACTTGATTCTCAAGGTAACTTTGTTTTGGCAACTCCTCCAGAGGGAAATGCAGAGTCTCTTTACTTGGCTCTGAAAGAACTAGGAATCTTGGTGCGCTACTTTAAGCAAGCTGGGTTACAGGACAAGCTGCGGATTACGGTTGGCACGGACGAGCAAAACCAGACGTTAATGGAAGCATTACTTAGCTTGATGAACAAAAGCGGATGAGGTAACGGCTTCCATCCAAAGGATTCCTCTCAAAGCCCACCCCAAACACTTCCACTAAAGACCTACCTGCGTTCTTGGCATCAGGTAGGTAGAGGCTCAGATTGCAAAAAAAATTGTTGCGGGTGCAACAATAATGAGCCGACATGTGATAATGAAGCCTAAATTTATCAAGTGGTAGAGACGGTTAAACTGCTGGGTTCCCCCAAATTGCCGTGTAACACCACACCCCGGTGGTTTGCGTACAAATGGCGTAGAATCTTGTATATCGCCTCGATTTGGTCAGCGGCACCGACTTTTTCAGCCAACTGGGCAAGGGAGAGGGGAGTTCCTTCCTCCTGGAGTACTTGCAAAGTTCGGAGCTGCAACTCCAGAATAGCAGCAGCTGCCTTTTTACCCGCTTCTACTCCCGGTTGATTGTAGGCATTGGTATTAACCAGAAACCCATAAAAACCCACAGCCCGGTCGTAAAGAGCAATGAGAGCGCCAACGGTTCGGGGATTCACTTGAGGAATGGTGATTGTAATGGAATCTCGCTGATTTTCGTACAGAGCCTTTCGAGTTCCCTGAAGTAAACCAGATAAATAGTCCCCCGATGTGATTCCACCAGGCTCCACTTCTGGAGATGAGCCTTGCCGGTCTTCTAAAACTTCAATAAAGGTCATGAAGAAGTTCGCAACACCATCGCGTAGCTGCTGCACGTATGCGTGCTGATCCGTCGAGCCTTTGTTGCCATAGACAGCAATACCCTGGTGGACAATTTTACCGTCGAGATCTTTCTCCTTGCCTAGCGATTCCATCACCAGCTGTTGCAAGTAGCGACTAAATAGCATCAGCCTGTCTTTGTAGGGCAATACCACCATGTCTTTTTCGCCACGTCCGTTGCCAGCGAAGTACCAGCTTAGCGCTAACAGGGCAGCTGGGTTGGCTTTCAGCTCAGGTGTCCGGGTGGCGGCGTCCATTTCTTTCGCACCAGCCAGTATGGAGCGAATATCGATGCCCTGTAGAGCAGCTGGTAGCAAGCCCACGGCAGACATTTCGGAAGTGCGTCCTCCTATCCAGTCGTACATCGGAAAAGATGCCAGCCAGCTTTCGGATTTTGCCAGTTTGTCTAACTGGCTATCTTTGCTGGTAATAGCTACGGCATACCGGGCCAAGTCCAAATTATGACCAGCATAGGCTTTTTTGACCTCAATCATGCCGTTACGTGGTTCTGGCGTCCCCCCAGATTTGGAGATGACTAATACTAGGGTGCTCGTAAGCTTGTTTCTCAGCTGAGTCAGGATGTGGTCAATGCCAGCTGGGTCGGTGTTGTCAATAAAGTGAATATCCAGGGGTGGGAAATCTGGGGCGAGAGCTGCGGCAACGAACTCGGGGCCGAGGGCTGAACCACCAATTCCAATGGAAATAATGTCGGTGAATTGTGGCGCTTGGGGAGGATGAATGACTCCGGTGTGGACTTTTTGCGTAAACGATTGAATCTCCTCCAGCGTCTGGACAAGGTCATTTGTGATTTCAGCCGTGGGTGCTAAGTCAGGGTCACGCAGCCAGTAGTGACCAACCATACGGTTTTCGTCAGGGTTAGCGATCGCGCCTTTCTCCAAAGCCGCCATATCCTGAAAAGCCTTCTCCAACTTTGGCTGCATCGCTTCTACAAAGGCATCATCAAACCGCATTCGACTGACATCCACGTAAAATCCTAATCCCTCGTGGTAATAAAGCCAGTCCTGGTATCGTTTCCACAACGCCGTCATGTCCATAGGAAATCTCAACTTACTGTTTTGAGCAGACAAGTTTAGTTTAAAATCTTCAGGTAAATTATTCACCAATCAGGATTGTAGGTAAGGGCTGCTCTTGTTGAGCAATACCCTAAAAAAAAGGAGGCTGATTGCCAGCCTCATTCTCTTGGTGTATTCGTAATCAGCGTGGTTTAGACAAGTTTCAAGTCGGCATACTCAGCCAGCAAGTCATCAGCTGTTAGAGTGTCGCCTTCTGCTTGAGGCGTCCAGAGCACCTCGATCGCCAGGAGTTGGTCGCTGGGGATGCCACCAATCTGACGCAAGGCTTGACGCAGGTCATCGGAGTTGTTGATGGCTGGCAACTGCACTTTACCTAGTGTTGCAGCCAGAAGGGTGACGATAATGTATTCGCCAGGCCCTTCTGTAATCAGACGTGTCGGGTTGTCCAACTGACCGCCATTTTGGGCGGTTGGCAAAGCGGCTTTGGGATTGCCTGCTTTTAACTGGTTGTTGACATTGGAGAGAGTCTCTTCTGTGAATTTGCTCCGCTCCGCCAGCGCCAGACGGTTAAACTCGGCTTCAGCTGAGTTTAAGCGGGCTTGCTGAGTAGAGCCACCCGCATATACGCAGTATTCGGGATGGCGTAGCAAAGCCAGGGTTGTTTCCTGCAACACTTCTGCTCGACCTTCTGGGGAATTGGTGTCAGCAGTTTCGGCAATTCGGTTGAGTTCGGCTTGCAGACCACGGGCGTTAGCTAACAGACCGACTTGTAAACGGGTGACAGAAACAGCGGGATTGCTGCTGTATTCGATTTCCTCTCCCTGACCACTACCGACGCGGCGGAATGTTTGAACCAGGAAGTTAGCGATCGCCAGGAAAATCAAGATAGTAAACAGACCGCCAAACCCGCCACCAATACCAAAGAAGGGAACTACGAACGGGAATCCAAATCCACCACCCGGATAAGGATAGTATCCCCCCCCACCTGGAGGCGCGTAAGTCCGACTGGGAGACTCAAAGGAGCGGCTAGGTGCTCTAAAGGAACCACCGCCGATTCTACCCCCACTACGAGCTGCCAAAGCTCCATCAGCCTGACCCAATGCCAGAGTAACGACAAGGCCAAACAAAAACAAGGATTTGAAAAGCGGTTTCATGGCTGAAAGCAGTTTTTTACGCATAACACGATGCCTGAAAAACAATATCGGCTCTGGTCTATCCCAATTTTGGGATATTTTTGCCCACTCAGTGACACCCGCCGGTAGCTGAATAGCTGCAAGCAGGACCCAGCTGTTGGAAGCTATGGATTTATAAGCCGTTCAAGCTACATCTATAAGCTACATTTTTAATCTACCGCCTCTCATCCCTCCTAAGCAGCAAGCTTATAGAGAGATTGCTGGGTAAGATATCCGTACCTGAACTCAACACCAACTCTAGGTTAACCACCGCCGACAATCGTCACCACCTCCAGGCGATCGCCTTCCTGCACTTGTGTCTTGGACCACAACTGCCGGTGTAAAATTTCTCCATTATACTCCACCGCGACTAGACGGGGATTGAAACCCAGGTATTCTAGCAGCTCGGGCAACTGGGATTGAGCTAAGCATGTACGGGGTTCACCGTTCACCTGAAGCGTAATCTGATTAGACATGAGACTGGGTAACGCCTGCGATCTTAGGCTCAAAGGGTCTAGTACGATTTAGCTGGGAGATGAAATACTGAGTCATTAGAGTGGGTTGTTCTGCAAGCATAAGCGATCGCACCACAGCCACGCGCTCTGCCCCAGATGCTATCACATCTAACACGTTATTCACATCAATTCCCCCGATCGCAAACCAGGGTATAGGAGAATGAGCGGCAGCGTAGCGGACATAATCCAACCCAGCTGCCGCTTTACCCACTTTAGTCGGTGTTTCATAAACTGGGCCAACGCCGATATAGTCTGCGCCCTCCTGAATCGCACGCTGCATTTCATCCGGGTTGGTAGTGGAGCGACCAATCAGGCGTTGGGGACCGAGTAGCTGTCGGGCGATGGCAATCGGTAAATCCTGCTGCCCCAGATGCACACCATCGGCATCCACAGCCAATGCCAGATCCACCCGGTCATTCATGATGAACAGGGCATTGTATTGATGGCACAACTCGCACAGCTTCTGGGCTTGGGTGAGTCGGTCACTATCCGCCTCGGTTTTCTCCCGGTACTGTACGAGGGTCAATCCACCTTGAAGGGCGGCTTCTACAATCGCCAATAGCGCTTCTGAGGCAGAGGTGACCAGATACAGGTGCGATCGCAACAGCAACTGGTGGCGCTGGTAACCCAGTAACATGCTTTCGAGAGTATAGACCCGATAGCGCATCTGCTTAAACGCGCCTCCCATATCTGGGTGGTAAAGCTTCCCATACTCTTCCAACACTCGCATTGCTTCTTCCACGCGGCAGAAGTTAGCTTGCAACAGCGATAATAAGCTAGAGCGTTTTTGTTCCTGGGGATGGGTGATTTCAGTACCGGGATCGCTGGGGGTATCCCGCGCTGCCCGGAGTTCAATAGTATGCCACTTGGCTATTTCTTGCCTTAGTTGCTTGAATTCCCCAGTTAGCTGGGTGCTATTGAGGCCAAAGCGACACCATTCTTCAACAATCCGCAAGCCCTCACGGGCGCGGTCTAAGTTTGCGTCTAAAATCCGACAAACAGCTGGCTGCACTTGCCCTCGTTGGCTGCCTTGATTGGCCATCACAACAACCCTATTATCGTTTTTATCCTAACAGCCAACCTTAATACTTTAGCAAAATGTGAACTTTATTTTAACTGTAGAACTTAGGTTGTCTAGGACCACCCGTTGCGGTGGTTCAATTGCCGTTGTCATCACCCATGGTGTATAGGAGGATTCCCTTGAGTTTGATACCGCCCCGTAGCTATGTTTGTGCTGCCTCAGTCCGCTGGGTAGAAATATTTATTATGCTCATGAGTCGTGGCCTGAACTTCACTGCCACAGTACTTGGATTGGCAACAATTCCTGCTCTGATGTGCTTAAGCGACTCAGCCGCCATAGCTCAGATTCCCCACAGCGAGGTTAACGTGCTGTTTGTGAACCCAGTTGTTGGGAATGACTTCATTGGCAATGGCAGCAAAAGTGCTCCCTTTAAAACCATTACCCAGGCGCTGCGGATAGCCCAGCCCAGTAACGTGATTGTCCTCTCGACTGGCATCTACAGCACCTCCTCTGGTGAGAATTTTCCCCTGATGCTAAAACCCGGTGTCTCTATTCAAGGCGATCCCCACACCCGAGGCCACAATATTATCATTCAGGGGGGTGGTAATTATCTCAGTCCCACGTTCGCGCGTCAAGACGTGACGATGCTTGGAGCAAACCAGGCTAATGTCACTGGGGTGACGGTGACCAATCCTCACCCGCGTGGTTATGGTCTGTGGATTGAATCGAGTAGCCCAGTGGTAGTTGAAAATACCTTTAGTGGAAATAACCATGATGGCATTTCCATTACCGGCAATAGTGCGCCAACCATTCGCAGCAATTACTTTTATCAGAATGGAGCGAATGGAATGACAATTTACGGCACATCCCGGCCTGAGGTGCGGGAAAATGTGTTTGAAAAAACGGGATTTGGGATCAACATTGCCCAGAAAGCGGCACCGTTGCTGGTTGCCAATCGCATCAGCCAAAATAGAGCTGGTATAGTGACTCAAGCCAATTCCCGACCAGTCTTGCGGGGCAATGTGATTGAGGGCAATAGAGAAGATGGGGTGGTGGCGATCGCCAGTAGCCAGCCGGATTTGGGAACGACGACAGAACCAGGCGGCAATGTGTTTCGCCAAAACGGTCGCTATGACGTTAATAGCAGCGCTGACAACCAGATTATACCTGCCTTTGGTAATAAATTAGCGCTTCGCCGTACTAATGGCAAAGTCAATTTAGGCGAGACACTCAACGCAGCTGGCGAGTTTACAACTCGTAGCAGTTTGATGCCAACGCCTGCTGAGGAAATTGCTGCAGTGGTGATTCCTGTGCCACCGCCAGCATCGATGCCTCAGGTGCTGCCAACGCCGAGCAGTCCCCCACCTGTACAGAATGGTAGCTCCCAACAGACTCTGCCGGTCTTACACTCTGCCCCGATTGTAGAGTCCAAAGTTCTGCCTGTTCCTACCCCAAAGATCCCGACTGGCAACAGGCGCAAACTGCCAAAACTGGCAGTGCCCCAAAATTCGCGTGCCACTTCGCTAGGTCTACGTTATCGGGTGGTGGTTGAGGCTCATAATAAAAGCCAACAGGCAAGAGTGCGATCGCTTATTCCTGGTGCCTTTCGCACCGTCTCAAATGGTCGGGTGATCATGCAGGCGGGGGCCTTTAGCGATCGAACCAAGGCTAAGCAGGTGCTGCAAATGCTCAAAAGTAAGGGTTTAAGAGCTGCGCTCCAGCACCTGAATTGATATTAAGTCCGCGCTCACCCTTTCGCTTCCTCGGTGCGCAGTTCCTTCAAGATAGAACCGCCGTTGTTCATCGGACCCGCCGCCGCAGTGGCGGTAGCCAACTCCACGACCTTTTGCAGTTCCTCCCAACTCGCACCAGCGCGGTGAGCAGCGAGGGCATGGAATTTGGCAGCAGGAACTCCGGCGTGGAGAAGCATACCAAAAAGGATGAGTTGTGTCGTCTTGAGATCGAAGACATCTGAGTAGAAGGCGTGGGCGCGTTGAAGTTCTGCAAGGCGCAGAGATTCGGGATCGATTTGGGCTATAGAATCGAATTTTGCTGCTGGTAACGGTGGAACCGAGCCGAACAGCTCAACATAGCTGTCGCGAAATGCGGCGAGATCCGGGGGCAATTCGTTAGTTGAATTCATCTCTTTCAATCAGTGATAACTGCACCCAAGCGCTACTGGATGCCTTGCTGTTTCATTGCTTGTTGCACACCTGCATCCTCATGTAGGTGTAGGTAGAAGCGATCGAGATTCGGATAGTCAGACAAGGGTTTGGGTAAGTTGTTGCCCCAACGAATCATCGCAAAGGCGTAAGCATCTGCGATCGTGCGACGATTCCCGACCATGTGAGCTTTACCTTCGAGATGCGCGTCTAGATGTTTATAAACGCGATCAATGAGCTTGTAAGACGCTTCTTTAACAGATTTCTGGGCGCGCTCACTATCATCGGTCGAGTAGCGGTTGGGTGCAAAGTAGGGGAAAAACGCCGGGTGAACATCTCCGGTTAAAAAGGCTAACCAACGATCGAGGTCGTAAGCATCTTGCAGCGTGCCATCATCGCCAAGCTTGACATCAGGATATTTGTGAGCTAAGTATTTCAAGATCGCATCGGCTTGGTTCATGACACCGCTATCTCCGTCAATCATTGCTGGAACTTGACCGAGGGGATTAATTTTGATGTATTCCGGGTCAGTCGGTTTAACTCGTTGGAGTTCGTAGGGTTCACCGATCCACTCCAAGACGATATGTGGAGCAATCGCACAAGTGCCAGGTGCATAGAATAGTTTAATCATGATGGCAACGAATAATGAAGACGACCGAATATTACAGTAATGGTAGCGACGGTTGTTCACCACCGCCCAAGACCAATCTCATCGTTCAAGGGCTTAGCGCCGCCGGGTGCTGCACGTCATTAAAAAATGCGATGAGTTGCTCCGCCAGATAGTCCGGGCGTTCATCTGCAACAAAGTGTCCACACTGTTCAATGGCTCCCCCACGAACGTTATCAGCCACGTTTTGCAGCATCATCTTGACGCGATCGCCCAGCACTTGATCACCACCCAGAGCTAGGATGGGAGTCTTCAGCTTGTTTTGTGCTAATGGTTCAGTTTGTTTTATTGACTCAAACACCGCTCGATAAACACCTAATGCTCCGCTTACACCTTTTGGAGCCGCAAACGAGCGCATGTATTCATCGATGACATTTGGAGGTATCGCACTGGGATTATAACAGTAGGTGTTGTAAAAGTAGGTGAGAAACTCTCGCTCATGTCCTGTAATTAGCGTTTCGGGTAGATTTTGGGCAAGTGCAAATGTCCACCACCACAAGCCCCCCGCTGGCGTTGCCTCTGGGGTAAATTCAAAGATTTGTTGGAGAGCTTGAGACAGCAATACAGGTTCTTCTAAATACGTCAAGCTCAACACCTGCTCGGAATATTGAGCGGCGTAAAGTAGCGCCGGAGGTGCGCCCATATCATGCGCCACCAAGTGCAGTTGTCGAAATCCCAGTTGCGCGACGAGTTGACGAAAATCTTCTACCAATGTCCGCGCATCATAGCCATTGTCTGGCTTGTCTGAGTCACCATAGCCGCGCATATCGGGGACAATCACAGTATAGCGTTGGGCTAAGGCGGGCATGAGCTTGCGCCAGCAGTACCACGTCTCTAGAAAGCCGTGCCACAACAATACCGGCGTACCTGTACCACCAATGACGTAATGTAACCTGATGTCATTAGCTTGAAAAGTGAATGGTGTGATGCGAAAACATTTCATCGTTCATCTCGGTACTCCCTGCGGTTGTACTCCCTCCATGCGGACGCGCGTCTCTCGCATCGCAGGCGGGGGTGCGATGTTGCCTTGAGCCATAAGCTTCGCTCCCCGCAAAGCTGAAGTAACGCGCGCGATGTTTGCACCATGGTGGAAAGCTGCCTCGAGCCGCTCACCACACCTTGGTTACGCCATGCCACCAGTGACATGAATAACTTGTCCGGTAATCCACTCACTTTCGTCAGAAGCTAGGAAAGCAACAACATTGGCGATATCTAACGGTGTGCCGACTCGACCTAGAGGCGAAAACTTTTTCATTTGTTCGTCAACCGACAGTTTGGAATCAGGATCGCGATAAAGGTCTGCGTACTTCTCGTACATCTCGGTTTTAGTAGCCCCCGGCGCGATCACGTTAACTGTGATTCCGCGTGGACCGAGGTCAACTGCTAGATTGCGAGCGAATGCTTCGATTGCACCCTTACTACCACCGTAAACCGAATGATTAACAAAACCTTTGCTGGCACTGATGGACGAAGTGCAAATCACTCGCCCACCATTTTTCATCTGCTTGACAGCTTTCTGCATCGCAAAAAACTGTCCACGAGTGTTAACAGCAAAGGTCTGATCAAAGTCCTGTTCGGTAACCTCTTCAAATGGTGCGAAATGCTCAATTCCTGCATTGCTAACAAAAATATCTAGTTGACCGTACTTCTCAACTGAAGAGGCAATTAATTGCTCAATCTCCGCAACCAGGCCCATATCAGCCTTTATTGCTGTGGCTTCACCGTTGTGTTGCTTAATTTCGTTGACAACTGCTTCGGCTTTATCAGCACTGCTGCTGTAATTGATCACCACTTTAGCGCCTTCAAGCGCCAATTTCATGGCGATACCTCTGCCGATCCCACTGCTCGAGCCAGTCACAATAGCAATTTTTCCTGACAGTCTTTTCACTTGAATATCCTCCCTAATTGGTTTTCAATCATGTCTGGAAAACCTCTTCTAGAAAATTCGCCATAGCTCGCCAAGAGCGTGCTTCCGCTTGCGGATTGAACGCTGCCGCCGGATCGTCCTTGCCGCCGATCCCTTCACCAGTAAAGCTGTGCTTCGCCCCGCTATAGGCGGTGAATTCCCAGTTGCTGCCCGCTTGACGCATCTCGTTAAGAAAGTGGATGACTTGATCCTGGCTAACTCGCGGATCGGCATCGCCGTGGAGTACGAGAATCTTGGGCTTGATGTTGCCAGGCTGTGGTGGGAGGGGAGTAGCGAGTTCGCCGTGTAAACTCACTACTCCCTTGAGCGCGAAACCGGCTCGCGCCATTTCGAGCACGCCACAACCACCGAAGCAGTAACCAATAGCGGCAACCTTGCTAGCGTCACATTCTGGCTGTTTTTGTAGTACCTTGAGTCCCGCTTCCAGTCGCTGCCGGAAAAGCTGTCGGTTCTCTATAAAAGGTTTGATGACTGCTGCCGACTCAACAGGAGGGGTTGGATGCACCTTCGGTCCAAAGACATCAAGGGCAAAGGCAGTGTACCCTAACTCAGCCACCCGTTCTGCCCGGCGTTTGACTCCCTCATCGAGTCCCAACCAAGTATGAACGAGCAGCACTCCTGGCGCTTGCTCGCGCTCGTGAGGAGGTACGAAATAGCCCTCTAAAGGCTGTGCTTCGTCTACATAAGCGATCGTGCGTCCCATATATTGCCTCCTTAGTGCCCGAGAGGAATGCGTGTGGGCTCTAAGGAGACGGTAAACCACCGCCACTGGGTATACTCATCCCAGTTCACATAGCTTCCGTAGCGTCCGCCATTACCGGATAATTTCATACCACCAAAGGGAACATAGGCACTGTCATCGGTCGAGCGGTCATTGATATGCACCATGCCTGTCTGAAGTTGCTCGGCAATTCGAGTTGCCCGCACCTGTGACCCCAATACGGCTGCCGAGAGCCCGTAGGGCGTATCGTTCGCCATTTCGATAGCCTCAGAGTCTGTGTCGAAGGCTGTAATCGCCGCAATCGGACCAAAGATTTCCTGCTCCCACACCTGCATACCGGGTTTGACGTCGCTAAGTACTGTAGGATAGAAGAAAGGACCATTGAACTTGCCACCTAGATGCAGCTTAGCTCCCTTTGCCACCGCATCTTTGACAATCTCATCCTGGCGCTTGACTTCCTTTGGTTGAATCATCGGACCATAGAAGGCATTCGGATTCGTCGAGGGATTATCGACAACAAGTTGGCTGGCTGCTGCCGCGAAAAGGTTGATGTATTCATCAATAAGACTGCGATGGATCAAATGACGTCCAGCCGTCATACACGACTGTCCACCAAAGTAAAAGGTGCTATATACGGCAGTAGAAACCACCGCGTCTAGATCGGCAACGTCATCGAGGACAACAAACGGATTCTTGCCACTGCCGCTGATTGAGACTTTTTTGAGAGAGCGACTCGCTGTTTCAGCAATCCGCTGACCTGCTGCCGACGAACCCGTGAAGTGAACCATGGCAATATTGGGATCGGTCTCGAACGCTTCCGCTTCTTTGCCTCGAGCTGGGATCACATGCAACAGTCCGCTGGGCAGCCCCGCCTCTTAAAACAGCCGTGCAAAGACGAAACCACCGCAGACGATCGAATTAGGATGGGGTTTGAGCAGGACGGCATTGCCCGTGGCGAGTGCAGGGGCGATAACCCGTGCCGTCAGCAACAGCGGGACATTCGATGGCGTCATCGCCGCCACAACTCCGTAGGGAACCCGCACTGCGTAGCTCATCCGATGGGCTCGATCCGCTAGGAGCGCCCCGTAGTGTTGGGTAGGATAGGATGCGGCTTCCAAAAACTCGTCGGAGCAGAAATTGATTTCAAACTGCGCCTTGGAACGAGTGGCACCAATTTCCTGCATCGTCCACTCGCAGATTTCATTTGCATAGTCGCGCCATAAGGCTTCCGCGCGGATGAAGAGTGCCCTCTTCTCCTCAGGTGGGACTTGCATCCATTCCTTTTGAGCTGAGGCAGCCATCTTTGCTGCCTTTGAGATCATTTCAGCCGAGCCCAGAGCTACTTGTGCCAGCGTCTTGCCAGTTGCCGGTTCAATGATATCTGTGTTCTGGACTCCCTCTCGCCAGCCGTCGCTGTAGAGTTTACCGTTCATTTCGTTCCAGTTTAACAAGTTTGCCATACTTCACCATCCTTTGGGTAAGACTGCAACTGGCTCGCGTTTTTATTAGGGTGACCAACCATGGCGGCGGAGGTACTCCTCAAAGGTGGTAAGCTCTGGGTATTCCTGGCGTAGTGCGGGAATATCAGCTTCATAGCCCACGTTATTGAACCACTTATTCATGAGGGTGATTTCCTCTCCCATGGCTTTCTCGAACTGCTCCCACGGCATCTGGACGTAGCCAACTTGCCGACCAATTACGCGGCTAAACGTTTGGGCGAGTTGTTGCATAGTTAATTCGTCTCCCGCCAGGTCAACCTCGCGACCAAGCCACTTCTCCGGGTGTTCCAAGGCGATCGCACAGAAAGCGCCAACATCGTCAACAGTGACTTGCTGGAGCTTTTTGTCAGGATCGAGTGGCTGGGCTAGCTGACCACCTATAATCGCGTCGCGCTGAGTCTCCCACATTTCCATTAAGGCAACCGGGCGGAGAATTGTGTAAGGAAGCCCTATAGCACGTATGTGCTCCTCGACTTCCCACTTGCTATCAAAGTGTGGGATTCCCGTCTTTTTGTAAGCACTCCCAACCGAGCTGTAGACGAAGTGCTGCACATTCGTTGCCTTAGCGGCGTCGGCAAGTGTTACTCCCTGCCGCACCTCGCCTTCATAGCCAGTTTCAAAGAAATTTAGGACTGAGAAAACACCGTAGACACCCTCGAGTGCATGTTCGATATCAGCGTGGTCATTCAGGTCACCTGTCACGACCTCGGCACCTTTCTGAGCTAGAGCCTGCGATGAAGGCTTGGTGCGGTCACGAGTGAGGGCACGGACTCGAAAGCCCTGCTGGAGGAGATGACGCGCGGCTGCGCCTCCCTGTTTGCCCGTCGCTCCAGTCACTAGAATCAAACGTTCTGCTTTCTTTGCGTTGTCCATGATTTTTACGATAATTCGAGTTAATTTGTGATCACTGCTCGGAAACGCACCTGACCGTCCGCAACTCTTTCATAGGCACGATTAATTTCATCTAACGAGTAGGTTTCGGCAATGACTTTCACCTTCCCCTTGGCTACGTAGTCCAGGGCTTCATAAAGATATTCACTACCGTTTTGCGTTGAGCCGATGATGCGGCAGCGACGACCGATCAGCACTTCACTTGACACTTCGAGCGGTTCGTTTGAGAATCCGATCGCAACCATGCGTCCATCTGGTCTGAGACCCTGTAATGCTGCACTAGCAGATTTATACGAATTGCTCGTAGCGATGATGATATCGGCTCCTCCTGCTGCCTGCAGCGCCTCACCATCTGCCAAAAACCTGGTTGGCACCGGGTTCGGGTGTCGGTACCTCTTTGACTTCCCATGTACCATTCACTGCGGGAACTACTGCTGCTTTCATGTTTTGTCTCCTTTATTTGTTTGAGTGCTAGCCATGTTTGCTTCCTTAGAGCGCGTCAACTGAACAATGCGCCCTAAATGTTAGTGCTTAAGAATGTCTTTGCCTGAGAAATTGTTTAACCGTTTCGAATAATCCTTCCAACTTCCAGCTATCCGAATAGCGCACACCATTAATAAAAAACGTGGGCGTTCCTGTTACACTGCTTTCGATACCACTGTGGAAGTCCGCTTGCACGCGATTTGTGTACACCCGTTGTGAGAAATTCCAGAGAAACTGA
Source organism: uncultured bacterium (assembly GCA_964250845.1). Lineage (GTDB taxonomy): Bacteria > Cyanobacteriota > Cyanobacteriia > Cyanobacteriales > Chroococcidiopsidaceae > CAXUIG01. The sequence continues at coordinate 19,100 of CAXUIG010000031.1, read as the reverse complement.
GGCATATTGAGACCGAGATTGAGCGCGTATTCCACAAGTGAGCCATCATCCAAGGTGTGCTGGTGTTCAAAGAGCATATCGTGCATTTGCCAAAACTTGCCTTGGTCAGCCGCAACCTCGGCGGCTTCGGCAGCTCTTTGTGCTTGAGCGTGAATCTGGGTCAGTGGAAAGTGTCGAAACCCAAAGCACAACTGATCGTCAAGCTGGTGCTGAATCTGTTTGACAATACTGTTAGCCTCATAACAATGTGGACATTGGAAGTCACCGTACTCAATCAGAATGACTGGAGCTTGGAGAGATCCCTGAATATGGTCACGAGCGCTGACAGGTTGTGTGAGTCGGTTGGAGGGACTAAACTGACTCATGACCGACGTTGCCTTCAATTCACACGCTTACTGTAGGAATTTTGCTGGGCTTTGTCACTAGTCTTTCTCTCAGTTTTGCAACCGGGATGACTGCCAGGTTTTGACTACACTAAGTCGATGGGGACTCGACCCTAACTTTTGGTCAGGTGAGTTAGCGCGCAAGAATAAGCGGGTGTAGGGGGTAGGGTGTAAAGCAAGCTTTGTGCCACTGCCGCCTGCTGCTACGTGCGAAATTTTTAGAGTGTGATGATGCCGCGCTTCAGGGCTAAGATAACGGCTTCAGTACGATCGCTCACCTGCAACTTCGAAAAAATGTTATTGACGTGAAACTTGACTGTACCTTCGCTGATTCCCAAAACCGCTGCAATTCCTTGATTAGTTCGACCTGTTGCGATCAGGCGCACCACTTCGCGTTCTCGTTCACTCAAAGCGGGCTGGTTCATGCATTGAAAGAACTTGGCGCTAATTTTGGGCGGAATGAAGGACTCTCCAGCGTGAACTGCGCGGACGCAGTTGAGCAAGTCCTGATGAGGCGCATCTTTGAGCAAATAGGCTTTAGCCCCGGCATGGAGTCCGCGATAAATATCTTCTTCGCTGTCATAAGTCGTTAAGATCACCAACCGCGCCGTGGGAAATTGTTGGCGAATGGCGACGATCGCTCCCACCCCATCTAGCGAAGGCATGCGTAGATCAATCAAGGCGACATCCGGTTGCAGTTGGGCGAACAACTCGATTGCTTCAAGCCCATCGCTGGCTTGCCCGACTACCACAATGTTTTCCTCTGGGCGAATCTCGAGGATGGCTGCGAGTCCGGTACGCACGACCGGATGGTCATCAGCAATCAGAACGCGGATTGGGGGATACTGATTCATCACGACCTCCGAATCTGAGCGTTGCTCTTAGCAGACAGTGGCGCGGCAATCAGAACTACTGTTCCACAACCAGGTTGGCTGGTGAGGGTGAATTCTCCGTTGATACACTCAGCCCGCTCTTGCATACTCACCAGCCCAAAGCCGTTTCCTCGAACAGCCGTCCGCTCAAATCCCTGCCCATCGTCGCGCACGCACAACTCGACCACTTGAGTGCCAAACCTCAATTCTATCTCAATCGTGCTGGCTTGAGCATGATTGAGGGCATTGGTGAGGGCTTCTTGAGCGATTCGCAATAAATGAGTTTCCACATCTGGTGCGATCGCATAGTCTACTCCCTGAATCTGTAATTGAACTTGAACCGAGGTGTTGTGAGTCAGGACTTGCACCAACTGTGCCAATGCACTCCGCAAGTTAGTGTTCTCTAGTGCTTGGGGGCGTAATGACCAAACCGAGCGCCGGGCTTCGACTAACCCAGCCCGTGCCAAATCTTGTGCTTGAGCCAGGAGCGGCTGCACGGTGGCGTCTTGAGAGGTGATCATTTTTGCCGCTTCGAGATGAACCACCACGCCAGTAAATGCTTGGGCAAGAACATCATGGATCTCCCGTGCCATACGGTTGCGTTCTTCTAGCACGGCAGAGTGACTTGCTTGCTCTGTGAGTTGCATCAGTTGGAGGGCTAACGTGGCTTGATGCGCTAGCGCTTGCACCAGTTCTAGCTCACTTGGTGCAAAGTCTCTGACTTCAGGCAGACGCACGGCAAATGAGCCGATGAGTCGGTCGCCGAGCCACAAAGGGACAATGAGAATAGCTTTGACACCTGAGCGGGTTAAATAAACACAACTCGCTCTAGTAAACGGTGGGTTCGCAACCTCGACCAGGTATGGCTGCCTTTGCTTAGTGCGAAAGACCCAGTCTGGGCTCTGCAAGCGGAGAGGCTGAGATCGGTCGGCATTGGAGCGAAGTTGGACGGGAATGCTAACTTGACCGTCAGTGTAGCTTAAGTGCAGGGTTGCCGTCTGCAGTGAGTCATCAAACAGCCATAAGAAACAAGCAGGCGCATTCATCTGAGCGGCGATCACGCTCAAGACATGTTGCAAGAAGCGATCGAGTTCGGGTTCAGTGGCAAGAGTATCAAGCGTTTTTTTCAAAACATCGTTGGCTTTTGCCAATTCTGCAACTTGTAGTTGAGCCACTTTTTCTTGTTCACGGATGATCGCGGATTGTTTTGCCTGTTCTGCGTGCAATAAGGCTTCCTCTTGTTGCTGACGCTCGATCGCCGCTGCAATACTGTCTACTGCGAGCGCAAAAATTGCCGTATTTGCCTCATCATATGATTCCGCTTCCCGGCAATAATCAAACCCAAACACGCCCCAGAACTCGCCCTGCACAATGATCGGCACCATGAGCATTGCCGTGTTGCCTTGTGCCTCAAACAACTCACGCAACGATGCGCACAGGTCAGTGCCGAAAAACTGCACAGTCTCGCCTTGAATTAAGCGCTCGTACAACTGGGCAAAGTCCTCCCATAAGAGAGCGGATTCTAACTCAGGCGTATGAGCGATCGACGATTGAATGCCAGGTCGGCACCACTCAGCCTTCATCCGCACCGCAGATTTACCCGAAGCGAGATCAGTAATATTTTGCGCTAAGCTACAGCGGTCGGCTCTGGCAGCTTCACCCAGCAGTTGCAAGACATCGGGTAGAATGAGCGTGTAATCGGTGGAGCGTAAGAGATGGTTGGCGATCGTTGTCATCGTCTTGAGCAATTCAGCCCGTGCTTGTTCCGCTTCTAGTAAGGCTTGCTGTGCTTCTCGCAGTTGGGTGATGTCAATCTGCGTGCCCCAACCACTACTGACAAAACCGTTTTCAACAAAGCTAACGATACTGTTGAGGTAGTAACGTCTTTGCCCATTGACATCGATTTCCTCAGATTCAGCATTGCGAATTTGCCATCCATTGCCGCAGATCGCATGCATCATGTCTAACGTTATTGCTGAATCTTGCGGATGTACCTCTACAAGTCGCATACCCACGATATCTTCTGCCTTGGCTAATCCATACATCGTGGCCAAAGCATCGTTGGCTTGTGTAAAAGAGTGATAGCGGTACACCAGCTCTACTTGTTCATCGACAGGTAATTCAACCGATATAGGCTGATCGAGTTGCCAACGGTAAATGCCTTCGTTGCTGATTTCAAACAGCGAGCGATACAACGCTTCCGAGCGCCTGAGTGAGTCATCTTTTTCCTGGCGTTCAATGGCAGCAGCAATGCTATCAGCCGCGATTTTAAGAATGGCAATTTCGGCTTCATCAAACAATCGAGGCGCTCCGCAGTTATCAAAGCCAATTTGTCCCCAACATTTTCCCTGCACCATAATTGGCACGATCAGCATTGATGTACACTTTTGGGCCTCAAAGATAGTTTTCCACAGGGAATCAGGTAAATCTGCAACCAGAAAATTTGCGCTTTGCCCTTGTAGAATCGTTTGACGCAACTCGGATGACGGGTCTTCGTCGATGACGCCGCGCGACTGATACTCAGGATTGCACAGGTCACTAGGTATCGAAACTGAGCTATACTCTGTTACAAACTTTACTGCCACCTTTTCAGTGGTCGCATCAATGATTTCCTGAGTAATACCACAGCGATCGCTCCCCACCGCTTCGCCTAATAGCCGTAACACATCGGACAGCACACAAGTGTAATCGGGCGAACGTAACAACAAATTTGCCACTTGTGCGATCGTGCTCAGGAGTTTGAGCCGTTCAGTAGCGGCGCGATCGCGCTCTTGCTGGAATGCCTGTTGGGAAGCCCATAAATCAGAAAAGTCAGGCGCAATTTCGACAATTTCTCGCACCACTTCTGCTTTGTCCCGAATCGGGAAGTAATGACCCTTGCCGTAATTTAACTTGCCACCGTCAAAATCTTTGGATGAATCGTAGTAGGTTGGTTCTTCAATCACCGTTTCCCCTGCCAGTGCTTGCAGCATGTAGGGTAACGTGCCATTTTCGACCAACTGTGCATTTGCAAAAATTGAGCAAGCTTGCTGGTTTAACTGCTCGAGCGATAAACCAAACAGGTGCTCAGAGGCTTGATTCATCTCCGTAATGTAGCCCTCTGTATTAATGAAAAGCATGCTAATGGGGGCATTCTCGAACAGCTGCCGATACCGCGCTTCCGATTGCTGTAGTTGCTCATGCTCTTGCCACAGTTGGGCGAGTTCAGCCTTGTTCTGCTGGTTGTCTTGCTCCACTTGAGCGATGCGGTGTTGCAAGTTCAGGTTTAATTCAAGTAGCAGGTGTTGAGATTCCGTCATGGGCGCACTCGGCTTTCCATCAGTTACATTGAAAGCATTTTCTCAAATGGTATTGCGTAATCTTAACTCTTTCACAGTTAGACCTAGGCAATTTCAACGGTGCCCCTCTCTAGGCAAGTTTAAACGTAAGTTGCGCTCATTTTTCCATTGATGGATGATAAGCAGCATAATTTATTCCATAAGCCACACTCAGATATGATACCTGTGACAAATTCTTCAAGCGAACCCCCAAAGCTGCAACGCAATACACTGGAATTGCGCCATGCGGTCGTGATGGCAGTTGCCGCGATGGCTCCGGTGGGTGCCATTTTTTTTAATACTGTTCCACAAGCGGGACTCGTCGGTGCAGCGATGCCCTTGTGCTACATCCTTGGTTTTGGGGTGGCTCTGCTGGTTGCTGCTCAAATCAGCATTATGGCAACCGAGTTCCCTACGAGTGGTTCGTTGTATACCTTTGTGACTCAAGGATTAGGGGTGCGCTGGGGCTTTCTCACTGGCTGGTTGAGTTTAATTTCCTTTGGCGTGTCTATTCCCTTTCCCCTTATAATCATGAGTGCGAATCTTCAAGAGCTGCTGCTGCACTGGTTTGGTGTACATCTAGACTGGACAGTCTGGTATTGCTTGTTCGCTTTGATTGTGGGGGCAGTGTGTTATCGTGGCATTCGCTTCTCGCTGCAATTGGATCTGACGCTATTGGTGTTTGAGATCGGCGTTTGTCTCTTCCTGGCGCTGATCGTACTTATGCAAGCTGGGAAAACCGGACAATTGACGCTTGTGCCCTTCACGCTGACGGAACTGCCGCCGCACAGCAACCTGGTTCTCGGTGTGATTTTGTCCATCCTCAGTTTCGTCGGATTTGAATCCGCAACCACATTGGGTGAAGAAGTTCAAAAGCCTCGTCAGTCGATTCCGAAAGCGACGGTGGGTGCCTTGGTTTTAGTCGGCGTGTTCTATGTGCTGATGTCATATGTGGCAACGCTGGGATATGGCATCCACAACATGGCAGCCTTTGCCCAAGATGCCGCCCCCTTCGATACGATCGCGCGTCGCGTTTGGGGCAATGGGTTCGCCTTGCTGATTGATTTTGCCGGAATTATGGCAGCGTATGCCTGTGCTGTTGCCTTTGTCAATGGCGCTGCTCGCATTGTCTATGCCATGAGTCGAGAAGAACTATTTCCCCCTTGGTTGGCGCACATTCATCCCACCTATCGCACACCGACAAATGCTATTTTAGGGTTGAGTGGCAGTTCTGCGGTTGTGGGGCTGGGGTTGGGAATGCTGTGGACACCGATTCAGGCGTATGCGTTTCTGGGAACAGTCATAACGCTGGCTGCCCTAGTGATCTATGGGTTGATTAGTTTGGCGTGTTTTCGATATTTCTCGACAAAACGCCGCGCTCGGTTGGAGCGAAACTCTACGAATCGCTTTGGTTGGTTGCGTCATGCTCTGCTACCTTGGCTCTCGATAATCACGATTAGTGGTGTTCTAGTCGGCACCCTTTATCCACCTCCACCAGCACCGCTTCACTTAGCACCAGTTGTCGTCTTGATTTGGCTATTGCTGGGCATCGGAGTGTTAGGGTTCCTGCAAATTCACAAGCCCGAAGCTATTCGTCGGGCAGGTAGACTATTTGTCGTTGATGAAACTGAACCCCTCAGTTAGAACAATTAGTTCTGATACTCTTACGCAGTAAGTGTTTCAAGTTGCGAGTGGCGGCTGGTAGTAGCTTTCGCCTGAGATGGCGGGGCAGCTCTGGTTGCATCGACAGGCTGGGCTGTCGTTGGTAGACCTAAACTGCCGTACCTACAAGGGTGAAATTCCGTGAGAATACTGACGATTATTCTGGGGTTTGATGAATAAAATCAAGTCATTGCCTCATCCTTAATTTTTAGAAAAATACGGTTTTATTTCATGGTTATTTCAAGTGTTATGAAGACATTGATGATTGCAACTGGAGCAGTTTGTATCACTAGCTTTGCAACGAAGGCAAATGCTGCTTCATTGGTTATCCCCAGCCAAAATGTTCTCGCCAATTCAAACTATACCCCCGACTCTCTTGTCCACCTTACTCTCAGAAGTGCCCCATCCTTTACTGTTTCAGAAAACTTCCTCCCCTCAGATACCCTTAGCCTGACAGCAGAGGGGACTGTCGATCTTGCCCCTCCCCCTCATACGACTGGTGGCTTAGTAGTCAACGCCGCAGGTGTAACTGTCTCGCGAACATTTATAGGAAATAATCCTGGTGAAGTTATACCAATTTCAACAGTTTCACCAAATCCAGGAGCAAAAGGATTAACAATTCCCTTGGGTTCCCTTGCGATCGGGAACACAAGTCTTGGTTTCTTTAAACTATTTCCTGCCAACTCTGCCAACGGTCTTGGTAATTCAACCCCGCCCACAACCCTATCATTGTTAAACGTCCCGCTATCAAGTATTTTTACCAGCAGTGGTTTTTCGGGGCTTAGCAAAGGTACAAAATTGGAATTTCGTGTTACCGATACTGATGATGTTCCCGGTTTGCCGACAAGTATTGACACTGGGACATTTCGCGTAACTTCCCCAGCCGCTCCAACCTCAGTCCCTGAACCCACTTCCAGTTTAGATTTATTAGCTTTTGGAGCTTTTGGTGTAGCTTCATTACTAACACGCAAACGTAAGGATTCAGGTTCTCGGTTGAGGCAATAGAGATGGTTGAGACTTGTTACTACCTTGAGCAGATTGAGGCAATTTTTAAAATTTTGCGCCATCTCTACGCGAACCAGCGGGGTGTGGTCTTGCACTGTAGTCTTGGGTAACCCAGCACTTTAACGGTATCTACCGCTTGATAGATTTAGAGCTTTTATACCACCTTATTGTACTTTTATAGTGAAAACGTAATATTTTTTTACAATTCCTGTGTTAGGCTGAAGGCAAAGCTTCAAGTCTAAGGATGCCTGGTATGAGTCTAGTCAGGGAAATTGAAATCTGTCCGCTGGCCTCTGTAAAGGGGGGAATGGCTGAGTTTTACACCCCTCAGTCCAGTCACGAGACGATGCTGGTGCAGATTCCATCGGGGACGATTGATGATTTGTATGTACACAAATCGCAAACAGACCAACTATTGGTAGTCAAAGGTAGTTTGGTACTTGTTACTCTAATCAATCGGCGGTATAAGTACATTCCCTTAAGTGAACACCGGCCTGTAGTGGTCAAGATCCCACCCGGTGTGTTGCATGGGGCCATTAATCTGGAGCCAGCAGCGTGTGTTTTAGTAAATGCAGTGCTGCGTCATAGACCTCCTCAGGAGCGAGATTACATTCCTCAGAAGCGTCCTTTTCCTTATGACATCGCGGTAGCCCAGGCGGTGCTGGCACAACATCACTGTCTGGTCAGCACATGAGCGAAGGATGGCGTAGCTCCGAACTGCGTGCGTGCAATTCAGCCAAGTAAGCTTGGGCAAGTAAGAACAAACACGTCCCTTATACCTTCACCATCAGAAGCTGTAGGTTTAATAGGAGTCGTAAAATGAAAGAATTCACGATCATTGAGCAATAGGAGCTCGCCAGGATTAAGGATTTTATTGAAAACGGGATTTTCTTTGCTTGATTTGTATAGATGTGTTTCCCCACCTTGAATATTTTCTCGGTTCACAGAGAATATAGCTATCAAATCAGTACCATCTCTATGTATACCTTCAGGCGCTGGGTTTCCATAATTATTCTGTGAACAGGTAGTTCTGATCTGATGAACTCCTATTTCACTTGCTTCAGAATAAAGTTTACAGTACTGACTAAATTCAAAGACAAGCTTCTTAAAATTATCAAGCTTTATGAGTGCATCATCTAGTTCTGCAAACTCTCTTTTTATGTCACCCACTAAGGGATTGTATTGTCTACTTTGAAAGAGGTAGCCATGAGGTAGCTTGAGCAACTCATCCGCAGAGACTTTGAAACGAGATAATCTTCTGAAGCGATAGTTGCCTTTTACATACGGGTCAGCAGGAAGATCAGTAAAAAATTGCTTGAAACGTTCTAACTTTATGGAATTCACCTTTAAAAAGGTAAACATAAAGGCATAATCCAATTCCGTTGTTCCCAATACTGTTTGCATTGTATTTTCTTGTCCTCCTTCCACCTTGCTCACCTCTACAATTTCTCCTTAAGGAGGCTTATAACTCTAAGTATATAGGATTTATAATAACTTTTGCTTATAAACAGAAAGAAGTCAGCATTTTGTGATATATAAATTTTCTTAGTCACAGGCGGCAACGCCCAAAGGTTTGATGCCCCACCTGTAGGACAAATGGTTGCTTGTTTTGCAAGTGGGGTGAGAAGACTTGTTCTTTTTCAATCAGTACAACCCACCTAGCTCACCAATGCTCGATTGGCTATACCGCTACCCGCCCCTCTACTCTGGCATTTTACTCAAACGTTACAAGCGCTTCTTTGCCGATATCGAACTGGCTTCCGGGGAAGTAATCACGGCTCACTGCCCGAATACAGGCCCTATGACTGGGATTTGTACCCCTGGCAGTCCAGTCCACCTGTCCTACAGCGATAATCCCAGTCGCAAACTTCCCTACACTTGGGAAATGATTCAGGTGTATGACAACGAGCCAACTTGGGTAGGCGTAAATACTGCCTTGCCCAATCGGGTGATCAAGCTTGCTCTAGAAAAATTCCTCTTTCCCGAACTACACAGCTACAGCCAAGTCCGGGTTGAGGTACCTTACGGCAAAGATAAGAAAAGCCGGGTAGATTTTTTATTGACGGGAAGTGATTCGGAGCGCCCTATTTATCTGGAAGTAAAAAGCACAACTTGGGCGCTTTGTCAGCTGGCTCTATTTCCCGATACCGAGACAACACGTGGGCAAAAGCACTTGCGGGAACTGATGGGGATATTGCAGCAGGGAGCAAGGGCAGTGCTAGTTTTCTTTGTCAATCGCTGTGATTGTGACCGTTTTGCCCCAGGCGATAGTGCCGATCCAGTCTACGGTCAGTTGCTTCGCGAGGCTATAAAGCAAGGTTTGGAAGTTTTGCCCTGTCGGTTTGAGCTGACGCCAGCGGGGATTCACTACCTAGGGTTGGCAAAGTTAGAGGTTTGAAAACGTTTGCGGGCATCCCACCAAACAGTCCGGTATCTAGTTCAAAATTGCAATGCGCAAACTCCAACTACACAGGTAGCATAGATTTTGTAGCCTGTCTGAAGAGAGAAACGCGATCGCTACGTTTAAAAATCCCAATATGATCATTTTAGTAATAGGCGTCTCTGGTTCCGGCAAAACCACTGTTGGTCAACTGCTAGCAGAATCGTTGAAGTGGGACTTCAACGACGCCGACGCTTTCCACCCTCGGGCAAATATCGAGAAAATGAGCCACGGCATTCCCCTTAATGATGCAGATCGCAAGCCCTGGCTGGAAGCGATGCAACACGCCATCGAGCAGTGGCTGCAACAGGATAAGAACATGGTGCTGGCGTGTTCGGCTCTGAAAGCTACCTATCGTCAGATGCTGTTGCCGGACAAGGAACGCATGAGGCTGGTTTACCTTAAGGGTTCCTTTGAGCAGATTCAGAAGCGCCTGCAATTGCGCCCTCACCACTACATGAAGCCAGAACTCCTCCGAAGTCAGTTCGACACCCTGGAGGAGCCAGAGGAGGGAATTAAAGTGGACATTTCTGAGCCGCCAGAGGTGATTGTGCAGAAAATTAGAACGAGTCTTGGGATCTAGTAACAGAAAGGGGTGTGGGGTGTGGGCATAAAGCCTATCCCGATACCCCACACCCCTTTTTCGGTCAATCAGCCGGATATATATTTTTTCCAATTAAACAAAATTATACAAATAATCGACACAGATTATACAGCCTTAACACTTTATCTAGACTCGGTTGAAGTATTTGCATGAAAGAATACCTATGAACTAGCTAAATTATTTAAACGAAAGGGAGCAATGCGAAAAAGTTCGCCAACAAAACTATGATCGCATCTAGCTACCTCAATTCTAGAAAATAGTCCCACTGCTAATTTTAAACGTTAGCGGCGTAGGCACAAACGCTTGGATAGCTGACGATAGTTGCTATTTGGGTGGATACCCCTTGAAGCAAGATGGTATCAAAAGTAATTTTATCTGTCATTAACTCAGCATTTATCAGCCAATTTTTCCGCAGGAAAGCGTTTCAAAAAGCCGGTCGTTCCATCAGCTCAACATTGGTTCTTAGATTTCATTATAAACAGCTAAGGAGAAAAATAGAATGATTGAGTTGACTTATAACTATACGCGGATCAGCAGCGTCAGTACCCCACCTAACTTTTCTACCTTTCCTTTCGTCCCTAACATCTTCGCCAACGGTTCCATCAACGATGATGGATATGTGGACTATGAGGGTTTAGTTGGTATCCCGACGAATTATTTGCCCCCATCTGCTATTTACAGCGGTAACGGCAGCAGTCCGCCCACCACTCTTATCGACATAACTAAATATCAATTCACCGACAATACTGGTAAAACCTATAACAGTGGCATTTTCTTTAGCCCTGCTCTCAAAAACTCAGGAATGACGGTCTTGGCGGGTGCGGGATATGACTTGGGGACAGCTGCGGCAAATGCTTCGGGACCAACTGCCGTCATTAGCGTTACCAACAGCGCGATTAATAACGTCGACTACAGCAGTATCCCATTTGTTAGTGTTGCTCTTAATCCTAATAAAAGTATTGATGATCCTACTAATCAATTAGCTAGTGGCTCATTCGTCTCTGCACCCAACATTAATAACCAGGGAACAGCTGCTTATGTAGCTGGTAATACGGACGGGACATCCGCCATCTACACCAAAAGTAGCAACGGGGTGACTACCACCATTGCCCAAGCCAGTGGCAAGAGCAGCTTCAGCGACTTCCTGCTTGGTGGGTTGGATGTGGGTCGGGGCGAGGGTCCCTTTGCCAAATACACTATACCCGGTATCAACGACACAGGAGCAGTAGCCTTTAATGCTGACTTGAAGGGCGGGGGGAAGGGCATCTTCGTTAGTAACGGCAAGACTCTCAAAACTATTATTGCCGAAACTTCCTCAGGCCCCTTTAGCTACTTCAGCTTACCCTCCATCAACAACTCAGGTGTGGTGGCCTTTAATGCTGGTTTCACTAGCGGAGGGGCAGCCATCTTCGAGACCAGTAACGGGAAGCTGACTACCATTGCTGACACTACTAGCGGCAGCATCTTTAAAGACTTTAAGTCAGACGTTGCCCTCAACCAGCAAGGAAATGTTACCTTCCTGGCTGATTTAAAAGATGGGAGCACCGCTATCTATAGCTGGTCAGCTACAGGACTCCACAAGGTGATTGCGGTAGGCGATGCCCTCGATGGTTCCACGGTGTCAAATCTGTTTATTTCCCATAATGGGTTAAATGATCACGGACAGATTGCTTTTGACGCTGTGCTGGCAAATGGTGGACAGGAAGTTTTCCGCGCCGATCCGGTATTTGCCCCCAATCTCAGCAGTGTCTCATCACCCTCATCATTGGGTTTAATAGCTATCTTTTCTATTGTCAGCTATTACTGGCATCACCGCAAGCAGCACAGGGCTCAATAAGGTTCAGTTAAGCCCCAAAGCCCAAAAATCCCATTCGCGCACCATTATTTTCATAAGCTGGTGCAAGAATTCTAGGGCTAATCCTGGTTCGGGGGCATAGTCATGGAGAGGGTGCCTCTGGCTATCGAACGTCTTCAATAAGAATATCTACTAGAGCCGCGCCAGGAGTGGCATCTGTAATTAGGTACTCTAGTACACAATCTGTATCGGAGCTGTAGAATCATAATCTGCTTGCAGGTCAAGATTGAATTCAGGTCTTTAAATTTGGGTATCGAGCCACAATGAATTATCACAGTATTACGGAGATATTACATAATAACCAAGCATGGGCTGCTCAACAGCACCAAGCTGACCCAAACTACTTCGAGAGTCTAGCGACTGGACAAACTCCGCCCTATCTCTACATTGGGTGTTCAGACAGCCGCCTACCCCTGACAAAGTATACGCAAACCGAACCGGGTGAGATTTTTGTCCACCGCAATATCGCGAATCAGGTCTGCCTGACGGATATTAACTTTCTGTCGGTGCTGGAATATGCGATTGCCCATCTGCATGTCCAGCACATTATTGTCTGTGGTCATTATTATTGCGGTGGCATTCAGGCTGCCCTTGAAGGAACCAAAACAGGGCTTGTAGATAGTTGGGTCAACCCCATCAGAGAGCTATACCTGCAAAAGCAAGAGGAAATTGACAAACTGCCTAGTCGCGAAGCCAAACTGAATCGCCTAGCTGAGTTAAATGTTGAAGCTCAAGTCAAAAATCTCTACCAAACCTCAATTATGCGGAATGCCTTACGGGAAGAGAACGCTCCCCAAGTTCATGGCTGGGTGCTCGATCTGCACTCAGGTCGGATTAAAGATCTAAACGTTTCAACCGAAGGCTGGTATCTCCACCCCAGTTGCCCTACGCTTGGGCCAATGCTGATCGAAAGCAGAGTGTTAAGGTAATGCGATGATACTGATGTATCATCCGTCGCCAGTAATCTCCAGGAATTGAGAAAATAAAACTTAGGATGAATGGCGTCATTTTCGGTTCTGTTCCTACAAACAAGCTCAGGATTATCAATCTTCCGGGGTACGTCGGTTGATAGAGGAAACAGATACCCACCTTTTTAAAATTGTGTAGATAGTTAGTCTATACAAATTTAACAAAGAGGCAAAATGACTCAAGAGCCGGATAGGCTGATTAATTTATCAGTCCATGAAACCTCTGACCCAAGTTTAATCAGCCCTAATCCAGAGCAAGAAGCCTCTGGATTAGGGCTGATTGAGTAGTCACTCCAGTACAATTGGTTAATTGCGCTCAAGAGCAATTTTACGTATACGGGTTACTGCCTCAGAAATCCTCTCTGAAGCAACAGATATAGAAACGTCAGCAATGTTTAGTGGGAGCTGTTTTCCACTCTAATAATTACCGTCACCATTTTTCCGCGAAAACCGAAAATCAAAAATCACAATTATGGTAGCAACTCCTCCAAAACCAACCACTGACACCTCGATTAGTGCATTTGGCAAAGCTAGGTCTACAGTCGAGGGTGCGCCCCTGAGTGCTGAAGAATTGCGTCAGATACATGCTTACTGGCGTGCATGTAATTACTTAGCTATCGGTATGATTTATCTGCGAGACAATCCACTGCTGCTAAAGCCTCTAAGGATTGAACACATCAAGCATCGCCTATTAGGACACTGGGGTTCTAGCCCCGGTTTGAGCTTTGTCTACACGCACCTGAATCGGCTGATTAAACAGCAAGATCTGAATATGATCTTCTTGGCAGGTCCTGGTCATGGGGCTCCGGGTGTTCTTGGTCCAAGTTACCTAGAAGGCACCTATTCCGAGATTTATCCCGATAAGAGTGAGGATGAGTCAGGGCTGAAAAGATTCTTTCAGGAATTCTCCTTCCCTGGCGGCATTGGTAGCCACTGTACCCCTGAAACTCCCGGTTCCATCCATGAAGGTGGTGAACTGGGCTACAGCATCTCCCACGGCTACGGAGCTGCTTACGACAATCCCGACCTGATCGTTGCCGTTGTGGTCGGTGATGGTGAATCTGAAACCGGACCCCTGGCAACTGCCTGGCACTCCAACAAGTTTATTAACCCTATCCGCGATGGAGCAGTATTGCCTATTCTACACCTGAACGGCTACAAGATCAACAACCCGACACTTCTAGCTCGCGTTAGTCATGAGGAGCTAGAAAACTTGTTTAAAGGCTACGGCTACACGCCTTACTTCGTGGAAGGGTCTGATCCCGAAACGATGCACCAGGCGATGGCCGCGACCCTGGATCGCTGCATTGGGGAGATTAAGCAGATTCAGGCATCAGCTCGCAGTACAGGTGTGGCTCAGCGGGCTCGCTGGCCGATGATCGTCCTGCGTAGCCCCAAGGGCTGGACGTGTCCAAAAGAAATAGACGGGCACAAAGTCGAGGGATTCTGGCGCGCTCACCAAGTGCCGATGTCGGATGTGGCTAAAAATGAGGGTCATTTCCAGATTTTGGAACAGTGGATGCGGAGCTACAAGCCAGAGGAACTATTTGATGCCAGCGGGAAGCTGATTCCTGAACTGAAGGATCTCGCACCCAAGGGCAACCGCCGCATGAGCGCGAATCCGATTGCTAACGGGGGGATGGTGCGCAAGGCGCTACGGATGCCGGACTTCCGCCAGTACGGGGTTGAAGTCACCCAGCCTGGTTATGTCGAGGTTGAAAATACCAGACCCTTGGGCGTCTTCCTGCGTGACATCATGCAGATGAACATGGACAACTTCCGCGTGTTTGGTCCTGACGAAAATACCTCGAACAAACTCACTGCCATTTACGAAGTTAGTAAGAAGTTATGGTTGGCAGAGTACTTCCCTGAGGATGAGGACGGCACTGAACTGGCGACAGACGGTCGTGTGATGGAAATGTTGAGCGAACACACGCTCGAAGGCTGGCTAGAAGGGTACGTGCTGACCGGACGGCACGGCTTCTTCTCCACCTACGAATCCTTCGTTCACATAATTGACTCGATGATCAACCAGCACTGCAAGTGGCTGGAGATTTGCCAGGGTATCCCCTGGCGGGCTGCCATTTCTGCGGTGAACCTGCTGATCACATCTACAGTTTGGCGGCAAGACCATAACGGCTTTACCCACCAAGATCCCGGTTTCCTCGATGTGGTACTCAATAAGAGCCCGGACGTTACCCGGATTTATCTGCCCCCTGACGTTAACTGCCTGTTATCGGTAGCTGACCATTGTTTGCGTAGTGTGGACTATGTCAACGTTATCGTGTCTGACAAGCAACTCCACCTCCAATATATGAACATGGATGCCGCGATCAAGCACTGCACCAAGGGTCTTGGCATCTGGGATTGGGCAAGCACCGATCTAGGCAGTGAACCTGATGTGGTTGTGGCGTGTGCTGGCGATACTCCGACTCTGGAAGCCCTGGCGGCAAGTGTGATGCTACGAGAGAACTTCCCCGCTCTCAAGCTCCGATTCATCAACGTCGTTGACTTGTTCAAGCTGCAGCCGGATACGGAGCATCCCCACGGTCTATCTGATCGCGACTTCGACAGCCTATTCACCCTTGACAAGCCAATCATTTTCAACTTCCACGGCTACCCCTGGCTAGTTCACAGGCTCACCTATCGTCGCAACAACCATCACAATTTGCACGTTCGCGGTTACAAGGAGAAGGGCAACATCAACACGCCACTGGAGCTTGCTATTAAGAACCAGATTGATCGGTTCAGCATAGCGATCGATGTGATTGATCGCGTTCCCAAGCTCAAGGTTGCGGGTGCCCATGCCAAGGAGGAGTTCAGGAACCAGCAGATCGAGTGCCTCAACTACGCACACGAGCAGGGTGTCGACATGCCAGGAGTTCTTAACTGGAAATGGCCCGGCGCTCCAGCAGTCACAGCCCCTTCCCATGATGATGCTCCACACTGAGTAAATTTTATCGGGTGGGCAGTGCCCACCCGATAGTTGCCAAACAGGAGACAAGCATGATTCACGCTTATGCAGCCAAAACAGCAGGCGGAACGCTGGAGCCATTTGAATATGATCCAGGTGCGCTCAAAGACGAAGAAGTAGAAATCAATGTTGAGTATTGCGGGATTTGCTACAGCGACCTAAGTATGTTGAAGAATGATTGGGGAATTAGCCAATACCCCCTCGTGCCGGGTCATGAAGTCGTGGGAACCGTTGCAGCTGTTGGCGATCGCGTCACAACCGTTGAAATAGGACAGCGAGTCGGATTAGGTTGGTTTTCCCATTCTTGTATGCACTGCGAGTGGTGCATGTCTGGCAATCACAACTTGTGTTTAACAGCAGAGCAAACTATCGTCGGTCGGTACGGAGGCTTTGCTGACAAGGTGCGGGCACATGAAGAATGGGTAACTCCTCTGCCAGAAGGGATTGATCCAGCTAAGGTAGGTCCGTTGTTCTGTGGTGGCATTACCGTGTTTAATCTTTGGGCAAAAATCCTGATCTGGCACACCGCTTGGCAGTCCAACAACAACCGCTAGAATGCTCGATTTCGCTGCCCGTCATGGCATTGAACCTGTCACAGAAACGTTTGCTTTTAGTCAAATGAATGAAGCAATGACGCATTTGGCGGAAGGAAAAGCTCGATATCGGATTGTGTTGAAACATTAGAAAAGTCCGGCTGCGCAGGGCTATTTCATTCTAAAACTAGGGTTTATGTGGTAAAGTGCAGCGCTCTCTCCAAGTGCGTGCATCTACCCCCATGAGCCAACCAGCAATTATGTTGGTCGGTACTTATATTGTCGAGCGAGGATTGATTTTAGAACCATATGAAGTTGATGCCACTACGAATGAAATTAAAGCGAGGCCAAAATTGATTCGGAGACTGGCTTTCCTCGGAGTTGTTTTGGCAAGTTAAGCCGAATATGTACCTTGGGGTACAGGAGCGACCAGGCTAATTTTTTTTTTTGTAAAGATTTACATCTTCACCGTACAACCTATTCAACTTATACACTAATCAAACGCTTCATTAAACATAATTTATAACATCAGGATGTAATACTAAACCTTATTAACAGATTCCACAAAACTAGGGAAATACATACATGGCTGATATTTAAGTTGATACTGCCGTTAAAGCTGGTTGCTGCTTTTCAAGGCTGCTAAATTGGCAGATACTCTCAAAGGTGCTGGTTCATTCACCGTCTTTGCTCTTTGCTCCTACTGATGAAGCGTTTGCTAAGCTTCCATCCGGCACTGTAGACGCATTGCTTAAGAATATTCATGAAATCCCGATTGGCACTGCCATGCATCTAAATAATGGATTTCCTACTCATTTTCCATTCCTCCAAGGGCTGCGAATACTCGTTGTAGACAATAATATCGATTGCTGCGATTTGATGACGCTGCTGCTGCAACCTTATGGTGTGGAGGTGCGAGTAGCATTTTTAGTCCAGCCAGCTCTGGAAATATTTGTGCAATGGCAACCGGATGTCCTCGTGAGTGAAATTGCTTTGCCAAAGGAGGATGGCTATGCCCTGATTCGCCAAGTGAGAACACTCGCGGCAGCACGAGGGAAAGAGGCGCTAGCCATTGCTGTGACAGCCTATGCAACTGAAGAGACACAAAAACGTGCTCTCTCGGCTGAGTTTGACTTGTGGTTTACCAAACCCCTGAATTTTGATGAGTTCCTGGCTGTGCTTGCCTGTTTATCAATTTGCCAACGATCCTCTTACGCGATCGCTCAACGGATTTTGGGTAATGTCCCTAGATCTGGCGCTCTAAGTCTCGAAAAGCAGTTAGAGCTGACATGGACAAGCTAGCATCACCATTTTTGAAACACTGCCAACAAATCCATCTAATTTGGTTCTGGAGATTTTGAAAAATGTCGTTTACTATCGAGTCTGCACGCTCCATTTTCCCGAATACTCAAGTTGCTGATATGGTTCGGGCTACGGTTGAATCATTCAATCAACTTAGTGCTGAGGATCAGTTAGCTTTACTGTGGTTTGCCTACACCGAAATGGGAGTTACAATCACTCCCGCTGCTATGTCGGTAGCCAACATGATCTTCGCAGAAAACACCCTGAATCAAATCAAGCAGATGTCTGCTTTAGAGCAAGCACAGGTGATGTGCGATTTGGTTAACCAGGCTGACACTCCTTTGTGCCGTACCTATTCGTCTTTCGGCATGAATGTCAAGTTAGGCTTCTGGTATCAGTTAAGCGAGTGGATGAAACTCTCAATCGTTGCTCCAATTCCACAAGGCTATAAACTGTCTGCGAAGGCATCAGATGTGCTCCAAGCCATCCGTGAGCTTGAAGGAGGACAGCAACTGAGCGTGTTACGGGATATTGTCGCCAACATGGGATATGCCCCAACTGATAGTACTCAAAGAGTTAAAGAACCTGTTGTTCCACCTAAAGATTTCGCATCTCGAACTAAGGTCAGCATTGAGGGCCTCGACAACTTGACAGTCTTGAGCTATATGGAGAATATGAACGCCTTTGACTTTTCGGCGGCTGTGGCTTTGTTTGCTGAAGACGGTGCCTTGCAACCCCCTTTTGAGCAACCGATTGTGGGTCACGAGAACATTCTCGCGTACATGCGTGAAGAATGTTACGGACTCAAGCTAATACCAGAGCGGGGGGTATCTGAGGCAGTAGAAGGAGGGTTTACCCAAATTAAAGTGACGGGTGAAGTGCAAACTCCTTGGTTTGGTGACAGTGTTGGCATAAACCTAGCATGGCGGTTCTTGCTCAATCCTCAAGGCAAGATTTTCTTGGTGGCAATTGACGTCCTGGCATCTGCCAAGGAACTGATGAACTTGGGCTTTGTCCGGTAGAAAGCTCAAGGATGGAGTGTTTTAAACGTCACGACTACCTAATTGGTGCCATGCAGTAGGACCAGAAGCTTTCCCTATCGGTTAAGGATTTCAACCGTGTGTGATAGAGGGGCACTGGTTACCTGAAATGGGATGCTGGAATGTAAGCCCTGGAAGGAATACA